>JBIKPR010000041.1:0-23351 GCA_044357345.1 Bacteroidia bacterium
CTTGTACAAATTTCAAAGGTGCTTCTAGGTCATAAAACATCGCTATAGAGCTTATAACTTTCGCTTTTTTATTGAAGAGTTTATTGTAAGTATCAGCGCTAAAAAAATCTGCTGTATTGTTGATATGAGCAGGATAGTGTTGTTTGAACTTATTAGAAGTTGGATCAATAACCATTAAATTCAAACCTTTATCTGCTGGATAAGCTTGCAATAAGGTTGAGTCATTACCTCCAATATCTATAATTACATCATCAGCATTTAATTCAACCAATTTGCAAATTTCAGCAACAACACTTTGTAAATGTCTAACCATTGACTGATTAAGTCCTGAACGGTAACCATAATTTTCGCCATACATTTCATTGCTGTCATATGAATGGTGTAATTGAACCAAACCACAAACATCTTCACCATTTTGACTAAAGCATTTAACCAATTCTAATGGACCGCTGGTAATCTCGGTACTTTTGTTCTTAGGGAATACACCTGTTAGTGTTTGCTCACCAAGGTGCAACAATGAAACTAAGTTTGAATTTCCACATATTCTACAGCAGTTGATTTTCTTATACATTTCTTCTAGACGATATTAATTCAGCAAATATAAGAAAATTCAACAAATTTAAGACTCGATATCAGATTAGTCTTTTGATTAATTCTGATGGAGAATATTGCAAAGAAATCTTCATTGCATTGGTTTTTAATTCGCTCATAATTTCAGGCTTATTTAACAATTCTAAAAACAAATTATGCAGATCAGAATAGGCTTTAAATTTCACTACAGAATCCTTGAAATCGGAATCCAAGACAAAGCTTTCAGGGAATATCCCAGGCTTGGCGCCTCTTATCATATGAAAAACAGCCGCTGTCTCTTTGTTTTGAAGACTTAAATTATCGTCGAGTAAAATATTACTTAAAATAATATCGGATTTGTAAAGTTCTAGATCAAATTGTTTTACATCAATAAAGTAATTATAAGAAAGAATGTTCAGGCCCTTTTCTTCTATTACTTTTATTCGTTCAATTAATGCAGTTTCGCTAGGGGGAATAAATCCAAGCAAATCAAAAATATAATTGGTTTTATAAAATTCTAAATTGGATTCAAGGACATCAAACAACTTGTTATATTCCCTTCTTATTTGAGTAACAGAGCCTGGTATACAAACCCTAATTTTAGAATTGTCTGTCGATAAATCTTTGTAGAAATCAGGTTCGAAAATCAATGTTGGAAACACAATCGCTTTGTTTGCATTTAAATACGTGTGTAAATGAAAACGTTGTGCTTCACTTAAAATGACAATATTTGTTCCATCTTTTGCGATTTTTCTTATGAATTTTTTCCTGTAAAAATCCCATAATACATCTTTAACCGAATACTTAATTTGTCGCATGAAATCAACTTTGTTCCTATCTTTAAAAAAGACATTATACAAACGTTTAATTTGAATTATTAAAGCTGAATTATACCATAAATCAATGTTGTGAAAGTGGAAAAAAACTTTGCAGTTTGTGTTCGGTTTAAAAAAATAAAAGGCTTTAAAATACTTGGAAACGGTGGTATAGTGAATCCTATCTAATGGATACCCCTTGATTTTTTCAAAAAAAACATTTACGTCGCTTTCTTGATCAAATAAAACATATTCAATTTGTGGACCATCATTGTCTTGGGCCATAATTAAATCTTTTGCACCTTGAATGGTGAAAATAAATATTTTATTCGCAGGATTGCTTGCGTAGGTCTTTACAACGGCATTAACAACCATGTAATGCTCTTTAACACATATTTCTAAAATTCCAATATTCAATTTTTCCTTTATTAAGCAAGCACAAATATATAAAACGGGAGCTAAAAAGTACACGCTTGTCGAAATTACTTAAGAAAGCAATTGCAATTAAGATTAAATTTGCCAAACTAAATGGGCGTTATAATAAGGCAAGGATTTAAAGCGGCACTTTCTAATTACATTGGAATGGGGCTAGGATTTTTAAGTTTATTTATTCTACTTCCCTTGTTTTACACACCAGAAAAGCTAGGTGCAGTGCGCTTGTTTATTGAATTAGGCACCGTCTTATCCTCTTTTGCTTTAATTGGCACCCATTACAGCATCAATCGATTTTTTCCCTTTTTCAAGACTGCAGATGAGCAACACCATGGGTTCTTTTTCTGGGTATTAATTTTCCCCTTGATCGGTTTCTGTTTGCTCTTAATTGTTTTGCTTATTGGCGGTGACTCAATATTTCTTTTCATCAACGCCAATGCTTTAAAATACAAAAAGCTTTTTCCAATGCTGATTTTATTGGTGTTTATTATATTATACCAAGTTGTTTCTGAAGTTAGTTGCGCCAACCATGGACGCATTGCGGTGCCAAATTTCATGAGAGAAATTGTCATGCGGGCATTGATTATTGTTGCAGGATTGCTGTATTATTTCAACTTTGTTAGTTTTACACAATCGGTTTGGTTAATTGTGCTTGCTTATGGTGTCGCTTTGATTGGAAATCTTTGGTTTTTAGGCAAACTGACTAAAATAAATTTAAGACCAAATTTAGATTTTATCCGCAAAAACCCACAGATCAAAAAAGACAGTTTGAGGTTTACCATGCTGTTGTTTTTCTCTGGAATTGCCTCATTGCTTTACACCAAAATGGATTTTTTCATGATATCTGCTTTACAAAAAGACTTATCTGAAGTTGCTATTTACAGTATTGGTTTTTATTTAGCAACCTTTATTGAAATACCTAAACGTACCATTTTACAGGTGGCGACTCCTGTGATTTCGAATTTAATGAAGGAGTCTAAATTCAAAGAAGTTGAATCATTAAACAAAAAAAATGGCAGCAATCAACTTTTGGTTTCTGGCATCTTGTTTTTTATGATTTGGTTGAACATCGACAACCTTTATGAATTGATGCCAAGGGGTGACTTTTACCAAAGAGGAAAATGGGTGGTGTTTTTTATCGGAATAAGTAAGTTGATAGATGCAGTTGTTTGTGGCAACGGACCAATTATTGTGAACTCGAAATTTTATGGATTATCAACGTTTAGTATTGTGGTGGCAGTAATTTCATCTTTTATCTACAACTATATTTTCATCACAAAATTTGGCATTATTGGAGGTGCGATTAGCACCATATTGGTTATGATTTCAGTAAACCTTTGCAATTTATTGGTGCTACAATACAAATTAAAAATCAATCCATTCCACAAAGATCAGATTAAAATCAGTTTGCTTTTAATTCTGTTTTTTGCCTTTACGTTTATTGGTGATTGGGTCAGCAATCCTATATTAGATTCAATCGTTAAATCGTCTATTTTGGGTTCTGCTTTAATCTTCACTGTTTTCAAACTAAAGCTTTCTCAGGACTTCAACAGTTTGCTGTGCTCTAAAGTACCGTTTTTGAAGAACCTTTAATGCGCCTCCAACCAGTTTTTTCCAGTACCTGCCTCGGCAATTACAGGAACATTAAGTGGCATGGCATTTTGCATTTCAGTTTTTACCAAATTGGTAATTTCTTCTACCTCGTCTTTGTGCACATCGAAAAGCAATTCGTCATGCACCTGCAGCAACATCTTTGATTTGTATGGCTTTTCTTGCATGCGTTTGTGTATGCGTATCATGGCCATTTTAATCATGTCGGCAGCCGCACCTTGAATCGGCGCATTAATGGCATTGCGTTCCGCAAAGCTTCTTACCGTTGCATTATTAGAATTGATGTCACGAAGGTACCTTCTGCGACCCATTAATGTTTCTACATAGCCATGGGTTCTTGCGCTTTCAATCACATCGTCCATATAGGTGCGTATGCCAGGAAACTGCTTGAAATAGTTGTCTATAATTTCCTTGGCTTCCGTTCTGCTTATGCCTAGGTTTTCGGCCAAACCAAATGCACCTTGGCCATAAATCAATCCGAAGTTTACACTCTTGGCCTTATACCTTTGCTCTTTGGTAACCTCTTCTAAAGGCACACCAAACACCTTGGCCGCTGTGGCAGCGTGGATGTCTAAGTTTTGTTTGAAGGCTTCCATCATGCCCTCGTCGCCACTCATACTTGCTATAACGCGCAATTCAATTTGCGAATAATCCGCAGACAATATTAAAAAGTCTTCACTTGCAGGAATAAAAGCCTTACGCACTTCTCTGCCTCTTTCTGTTCTTACAGGAATGTTTTGTAAATTTGGATTCGTGCTGCTCAAACGCCCTGTTGCTGCAACCGCTTGGTTAAAGGTGGTATGCACTCGACCTGTTTTTTCATTCACCAGCAATGGCAAGGCATCTACATAGGTAGACTTTAATTTTTGCAAACCTCTAAAATCCAAAATATCTTGAACGATTGTGCTTTTATGCGACAGCTTTTGAAGTACATCCTCTCCCGTTTGGTATTGTCCCGTTTTGGTTTTCTTAGCTTTCTCATCCAAATTGAGTTTATCGAACAAGATCTTGCCCAGTTGCAAAGGCGATGCAATGTTAAACTTCTCACCTGCTTGCTCGTATATTCTTTGCTCAATTTCTACTATCTGCTTTGCTAAATCGACACTATAATCTTGTAAGAAAGCAGCATCAACACGAATACCGGCTCTTTCCATTGAAGCCAAAACAGGCACCAATGGCAGTTCAATTTCATTAAACACTTTGCTGGCATTCTGTTCGGATATAAATGGATCTAAAACAGATTTCAATTGCAAGGTAATGTCTGCGTCTTCTGCAGCATATTCCTTCAAAGTTTCAATGTCTACCTCAGACATTTTAATCTGGCCTTTTCCCTTCTTGCCAATCAAGGTTTCAATTGACACAGGGTCGTATTTCAAATAGCTTCTCGACAATTCGTCCATATTATGGCGCTTGTCTGGCTCTATTAAATAATGCGCCAGCATGGTGTCATAAAATGGTTCCAAGACTTGAACATCATAATTCTCTAGAATTTGCAAATCGAATTTTAAATTCTGGGCAATTTTCAGTGATTGAGATTCAAATGCAGGTTTAAAAAACTGAACATCCTCTTTACCTGAAACAGGTACATAATAGGCTTCGCCTTTAGTTATTGAAAAAGCCAAACCAATGGCATCAGCATTTAAAACATCTAAGCCGCTGGTTTCTGTATCAAAACAAAATGCAGCACTATTCAAAAGTTTGCTTAACAATTCCTGTTTCGCTTCATTGGTATTCACCAAAAAATATTGGTGTTGCACGTCTTGAATGGTCTGGTATTGCTCTTGCGCTTCCTCAGCTTCTTCTAATAAATCATCCCCTTTTCCACTTGGTTCTGCTGAAGCTGGCTGACTGAATAAATCACCTTGGGCAGGATTGGATTTTGGGGCAGTTTTTTTAGGGGCGATTTCAGGCGCTTCTTCACCCAAAACACGCTTTAACAATTGTCTAAATTCCAATTCAGCAAATAATTCCCTCACCGCGTCTTTGTTTACTTCTTGATAAATATAATCTTCCAAGTAATGTTCAATTGGCACACTGACGTTGATGGTGGCCAATTGTTTTGACAGCAAACCTTGGTCTTTAAAATTAATTAAGTTTTCTTGTTGCTTGCCCTTGAATTTATCGGTGTTTGCTATAATATTTTCAAGACTTCCGTACTCCTTAATCAGCTTTTTGGCTGTCTTTTCGCCCATACCTGGAATGCCTGGAATATTGTCTGAGGCATCACCCCAAATAGCCAAAATGTCAATCACTTGATGAATGTCGCTGATGTCCCATTTTGCCAAAATTTCTTTAACACCTAAGATCTCAAAATCATTGCCCATTCTGGCTGGTTTGAAAATAAAAACATTTTCATTTACCAATTGTCCAAAATCTTTATCAGGCGTCATCATGTATACTTTACAATCAGGCGCCCCATCGCGCAAGGCTATAGTTCCAATGATATCGTCTGCTTCATAGCCGTCTTTGGTGATAACTGGAATATTAAAAGACTCCAAAATCCTAAAGATATAAGGCAAACTTTTTCGCAAATCTTCAGGCATTTCTTCACGATGCGCCTTGTACTGCTCATACACAATATGCCTTTCGGTTGGAGCTTGGGTATCGAACACGCAGGCTATATGGGTTGGTTTGTGGTTGCGCAACACATCCAAAAGCGTGTTTACAAAACCGAACATTGCAGAAGTATTTAATCCTGTTGAAGCAATTCTAGGGTTTTGGCTAAATGCAAAAAAGGCACGGTATATAAGCGCCATCCCATCTAATAGAAATAATTTTTTCTCAGACATATCTAGCAACGAAAATACAAAATTACTAGCGACCTTTTTCTAGAGTAACCCACCTTTTATACTCATTTTATCAGAAGAAAATATTTTTATTTTGAAGCAATTTAGTGCACATTTGCTTATTCAAAATGAAATCGATATTTCAGTTAGGCGATAAAAAACAATTTGTTAAATGTGTAGGGATTAACGACCTAGCAGTGTTTGAAAGTGGCGAAGTACATCAAGTGTATGGAACCTTTGCTTTAGGCCGGGATGCTGAGTGGAGCAGCCGTTTGTTTGTTATAGACATGAAGGAAGACGATGAAGAAGGCATTGGCACTTTTTTAAACATTACACACAAATCACCTGCCTTATTGGGTGAGACAGTTGTATTTGATGCCTGTATTTCAAATTTAGAGAAAAACAACATCGATTGCACCGTGACCGCTCGTGTGGGAGAAAGAATAATCGCAGAATGCAGCACAGGACAAAAAATTATTAAAAAAGAAAAGTTAAATTTGCTGTTCGAAAGTCTAAAATCAAAATGAGTGAAAAATCCGTCAATATCATCAACCGCAAAGCGGGATTTGAATACCATACGGATTTAAAGTTCACTGCAGGCATGGTGCTTACAGGCACAGAAGTAAAAAGCATCCGGAACGGCAACATCAATATAAGTGATGCCTATTGCATGATAGAAGATGGTGAATTGTTTGTAAAAAACATGCATATAAGCGAATTCAAACAAGGCACATACAACAAACACGAGCCATTAAGAAACCGCAAATTGCTTTTGAACAAAAAAGAATTAAGCAAAATAGGAACCCGTTTAAAGGAGAAAGGCACCGCTGTTTTCCCTATTAAATTATATGCCAACGAAAGGGGTATCTTAAAACTGGATATCGGCTTAGGTAAAGGAAAAAAGGCGTTCGATAAACGCGACGACATAAAAACCAAAGACATTCAAAGAGAATTGGCCAGAATTAAATTTTGAGATTGTATTTAACCGCCATATTGCTTTGTATCTCAAGTATTGCTCAGGCGCAGTTGTTTGGTAAAAATGACCTTGCCCTGCAACAAGGCATTATGCAATACCATCCAAAGTCACTGAACAATCAAAGCAATAACAATTCAAAAATCTCTTGGGTTACCGAATTGGACAAACATCAAAACATTAGCCGAATTGCAAACTTTAATTGGGGAATTGGCGTTGGCGATTTAAGAAATTTGGACAGCAATTTTAGAACTTTTGAAAACAGCAGTTTTTTAAGGTGTAAAGTCGGCTTAGTGTTTTCTTTGCCGCAACAGTATACCCCTAGAAATTGGTCTCCAAGAAAATTCAACCCTTATTTTAAAGTCGCCTACAATTTAGATCTGCACGATAAAACGTATAAGGACATTAACCAAACTAGAGTTTCATCATCTGTGCGTTTGGGATTTGGAGCGGTGTACAAGCTCAATCACAACTTCGGATTAATCTATGAATTTTCTCAGAACCAAAGATTAAGTGCAGATTTCCGAACTTTTTACCAGCACAATTTTGGCATAATCATTAATTTTGACTTGCCTTACCTTCCCTATTAATGCCAATGTTTTCTGCGCATTTCTTTTCTTGAAAAAAGACCGATATTTTTTACACGTTTCCTCGACTTCGATTTCTCAGTAACATTGCTTGCATCATCGCATGTTTTGGCTTTACACGCAGGCAGAAAAATTGCGAATGCAAACGTTCCAATTAGGCAATAAATAAAGAATCTATTTATTTTCATTGATACGAAAATAAAATAGTTTTTCCATTAAACCACAATTACACAAAAATTGCAATTCGAATATTTCTGTTTAAGAATTTTTAATTAATCTACTTAAAGGTCTGATTCAAGTTGTTTTAATAAATATTTTCTTAATTTATATTTGAGAATATTGTAGTTTTGCCCCACAATATGAGTCAATCTATATACGTTATTGATGCCGTTAGAACCGCAATAGGAAAATATGCAGGAACCCTTTCTGGAACTAGACCTGATGACATGGGCGCCCATGTGATTAAGGCCTTGATCAACAGAAATCCCAATATCCCATTTGAAGAAACCGAAGAAGTGATTTTAGGTGCAGCCAATCAAGCAGGAGAAGACAACAGGAATGTTGCACGTATGTCTGCTTTGTTGTCGGGACTTCCCACCAGCGTGGCCGGATATACTGTAAACAGATTATGTGCCAGTGGCCTACAAGCCATAGCGAACGCTTACATGGAAATTAATGCAGGCAATGGAGCTTTGTATATTGCTGGCGGGGTTGAGAGCATGTCGCGTGCTCCTTTTGTAATGGCTAAATCGGACACCGCTTTTGGCCGTGCTCCAGAAATTCACGATACCACCATAGGTTGGAGATTTACAAATCCTGCCTTATCAAAACTATACCATCCATTTACTATGGGTGAAACGGCAGAAAACGTTGCTGAACGCTGGGGAATTAGCCGTGAAGAACAAGATCAATTTGCCTACGATTCACAGTTAAAATGGAAACAAGCCCATGACGCAGGAAAATTTAAAGAAGAAATTGTTGCTTACGAAATCCCTAAGAAAAAAGGCGAAATCATTGTATTTGATACCGATGAGCAAGCACGTTTAAGCAGCATTGAAACCTTAAACAATTTAAAGCCTGCCTTTAAAAAAGATGGCAGCGTAACTGCTGGAAATTCCAGTTCGGTAAACGACGGAGCAAGTGTCTTGGCAATCGCTTCTGAATCATTTGTGAGAGCCCATGGTCTAAAGCCTAAAGCCCGCATCGTTGCCACCGCGGCATCTGGAGTTGAACCAGCAATTATGGGAATTGGACCTGTAGAAGCCGTTAGAAAAGCCTTGAAACGTGCTGGACTTAACATTGAAGACATTGGATTGTTTGAATTAAACGAAGCCTTCGCCTCTCAAAGCATAGCATGCATAAAAGAATTAGGCATAGACATCAATAAAGTGAACGTAAATGGTGGAGCAATCGCGATTGGTCATCCTTTGGGATGCAGTGGCGCAAGAATTAGCAGCACATTAATTCATGAGATGCAAAAAAGACCCGATGTAAAATATGGCGTTGCGACTATGTGCGTTGGCGTTGGTCAGGGAATGGCCATCGTTTATGAGAATATTTTATAATTTAAATAGTTTGGCATATTTAACTAGAACTAACATTATAAAAGCGGAAATCGAAACGCAGTAATAAAGTTAAGAATTATCAAGAGCTAAACCAATCCATGCTTAGAATTGGAAACAATATTCTTGTAAGTCCATTGAATAGATTCATTGAACGGCTGTTTCCTTACTGAACAATTCTGCACTGAACAAAGTGAGCATTGTTTGGAGACACACCCATCAATATGGATAAAGAACTCTACCCTTTCTTTGAAATGCAAACGCAACATATCTGTTAAAGCATCCAATAAGGCATGTGCTTCGTTGACATTGATGTAGTATGGCACGGTTAAGTGGCAATCAATATGGTAAAAGCCAGCATAATTGATTACACGCATATTGTGCACATCTATCCAATCGGCACGTCTGTGTTGATTTAAAACCACCACTATTTCATTTATTATTGCGGTATCCGATTCATCCATAATACCAGAAATTGCACGTCTAATTATCTTATATCCAGTATAAATTATAACAAAGGCCATAATTAATGCAGCCACGCTATCTAGCCATAAATAGTCAGTTAAATAAATTAGAAACACACCCAATAGTATCCCAATTGTTGAGTAGGTATCGGATTTAAGATGTTGTCCGCTTGCGACTAAAATCGGGGAATTCTCTTTCCTTCCTTTTTGAATGCACAAATGCCCCATGATATAATTTACCACTGCAGTAATGGCAATTAAAACCATCCCACTATCTAGTCTATTCAAAGCATGCGGATGGACAAGATTGTTCAAAGATTCATAAACAATTACAAGCCCAGCAATTGAAATTAGCAGTCCTTCCAAAGCAGATGACAAAAACTCAACTTTACCATGCCCATAAGGATGTTCTTGGTCTTTCGGCTTTGCCGACAAAACAATGCTGTACAAACCAATAATACCAGCAACGACGTTGACTGTACTTTCTAAAGCATCAGTTAATATTGCAACCGAACCTGTTAAATACCACGCGAGTATTTTAACTACAAATAGACCCACGGAAACAATAAGCAATGATTTTTGCATGTTAACCACGCCCCGGCCTTTACCCATTGCTTCCATGAATCAAATATAATTCTTTTAATTAAACTATTCTGCCGTGTTTTTAGCCATCATGAGCAAATCGTACGCCCCAGAAACAACAACTCTTGCACCTACTAACTTAGGGTTTTCTTCAACTTCCACTTTCCCATTGCTTTTCGAAACGGTTTTTATAGCCACCATTTCAAAATGTCGGTTTGATTTCTCTATAAACACATACTCGACGCCCTCGTGAGATACAATAGCGGCTTCAGACAATGCCAATGCCATTTTCGAATCAGACTCTACTTCTGCATTCATATACATACCTGGAATTAGCACAGCACTATAGGTATGAAAATGGCAGTGAACTTGAACAAAACCTTCTTTAGAAACGTCTTGACCAATTAAAATAACATCACAATCGTAACTTTTTTCAGGGTTGTTATTGGTATAGGTCTGTACTTTACTTCCGATATGAATACTTTGTAAATCCTTTTCATAAATGGTTAAATTCAAATGGATGTCATCGGGGTTTACCAGTTCAAACATTACATCTGAAGGGTTTATATACCTTCCAATATTGACATTAACTTTACTGACATATCCATTAATTGGCGAATAAATATTAATACTTTTGGACATATTGTTTTCATTTAATCGCGAGGGTTCCAAACCGATTAATTTCAATTTTTCAGACAAGGCATTGATT
Source organism: Bacteroidia bacterium (assembly GCA_044357345.1). Taxonomy (GTDB): domain Bacteria; phylum Bacteroidota; class Bacteroidia; order NS11-12g; family UBA955; genus JABMMZ01. The sequence continues at coordinate 11,092 of JBIKPR010000041.1, forward strand.
AATATTTTTTGACTTAAGAAATCTGATTTCGCTTGTTCAAACATTTTATCGCTGCTTGCCTTACTTTGGTTTAATTCCGCTTGTCTCAGGTACTCTTTTTCAATATAAGAAAATTGCACCTTAGCGGTTAAATAATCTTGCTGCAACTGAATGTATTGTTGGTCTTCCATAACCGCAATAATATCGCCTTTGTTCAGATGCATACCTGGTAAAAGTTTGGTCTTCACCAAAAAGCCACCTAGGGGTAAGCTAACTGATACCATGTTTTGCGGCGGCACATCTATAACACCATTTACCTTAATAACACCAGAAAGCTTTACAATTTTAGCCGTATCAAAACGGATGTTTGCATTTTTCATTTGCGCCTCTGACAAGGTTATTTCTTGAACACTTATTTCATTTGTTTTTGTTTCGCTTTCAGCAGCTTTATTGCCGCAGGCCTGAAAAACTATCATAACAGATAGTATTAAAAGTCCTAAATTTATATGTTTCAACATTTCTTTATTTTAAATTTTATTTCCCCATTAAATACATCAATTCGATAACCGCTTCATTGTATAGCCGCAGCATCTCTAAATAGTGGCTTTGCGCCGCGATTGATTGATTGCTTAACACAACCCAATCAGAATACGATATTTCACCTGCTTCTAATTGCCTGTTGGCAGATGCCTTTAAATTGTTTGAATTTTGCAGACCAATACTGTCGTAAAAACCTACAATCGACTTATAATTGGACACTTTTGTTGCGGATTGAGACCATTGTTGGGCAATGGTTCTTTGGCCGATATCAAAGCTATTGGCCGCAATTTCCTTATTTATTTCAGCAGCTTTAAGAGCGGCTTTTTGTGCCCCCACAAAGAGCGGTATACCTATACCCAATTGCAGTGATTGAAATCTTGTATTCGAAGAATAGAAACGATTATCTGCACCCACTCCTTTCATACTCATATTGGAATACGACAATTGTACATCGGGCAAAAACCTCGATTTTTCTAACAATGACTTAGACTGAGAAATTTGTAATTCTTGTTTCAAAACGGCCAATTGAGGATGTGCAGCCATCAAACCAGAATCGAGCATTGGCATGGGCAAGAGCAGAACATCCGTATTTGGCAAACAATCACTTTCTGAGTTCAGCAACCATTTCAAAGACAAAACTTTAAAAGCGATATCCTGTTGTACCTCTGTTAACTGAATTGCAATTTGTTGTCTTTGCAGAGCGGCTGCTGACTTCTCAAGATTGCCCGTTTCCCCTAATTTATACTTTGTTTCGGCTCTGATTAAAAATGCTGCATACATCGAATCAGATTGTAGTAATACTTTTTCTTTAGCCAATAGGTATACCAAAATATAGTAATTCAGATAGACCTGTCGTTTTAATTCAAGTTCTGACAAATTAACCTGCAACTGACTTGATTGCTGATACGCCTCCAAGAGTTGCCTTTGTCTCTTGTATACTTGCGGGAACTGTATGTTTTGAGACAAACCAAAGCGTTGGTCAATATAAGCGCTATTTATTTGGCCATTCTCGAAATTTATATTTGTTTTAGGCAGATTGTTTGCGGTTTTGATCAAGGCAGAATTGTAAGCCAAATTGAGGTGTTCGCTTCTCAGAACCAAATTATTTGCCAATGCAGAATCGACCGCGGCTTTGATCTCTATTTTATTTTGAGCGTTTAATTGTGATCCAATAAAGAGGCATAAAACCAAGGTGACTTTTGTGTTTGAAAACTTCATTTTAAATCCTTGTTCAGAAATCCCGTAAATTATTGGCAATACAAATAAGGTTAAAAAAGTTGCAATAAGCAAACCTCCGATTACCACCGTTGCTAAGGGTCTTTGAACTTCTGCACCTGCTCCGTTGCTCAGTGCCATAGGCAAGAATCCTAGAGAGGCTACCAAAGCGGTCATAAGCACAGGGCGTAAACGCAAGGAAGTTCCTTTAACTACGATTTCTCGCAAATCGCTTATTCCTTCGGCCTTTAAGCGTTTGAATTCCGCAATCAAAACAATACCATTCAATACAGCCACTCCAAATAAGGCAATAAAACCAACGCCAGCACTAATGCTAAATGGCATACCACGCAAAGCAAGGGCTAAAATCCCTCCAATGGCAGACAATGGAATAGCGGTAAAAATCAAAGCAGCTTGTTTGACTGAATTAAAAGCAAAAAACAAAAGCAGAAAAATCAAGAACAAGGCAATTGGAACGGCTATACCTAAACGTTTTTTAGCGGCATTCAAATTCTCAAATGCACCACCGTATGTGATATAATACCCTGCAGGCAGTTTTATTTTTTGAGCAATTTTTGTTTGCAGGTCGTCAACTATAGATTGAACATCTCTTCCACGAACATTAAATCCTACCACTATCCGCCTTTTAGCATCTTCTCTTTGAATTTGATTGGGTCCATCTTTTATCTCCACATCGGCCAAATGGTATAAGGGCACGTTGATAGAAGGGCCAACAGGAATCAATAAATTTTGAACATCCAATAATTCCTGTCTTTGATTTTTATTTAAACGCACCACCAAATCAAAGCGTTTTTCACCTTCATAGACTTTGCCGGCGCTTCCACCTGCAAAGGCGGTATTTACCACGCGGTTAACATCACTTATTTTCACACCATAGCGGGCTATTAAATCGCGTTTATAATTGATCACAATTTGAGGAATACCTGCTACTGGTTCAACATATACATCTTGTGCACCATCTACAACACTTGCAATTTTCCCTAATTCAGCGGCATAATGGGCCAAGGTATCTAAGTTTTCTCCAAAAATCTTACAAACAACATCTTGTCGGGCGCCAGTCATCAATTCGTTAAACCTCATTTGCACTGGATATTGAAAACCAAAAGTTACGCCAGGTACATCTTTAAGTGCCTCACCCATTTTCTCGGCCAATTCGTTGAAGGTTTTAGCACTGGTCCACTCCTTTTTATCTTTCAAGATAATCATCAAATCTTGGGCATCGATAGGCATAGGGTCTGTAGGCACCTCACCACTTCCAATTTTAGAAACCACTTTTTCAACTTCTGGGAACTTCGTCAACAAAATGGCTGATGCTTGTTTAGCTGCTTTTAAACTAACATTGAGGTTGCTTCCTGGTAAAACTCTAGTCTCCAAAGCAAAATCTCCTTCTTCAAGCGAAGGGATAAATTCTCCGCCCAATTGCATTAACACGATGATTGCAAGGGCAAACAAGGCAAATACCGATGTCAAAATGGTTTTAGGGTAATTGAGTACTTTATTTAATGCATTTCTATAAATTTTCTCGAGCTTTTCCATCATTTTGTCTGATAGATTCTTTTTGGTGTGTATTGTTTTACTTAAGAATACACTGCTCATCATTGGAATATATGTAAGCGATAAAATAAACGCGCCCATTAAAGCAAAAGCAACTGTTTGAGCCATAGGTTTAAACATTTTACCTTCTATACCTTGGAGAGAGAATATTGGCAAGTAAACAATCAGAATAATTACTTGACCAAACACCGCACTGTTCATCATTTTACTGGCAGAATGCTTCACTGTTTCATCCATTCTCTTTTGTTCAAGCTTCAAGAAACCGATATTAGAATTGTGGTTTGTAAGCGCGTGCATGACCGCTTCAACAATAATAACGGCGCCATCAACAATCAATCCGAAATCTAGTGCACCCAAACTCATTAAGTTACCACTAACACCAAAGGTGTTCATCATAATTACAGCGAATAACATTGACAAAGGAATAACAGAGGCAACAAGCAATCCCGCGCGCACATTTCCCAGAAAAAGGACCAAAACGAATATGACAATTAATGCCCCTTCTAGCAAATTGGTTTCAACTGTTCCTATGGCATTGTTTACCATCTTTGTTCTATCCAAGAACGGCTCGATGACAACACCTTCTGGCAATGATTTTTGAATGGCAGCTACCCTTTCCTTAACCGCTTTAATAACTTCACTGCTATTTCCCCCTTTTAACATCATCACAACCGCTCCTGAAACCTCACCCATGGTGTCGTAATGCATCGCCCCATATCTTACAGCGGTTCCAAGTTTAAGCTCCGCAATATCTCTGACCAATAATGTCACTCCATTTTTGAGCACCTTGACAGGAATACTTCCTAGGTCGGCTAGACTGTTCGCCAAACCTTCTGTTCGAATGTACAAAACAGTTGGGCCTTTTTCGATGTACGCACCACCTGTGTTTTCATTGTTGTTTTGAATGGCGTTAAACACATCATCGATGCCAATATCCATAGACTGTAATTTGTCTGGATCGAGTGCGATTTCGTATTGCTTGAGGTGCCCCCCAAAGCTACTAACATCTGCAACCCCTTTGACACTCAGCAATTGTCTACGCACAATCCAATCTTGAATGGTTCGCAATTCAACATCGGTATATTTGTGTTCATAACCTTTTTTAGGTCTAACAACGTACTGGTAAATTTCACCTAGGCCAGTGGTTACAGGTCCTAGTTCTGGACTTGCAACGCCCGGAGGGATCAAAGCTTTAGCTGATTGCAAGCGTTCAGAAACCTGCTGTCTTGCCCAATATATATCGACACCTTCGTCGAATACGATGGTAACCAAAGAAAGACCAAAGCGTGAAAAACTTCTAATTTCGTGTAGACCAGGAATATTGCTATTGGCCTGCTCTACTGGAAAAGTGACCAAACGTTCGATATCGGTGGCGCCTAAGGAAGGTGCGACGGTAATGACTTGAACTTGGTTATTGGTAATATCAGGAACGGCATCTATTGGCAGACGGGTAAGTTCATATACCCCATATAAAATTAGACTTATTGTAAAAAGCCCAATGATTAATTTATTTTTAATTGAAAATCCAATAATTGAATTTAGAAACATATTAATTGTTTTAAAAAGACTTGAAATTAAGGCTAAAAAGCCAAAGTATTATTTCAAAGGATCGAAAGCAAAAGCATGAAATAATAACAACCTTTTGTTTGAAACAAAAGGGACCCGGATCCTTAATTAGCCCAATTGAGGAGGCTGCCAAATAGCACCCAAACTTCCGAAGGTATAAAAAACTTCTTGGTAAGACGCTGTTGCAACAGCTACAGCAGTGGTTTTAAACGCCGTGTAAGCAGGAAAATCACAAACCAGCACCAATGATGACATATGCTGACAACCATGCGATTTAAAAGGCAATTCATGGTGTTCTTGATCGTTTGATTCTAAATTATCACTGTAGTGGCTAAAAATAAAATCTGCAAATGAAAGCGAATTGTCTAAAGATTTGTGGTGAATGAAATGTTGAACCAATACTGGCAGTTTCATCAATTGATGGAACTCTGTATTGCTGGTTAAGAGCCCAAACAGTAAGCCAATAGAAATTAGTTTTTTCAACAACACAAAGGTATATTATTAAAACAAAAAAGCAAACTTTTTAGGGTTTGCTTTTTTAAATTATTTATTATCAGGATTATACACCCACATCGTGGTGTGCACTTTCATCGATATAAGGATGTTTAACTGGAACCAAGCCTTTTTTGCTTAAAGCAGTTAGTACCCAATAGATAAACAAACCAGCGAATGCAAGCGTCATACCTACTTCAAGGAAACCAATACCAGCTTGTTTGTCGATGGTACCGGGCATTAACATTAAGTATAAGTCATTCCAGTGACCGACAAGAATAACAATTGCAACAAAGGTTAAAATCTTAGGATTGCGTTTGTTGTTTCTAGTCATCAATACCAAGAAAGGAACTAGGAAGTTTAAGATTAGGTTTAAGAAGAAATGCAACTTAAATGGAGGCTCCCAACGTTTGTAGTAGTAGATGGTTTCTTCTGGAATATTTGCATACCAAATTAAGATAAACTGAGCAAACCAAAGGTAAGTCCAGAATATTGAGAAGGCGAACATAAATTTACCTAAGTCATGGATATGCTCATCGGTAACCAAGTTCAAATAGCCATTGCGTTTAAGGTACAACACAAACAAGATAATGATTGCGATTGTACTAACCCAACCGGTGGCAAAGTTGTACAAAGAGAAGATGGTACTATACCAGTGTGCGTCAACACTCATGTTAACTACCCAACTTAAGATAGACAAAGTAAAACCGAATACTAGAACAAAAGCAGCACCAAAGCGAATAGACTTATTGAAGAAGGTTAATCCACCTTCAGCATCTTCTTTGTATGATAAACTTCTGAGCTTCATGCCGAACAAAATCCATGTTACAGGAATTGCAATTAGGAAACCAACAACTACTTTGCTGTTAAGGAACCATGATTTGTTGTCTAGTATCTTATCAAAACCAGGTTGTCCTTTGGTTAAATGCAATTTTTCGTATGCCAACCAATGGTAAATATTTTCACCATCGATAAAGAAAACTGCAAGAATTACGATTGCTCCAATTGGCAAAAAAGTACTCATAGCTTGAGGAACTCTTAAAAGAACAGTAGCCCAACCAGCATTTGCAATATATTGTAAGGCAAAGAAGAAAAGACCACAAACTGAAATTAAAAGAACAAAATATCCATTCAATAACAAGTTCATGTATATTCTAGTAGCAGCAGGTTTTGCGTGTTCAGAAATTACTGGATACAATTGCTCATCAGCGTGACCAACGTCTACACCATTGATGTTTTGTCCAGGGTATTCATGGGCAGTTGCAGCATGTTCTGTTGCGTGTTCTGCACCGTGTTCAGCTACTGATTCAGCTACAGCTGGTGCAGCGTGATGTGCTTCAGTGTGCGGTAAAGTAAAAATACCAATCACGGTAAAAAGAATACCGATTGCAAGTAAAGCTAAGCTCAAGGTTTTAGCTTTTCCTTTGAAAAGATAATTTTCTTGGTGGATATGGATTTCGTGTCCGTGGCTCATTTTGTTGTGAATTATTTTTAAGGTTCTTACTTTACGCTTTTCAATTTTTTAGAGGTCTTGCTGCTATCTAGGACAACAGGGGCAACTGAAGCCTCTGAAGATCCGATTGCTTTGATAGCTGGCATATTACCTAGACTATCCATCATGCTTAAACGTTTAACGTAGGTGGCAACACTCCATCTTTCTTTAGGCGTTAATGCATAGGCATAACTACCCATATTGTTTTTACCATAAGTTAAAGTGTGGTATATTTTACCAATAGGCAATTCTTTAATGTATTTATCTTGGTAGTTAGGCCATGATGGCTTTAATGAAGCTTGTTTTGAAGAAACAGGGCCGTCGTTTCCGCCCATCATACCATGGCATACTGAACAATAAATACCGAACAATCTTTCTCCTTCTAATTGGTCTTTTTCAGACAAATTGATCTTCATACTTAAACCAGCACCTGCAGCTTCGTAGCCATCTGGTGTGTTATCGTATGCATATTGGTAATCAAGTTGGCCTATAGCAACAGAACCTTTTACAGGCTCTCTCATACTCATGAAATACGGATTAAATCTGTATTTATTGGTGTCAGAATATTGTGTCATTGGCTCATACCCTTTAGAATAATACATATCTGGGGCATATTCAATACCTGGGTTATTTTCACCTGCTTTCCACCCGCAAGAAGAAAGGGAGATGATAGCGATAACACTTAGGATGATATTAATTGGTTTCTTCATTGTGATCCTTGATTGATTAATTTGCACTTTTAATTTCAACTTCAGTGAAATCTTCGTATCCATTATTGGTTCTTTCTTTTACTAATACAGCACCACCGCTAAAAAGCATGTTGCTTAACTCATTTTTGTCAACGGCATTGTTGTCGGTTGCAATTGCAATGACCATTCTGTCGTCGGTTTGTCTAAAATCAATGCGCTCACTTGGCATCTTACCATGCAACATTTTACTTCTAGTGAAGAATAAAATTGCAAGACCAAATGCTGTGAACAAAACAGTTGTTTCGAACAATACAGGCACATAACTAACCCCAATTGTTGGTTTGTTGCCAATAATCATTGGCCAATCAAAGTGCATGGTATAAGATTGCAGAGCTGCAGCGGTTAAGAAACCGATACAACCGCATACAAAAGCACCAATTGGTAAAAGTGAACGCTTCAATCCCATTGCTTTGTCAATTCCGTGCATAGGGAATGGCGTGTAGCAATCGATGATTTGTGCACCTTTTTGGTGAACTTTTGAAACCGTATCTAAAAACTGATCAGGGTTTTCAAATATCCCGAACATCACGGTTTTGTTTTTATCTAAAAATAATTTACTGTCGATCATGTATGTACTAAATAAGAAAGATTATTCTCTGTTTTTCAATATACCTTTTACTTCTGCGATGTTAATTACTGGTAAAAACTTGCTGAACAAGAAGAAACAAGTAAAGAACAATCCAAATGAACCTAAGAAGATTCCGATTTCAACCAATGTTGGTGAATACATTACCCAACCTGAAGGCAAATATTCTCTATGTAGAGAGGTTACGATGATTACGAAACGCTCAAACCACATACCTACGTTAACAACAATTGACAACATAAAAATGAACCAAGGTGTGGTACGGGCCCATTTAAACCAGAATACCTGAGGTGCAACTAGATTACAAGTCATCATACTCCAATATGCCCACCAGTATGGTCCAGTTGCTCTATTAATGAAAGCATATTGCTCATATTCAACACCTGAGTATGCAGCAACGAAGAATTCAGTTATATAGGCTAAACCTACCATGGTACCAGTCAACATGACAACTTTACACATTGCTTCTAAGTGACCAATGGTAATATAATCTTGGTAGTTCATAACTTTTCTAGCGATAACCAATAGAGTTAACACCATACCAAAACCAGAGAAAATCGCACCTGCCACGAAATATGGAGGGAAGATAGTTGTATGCCATCCCGGAACTACCGAGGTAGCAAAGTCCATAGATACAATAGTGTGTACAGATAATACAAGCGGGGTAGATATACCCGCAAGGATTAGAGAAACTACTTCGTATCTGTTCCAAGTTCTAACAGAACCTGTCCATCCCATTGAGAAGAAATTATACCAGAATTTTCTACCTGCTGTTGTAGCTCTATCTCTCACAGTTGCGATATCTGGAATTAATCCTAGGTACCAAAAAACCAATGAAACTGAGAAGTAAGTAGAAATCGCGAACACGTCCCATAACAAAGGAGAGTGGAAGTTAACCCATAATGAACCAAAAGCATTTGGCAATGGGAATACCCAGTAACCTCCTACCCAGATACGACCCATGTGAAATAAAGGGAAAATAGCCGCACACATTACCGCGAAAATGGTCATCGCCTCAGCAGAACGGTTAATTGACATTCTCCATTTCTGTCTGAACAACAACAAGATCGCAGAGATCAAAGTACCAGCGTGACCAATACCAACCCAGAATACGAAATTGGTGATATCCCAACCCCATTGTACTGTTTTGTTTAGTCCCCAAGTACCGATACCCACATAAAGCGTGATGCCTAATGTTAGTAATAACAAGCCAAGGAAAATGGCTGAAATGGTAAATCCAACTTTCCAAGAAACCGACGGTTTATTTTCGATTGGACGACAAATTTCTAATGTAACATCATGTAGGTTCTTATCGCCTGTTACAAGGTTTGGTCTTATGATTGAATCGTGAATCATTTTTTATGGCTTATTATTATGCTTGTTTTTCTGTATCTCTAACTTTCACTAGGTATTTAACCGCAGTCATTGTATTTAATTCCTCAAGAACTCTGTATGAACGTTCGTTCTTAAACAATTTACGCACTTCGCTGTTCTCATCGTTCACGTCACCGAAAACAATTGCGTTTGCTGGGCAAGAACGTTGACATGCCGTTTTAATTTCACCGTCAACCAAGGTGCGTTTTTCACGTTTTGCTTTGGTTTTTGCACCTTGTATGCTTTGTACACACATGCTGCATTTTTCCATAACACCCCTTGTTCTTACAGTTACGTCTGGGTTGATTACCATTTTGCCCAAATCGTTGTTGAAATGGAAGTCAAAACGGTCGTTGTCATTGTATCTAAACCAGTTAAAACGTCTTACTTTGTATGGGCAGTTGTTTGCACAATACTTGGTACCGATGCAACGGTTGTAAGTCATTTGGTTTAAACCTTCAGAACTATGTGTAGTTGCCAATACTGGACAAACTGTTTCACATGGCGCTTGACCACAATGTTGACACATCATTGGTTGGTGAACCACTTTTACATTCTCCCAGTATGCATATTCTGCACCTTTTTTAGCTGATTCTAATTTATCCAAAGCAGCTAAACCAGTTTCTTTGGTTACATTTTTACCTTCGAAATCTCTAGATAAGAATAATTCTTTGGTATAATCTGTATTGTTAACGTTTTCGAAAGTGAAGTAACGGTCGATACGCATCCAGTGCATTTCTCTTCTTCTTCTTACCTCAGCTCTACCTACAACAGGAACGTTATTTTCAATACTACAACTAACAACGCAAGAACCGCAACCGGTACAAGCATTTAAGTCGATAGCCATGGCCCAGTGGTGGTTAGGTGCGCCATCTTTTTTGTAGTCTTTGGTTTCCCATAGAGTATACAAATGTGGCGCAGCTTTATCGTTACCAGCTTTTGGATTGGTTTTAATTTCACCTAAAGTGGTCTCTTTAACAATGTCTCTACCCTCAATTGAGTGGTGGGTTTGTGTTTGAGCCAATTCATATGAACCTGAAATTTTTTCAATTTTAACACCATTGGTAACTGTGCTGTAGGTTCCGTTTTGTAAAGTTAAGAAAGGGTATGCATTTTTTCCGATTGCATCGAATACACCTTTTTCTCCTACTTTACCTTGACGGCCATATCCAACAGCAACACCTATGGTTCCGTTGCTTTGACCAGGTTGAACAAATACAGGCATACCTTTCATAGAAACGGCACCTAGAGTAATGTTCACCAAATCCCCATTGTTAATGTCTTTGCTTTCAGCCAAAGCTTTAGGTAAAGAAATATAGTTGTCCCATGTTACTTTACTCATTGGATCTGGAGTTTCTTGTAACCAAGGATTATTGCTTAGACTACCCTCTTTAACTGAAACGTTTTGGTATAATACTAAGTCAATTTCATCTTTTTTACCAACTGTTTTTTCTAAGTCAGCAACAATTGAATTCAATGCAATTGCAAATGCTGGCACACTTGAAGCTTTTGCTGTTGTTGTGTAAACACCGTCGTGCAATGCCTTATTGAAAGCCTCATCAGAAGCTACACCCATTGCAGCCCATTTAGACTTGATGTACATGTAGTAAACTGAAGCTGAAAGTTTTTGGCTGTATATACCTTTGTTGGCAAACGGATCGTTAACTGGTTTCGCACCCAATCCAGCCCAAGTCAATAGTGAAGTTTGAGCTTGACGTGTATCAAACACTTCAGAAATGGTTGGTTGTGTTAATTGGAATAAACCAGCTTTAGGCTCAGCATCATTCCAAGACTCTAGATAATGGTTATCTGGAGCAACGTATTGACAGTGCATTGCGGTTTCGTCTGCTGTACCAGCAAATGATACAGACAACTTAGCCTTTTTCAAACCTGCACTAATTTTCTCTGATAAAGGAGAAGAATAAACAGGATTAGAATTCATGAAGATCACACCTTGGTAAGCACCTGAACCTAATTCGTTAGCAAACTGAATAAGGTCAGTGTCTACACCTTTGTATTGGTTTGAATGGTTTTCCAAATCGATGGTTGTACCATAGTTGTTTAACAACAAATTGATGCCATTAACTAACGATTGGATTTTAGGGTCATTAGAACCTGAAACTACCATTGAAGCACCTTTTTCTTTCCAAAGAGATTCAGCAGTTTGTTTGATTGAACCACCAGCCAATTCACCTGTCATGGTCATCGGCAATTGAGCCACACCAGCTAAGGTTGCAAGGTTGTTATATAAAGCTGTGATGTATACTGCTTCTTGAGATGTTTTCATTGGGAAACGGTAATCTGCATTGGTACCAGTTAATGAAAGATTGCTTTCAAAAATGATGGTTTTTAATACTTTTCCGTCAGCGCTTATACCGTCAACTTTTCTTTTAGCAGACCATGCTTTTGTAAATTCTACTGGAGAGATCCAAGTACCTAGGAAATCTGCACCAAAACTCACAACCACATTTGCCTTTTCAAAATTGTATGAAGGAATCACTTGTTTGCCAAATGAATCTCTGTTAGCCATTAAGATACCACTGTATCCCATTGCATCATAAGTGATGTGGGTAGCGTTGGTGTATTTTGTTTTGAAATCATTGATAACCGCTAAAGTAGAAGGCGAGTGAATGGTTCCAGAAACGATAGCCACTTTACCACCTGCAGATTGAATTGCATTAAGATGTGCAGT
>JBIKPR010000101.1:0-6731 GCA_044357345.1 Bacteroidia bacterium
CCTACGATAAAGTATATGCAGTAGCTAAAAGTGGTGCACCTAAATCAGAAAGAAGTGCAAACTTCAAAGCGATTATCACCGAATATCTAGCAACGATGAGTGAGGAAGATTTGAAGGCTAAAGAATTTTTAGCTAAAAAATACTACCACCAAGTTGAGAAAGATGCTATGCGTAAAATGATTCTTGATGAAAGCATCCGTTTGGATGGCAGGAAATTGGATGAAGTTCGTCCTATTTGGTCAGAAATTGGATACCTACCTGCAGCACACGGTTCTGCTGTGTTCACTAGAGGAGAAACCCAGTCAGTTACCACAGTTACCTTAGGTGGTAAATTGGACGAACAAATGTTGGATGCGCCAATGTTGAATGGCTATAGCCGTTTGATGTTGCACTACAACTTCCCAGCATTTTCAACCGGTGAGGTAAGACCAAACCGTGGACCAGGTAGACGTGAAATCGGCCATGGTAACCTCGCCCTTAGAGGATTGAAAAAAGCATTACCAAGCGCTGAAGAAAACCCATATGTAATCAGAATTGTAAGTGATATTTTAGAATCAAACGGTTCTTCAAGTATGGCAACAGTTTGTGCTGGTAGTTTGGCTCTAATGGACGCTGGTATCAAAATTAAAGGTGGCGTTAGTGGTGTTGCAATGGGCTTAATCAGCGACGAGACAACAGGCAAATACAAAATCTTAACTGATATCTTAGGTGATGAAGACCATTTAGGTGACATGGACTTTAAAGTAGTTGGTACTGCAAAAGGTATCACTGCTTGTCAAATGGACATCAAAATAAACGGATTGAAATGGGAAATGCTTGAAGAAGCATTGGAGCAAGCAGGTAGAGGAAGAGCCCATATCTTAAACGAAATGAATGGCACCATCAATTCTGCGAATGAGGATTACAAACCACATGCACCGCGTATTGAACGTATCACCATAGACAAAGACCAAATCGGCGCCGTTATCGGGCCTGGAGGTAAGGTAATTCAAGGCATCCAAAAAGACACCAATACCACCATCTCAATTACTGAGGTAGACAACCATGGTATTGTTGAAATTTTATCTGAAAATGCTGAGAACATGGCCGCTGCAAAACGCATTATCAAAGGCATCGTTGCGGTTCCAGAAGTTGGTGAAGTGTATGAAGGAAAAGTAAGAAGCATTGTTGAATTTGGTGCTTTTGTTGAAATCCTTCCAGGTAAAGATGGCCTATTGCACATTAGCGAAATCGATTGGAAACGCATCCCTAAAATGGATGGCATTTTCAAAGAAGGTGATATCGTAAAAGTGAAATTGGTTGAAGTAGATAAAAAGACTGGTAAATTAAGACTTTCAAGAAAAGCATTAATGCCAAAACCAGAAAACGAAGAAGGTAAAACTCAAGCCTAATCGTTCTCCCATATTCAAAGCCGTGTCACGAATGACACGGCTTTTTTGTTTTAATGAATCGTATTCGAAAGAATGTGACTTTCCTGTCTAAAAATAAGCTCATAGAAACATACTACCAATTCTGCATTAAATGATTAAATTTGTGGCTACCCTTGAATAAAGTCATCATTTTTTCGGCCCCCTCAGGCAGTGGCAAAACCACTGTTGTGAACCATTTGCTTTCAATTATGCCAGAGCTTGGTTTTTCTGTTTCTGCAACCACACGCAAACCCCGCCCTCATGAAGAGCATGGAAGAGAATACTATTTTCTTGACCAAAGTGATTTTGAAACCAAAGTAGCAAATGGCGAATTTCTTGAACACGAAGAGGTATATTCTGGCATTTTTTATGGCACATTAAACAGTGAAGTAGAGCGTTTATGGTCGTTGGGCAAAACAGTTATATTTGATGTGGATGTTGCAGGTGGTTTGCGTATCAAACAAAAATATGGTGACAATGCCTTGGCCATTTTCTTGCGTCCGCCGAGCATTGATATCTTGATGGATCGATTGAGAAAGCGCAGTACAGAAGTGGAGCATCAATTGCAAATGCGCATAGACAAAGCAAATTTTGAATTGCAGTTTGCCGAGCAATACGACATGGTTTTAATCAATGATGTTTTAGACGAAACATTGTCAAAAGCAGAAACAATAGTCAAAGAATTTATAGCAAAATAAAATGAAAACTGGATTGTTTTTTGGTTCGTTTAACCCCATACATTTGGGCCATTTAAGTATTGCACAATACATTTTAAATGAAACCGACATTCAAAAGATAAAATTCATCGTTTCACCCCACAATCCGTTAAAAGAAAAAGACAGTTTGATGGATGCGGAATTGCGTTTGGACATGCTGCGCTTAAGCATTGCTGACAATGTGCATTTTGAGGTAAGCGATATAGAATTCACCTTACCTACCCCATCCTATACCTTTCAAACCTTAGAGGCTTTAAAAGCCCAGCCAAGCAAGCACAGCATCATTATGGGTACCGATGCCTTAGAACGATTGGGTGAATGGAAAGAACTTGAAAAAATCTTAGCCTTCCCTATCATCGTTTATAAACGTTCTGAAACTTTTGTACATCCTTTTCCTGGCCATCCAAATATTACAGTATTAGACTCCCCTATTTTAGATATTTCTGCAACGCAAATACGTGATTTAATGAAAGAAAGAAAGAATATCAAATATTTGGTGCGCGATGAGGTCATCAATCTCTTAAAATTATATTAAGTTTGCAACATGTCATTAGGTTTTGAGATTAAAACTGCGGCTCAGTACGCATCAGAGGGAAAAACACCTGAAGTATTATTTTATGTTGGTTGTGCTGGAAGTTTTGACGAACGTGCACAAAAGATCACCAAAGCATTTGCTAAAATTCTTCACCATTGTAATATTGATTTTGCCATATTGGGCAATGAAGAAGGCTGCACTGGTGATCCTGCAAAACGCGCAGGCAATGAATTTTTGTTTCAAATGTTGGCAATGAACAATATTGCTGTAATGAATGGCTATGGCATTAAACAAATTGTCACCACCTGTCCGCACTGTTTTAATACCTTGAAAAACGAATACCCTTCATTGGGTGGAAATTATCAAGTAATGCACCATACACAATTTTTACAAAACTTGATCAACAATGGTCAATTAAAAGTAGAAGGCGGTGCGTTTAAAGGAAAGAAAATCACTTACCACGACTCTTGTTATTTGGGTCGTGCGAACAACGAATACTTGGCACCACGTTCTGTTTTGGAAACATTGGATGCAGAACTTATTGAAATGAAGCGTTGTAAGACCAATGGTTTTTGCTGTGGTGCTGGTGGTGCTCAAATGTTTAAAGAAGCTGAGAAAGGCAATAAAGAAGTCAATATTGAACGCGCTGAAGAAGCCGTTGGAACAGGCGCTAGCATTATAGCCGCCAATTGTCCTTTTTGCATGACCATGTTGCGCGATGGTGTAAAACACCAAAACAAAGAAGCTGAGGTTGAAGTACTCGACCTGGCTGAATTGGTGGCAAGAGCCAATGATTTGTAAGCGGCGCTTTACTTTCACATGGCGCTTTTAATTATGAGCGAAAACAGAGTGTTGGTGATTTGAAAAGTATTTTTGAAGCAGAGTTAAAAAATAAGGATATAAATTGCCGCAAATGATGCAGAATCTGGGTATAAAATTAAAATACATTTACTTGCCCTTTCTCATAATTGCAATAGCATTTATCATTGGCTATACTTTTCTGTATTGGTTGTTTATCATTCAATTTGGAATCACCTTTCAATATTTAGACACAGTTCAAATCATATTACCCAATCTGTTGGCCTGGATCCCTGTACTCATCTGGCTGCAAAAAAGACTAAAAATACTTGTTTTAAAATCCAATAGTAGAAGCCATTTTTTATTTTTACAATTAGCAGTATTTGCCATTGGAATTCCAGCCTGCATCGCTCAGTTTTATTTAGAAGAAGTATGCGGAAAATGCACGGCACTCGAATCAATCGAGCAGATTAACAGTGTTCCAAAATCTAAATTTTACAGCATCAAGAATTACTATTTAGACCAAGAGCATTACAGCAAGTATCAAACCTATTATATAAGCGGAAAGAACAATCAAAATTTAGAACTAGAATTCTTCATAGCCATACCAATTTTAGCAACACCCAATGACAGCAATTCTAATATATGTAAAGCCTACCTCAGTTACAAATACCAGAAAACACTGAATGCCAATAACAGCAATTTAAAATTAGAAGATAGATTGGCCTTATTTGTAGAGGAATCGCTGAAAGATTATTGGCAGACCGATTTCACTGAATTTACGTATTTGGAGCATTTAAGGCCTATTCAAAAAAACTATTATGCTGCAAAAAATGACAGCAGATACAATTCAAAAAACGCTGTGGTATTTGATGCCCATTACACTACTTTTGAAAGTCGCGCAGACCAAGTGCAATCGTTTTTTTTCGGCTCAATGGGTATTGGTTTTTCTCTTTGGCTTATCCTCTTGTTGTTTCCGAAAATAAATGCCCTTAATTTGAAACGACTTTTAAAAGGTGAACCATTAAAACAAACCCCATGATTTTCAAAAACAGCCTTCGAACCATTTACAACTGTTCTCTTGAAAGAGCCTTCAAAACACCTATGCTCTGCGACGTAACCAAAGTCCACACAGGATTTGGAATAATGCCCAAAGTGACCCACTGCACAGAGGATGAAAACTGGGGCAAACCGGGATTTAGCAAAAAAGTGTTTGCAGCAAAATCGCTTACCCAAAAAGGCGGTTGGGCCTCAGTCGACAAAGTAATTGAGCGCAGAGAAAACCAATATTGGAAAATTGAAGTCAGCCAATTCCAAGCCTGGATGCTCGGGTTTACAAAATTTGTAGGAGAATGGGAAACCAAGGAGATAGCACCAAATAAAATTGAGGTTATTTACACCTATTCCATGCACAGCGAAAGCCCAATCTTCTATCCTCTAAACTGGCTTTTCACCAAAACATTTTGGACTATTTATATGAAACAGGTGATAGAAAACATTCGAAAAATGATAGAGGAAAATGAGCCTTATCTTTTTGAATGAATACAAAATTGTTTTTTTTTCGCGTATTCTAAACACCTAATAGCATCTATTCTAACAGAATAAGCCAATTGGATTATTCTAAAAAAAGCGGTATTTACATTTATTATTCTCTAAGGTGACATTAATCACATTTACTGAACCCAAATTCATCCAGTTTTGTGTAATGAATATTCATTAACTAAAACAACAAAGAGATGAACGGGAAAAACAACATTGCATTAGGGTTTGTTACTATGGGCTTCTTTATGGTCTATGGATTCTTACTAATCTACATGCGCGACTTTGCAGCAGATAAGGAAGCATGGATAAATACATATAGTATCGGCAAGCATTTTGAAAGTCGACTAGCCCATGTCCATGGTAATTTATTTGCCTTTCTTAATATTCTAATGGGATTCTTATTGGTATTTTTCCAAGACAAATTAAAACACCAAAAAGCAATTTCTTCGCTGGCAATGTTTGGCTTATTAATGCCAATTGGCATTCTAACAGAAATATATTTCGGCTTACCTCCTTATTTGGTATTGCTAGGGGCAATTTCCATGACAAGCTCTGTATTTTGGCTTGGTATTTCATTTTACACCCTAAAAACAAAATAAAACCATGAGAACAACATACTTTACAATTCTAATGATTGCATTTTTGGCAAAAACAAGTGCCCAAACGGCACCATTTCAAATAGCAATAGAGCCTATGAGCATTAATGGACTCGGCGGACTGCAGGCATACGCTTGGGGACAAGCGGATGGCAAATGGCTAATAGTAGGTGGTCGTTTAGACGGATTGCACCGCAGACAACCATTTGCTGCCTTTGATGTTGCAGGACACAACACACAATTAATTGTTGTTGATCCACAAACCCAACAAAAATGGA
Source organism: Bacteroidia bacterium (assembly GCA_044357345.1). Classification (GTDB taxonomy): domain Bacteria; phylum Bacteroidota; class Bacteroidia; order NS11-12g; family UBA955; genus JABMMZ01. The sequence continues at coordinate 5,875 of JBIKPR010000101.1, forward strand.
CAGCCCCATTAAGCACCTTAAGCAATGGCATTCAGGAACAATTAAAATCGACCAACATGGAGTTTTATCAAGATGGCGAATACCTATATTTAATTGGTGGATATGGGTATAGCAACACAAGTGCCGATCATGCAACGTTTCCAAACTTAAGTGTTATAAAAGTATCGGAAGTTATATCAGCAATTATTAGTGGCACAAGCTTCAATACAAAAATCAGACAAATTACTGATACGGTGTTTGCAGTTACTGGAGGATATTTAAATAAAATCAATCAAACCTTTTATTTAACCGGGGGGCAAAAATTTAACGGACGATATAATCCTATGGGACCAGACCACGGACCAGGATTTACCCAAGCGTACACCAACTCAATTAGAAAATTCAAAATACAAGACAATGGAACCACACTTTCTATTACACATTTACCAAGCATTGTAGATGCAGTAAATTTACATAGACGAGATTACAATGTTGTTCCACAAATAATGTCTAATGGCCAAGAAGGAATCACTGCATTTTCGGGCGTATTTCAAACCAATATAGATTTACCCTATTTAAATTGTGTTAATATAGACAGCTCAGGGCATACTGTAAATAATGCTTTTACGCAGTATTACAACCACTACCATTGCGCACATATTCCAATGTATAGTGCCAACAAAAACGAAATGCATACCATATTTTTCGGTGGCATTGCGCAATACTATGATAGTCTTGGAATATTGGTACAAGACAACAACGTTCCATTTGTAAAAACAATAGCTAGGGTCACTAGAAATTCGAATGGCGTTATGGCTGAATACAAATTACCAATTGAAATGCCTACACTACTCGGTGCCAGTTCGGAATTCATACCA
>JBIKPR010000042.1:0-22691 GCA_044357345.1 Bacteroidia bacterium
TACTGCAGCCCGAATTTCTAGTGTAAGCTACATTGGAATATTCTGGGGTGTGTTGATGGGAAAATTTATTTTCAATGACAGCTATCCACCAACTGTGCTTTTAGGCATGGCCATTGTTTTGTCTGGTGTAATGTTAAATTTAAACGCACTAAAAGTTCGAAAGCTTGCCGATAAGATAAGAACATTATTTGTACACGATTAGTTCTCGCGACCATTACACCATTTTTTAAAATCTTAAAAAATATTTATTCTTTAAAGCCACGAATTTAAAATTGAACTTGTCTTCAAATAAATTCAGCGCCTATGAAGTCAATCTACTCTCTATCAATTCTCATCATTTTTCACTTCATCAGCAGCAATACAATTCAGGCGCAGGGTGAAAACGACCAATGGATTTTCGGCAACTCATGTCATGTGTCTTTTAAAAATGGAACACCTCAGGTTTTAGCCCCATTAAACACCTTAAAAACACTTGAAGGTTGTAGTTCAGTGAGTGATAAATATGGCAATCTTTTGTTTTATTCAGACGGTATTACTGTATGGAACAAGAACCATGGTGTAATGCAAAATGGAACTGGCTTAAAAGGCGACCCATCTTCTACTTCATCTTGTGTGGTGGTTCCAATCCCTAGGAGCCCAAACTTATATTATTTATTTTGTGTGCAGTCTAATATGAGTAACACCCATTTATTGACTTACAATATTTTAGATATTAATGCCAACGCAGGACTCGGAAAAATCATCAAAAAAAATGCAATTCTTGTTGAAAATTCAGATGAAAAAATTGCAGTAACGAAAAACTGTTCCAACAACGGATTTTGGTTGGTGATGCATAAAGCATTAAGCAATGAGTATCTAAGTTTTTCTATCGATTCGAGCGGAATAAATATTAGCCCGGTTAGCAGTTTTCAAAACATAAGCGTCTCCAAGAACATTGAACTTGGCTATTTGAAGTTTTCTACTGATGGCAATTATTTGGCAAATGCGCAATGCCATGGCAGAACCATTGAATTGTATAAATTCGACAAACAAACTGGTCGAGTAACATACTTCGCACATGAAACTTTACCCATGGGAGACGACCAAACATTTTACGGACTTTCATTTTCGCCAAACAATGGTTTTTTATATACATCCTTAGTAGACAGAGGTGCGGTTTTTCAATTCAATCTGAATCAAGATCCAAAACAAATTTTCAAAAATGGCATTTTGGTCTTGAAAAGTCCTTCAAGAATTGGAGCCCTTCAATTAGGAAAAGACAATAAACTGTACACCAGTAATTCATACAGCTCTAATGCACTAAATTGTATTTTATTCCCTGAGGAGTTGGGACTGAAATGTCAACCTATTTTAAATTATTTAAAACTAAACACCAAAAGTCATATCGGATTGCCAACTTATGTAGAAAGCTTAGACAATTACTTCAGTCTAGGCAAAGACAGCATCATCGACTACCACAAGAAAACCTTGAGTGCCAATTACAAAAACGCTCAATATTTATGGTCGACAGGCCAAACCACCGAAAGTATTATTATAGATAGAAGTGGTATGTATTGGATTACCATTACAGACTTTAATAAATGCATTTTAATTCGCGATACAATCGAAATAAACTTGTTGCGCTATGGGGCAAAAATGAAACCCTTAACCTATGATACTTTATCTGTATGTTCAGGCAATACAATTACTTTTCCGAAATTCGAAAGCGATAGCCCTAATATTCGTTTTTACTGGACCAACGACAATCCTAAAATCGGCTTGGCAAAATCTGGTTGGGGACAAATTAAAGATTTCATTGCGCCTAATGTTACCACTACTGAAAATACAAGAATTGTAATCTATCCAAAGGCCGATACAGCAAGGGGAAAACCTCAAATTTTTAAACTGACTATAAAATCAAAAGTAATACTTGAACGAATTAATTCATATACCATATGTGCTGGGGATAGTCTTACAAAGATCATTTTCAAATCTAACCTCAGCGGTTGTAAAATAGATTGGTATACCAATAATACTTCTTTCGGCTTGACTGCAGAGGGCAAGGCAAGCATCCCTGCTTTTAAAAGCCTAGAAATCGAAAACAACCAAACAGCTCAGATACAAGTAATAGGGTCTAACAACTCCTGCCCTTCAGATACCTTAAATTTTGAAATCAATGTTTTAGGGCTTCCGAAAATCATTCAAGAAAAAAACTTGGAATTTTGTGCTGGCGAAAAACTGAATACTATTGTATTTAAAAGTTCCACAAACGGCGCAAAGTTTAAATGGTTTAACAACAATAATAGTATTGGTATACCAGACTCTGGAAGTTCATTGATTCAATCTCAATACACCTTGAATGCCAGCACCAACCAGCACTCTAAAATTACGGTTTATTCAAACAACGGTAAATGCAAATCTCAGGCTATGCAATTCGATATTAACATCAAAAGCAGACCTATCATTGACACAATTAAGCCCATGAAGTTTTGCAGTGGCGATAGTTTGCCAAAAATCAATTTTACCATTAAGAATCAATTTGATGAAATTAATTGGGAAAATGACAATCCAAACACTGGAATCCCAACTTATGGAATGAACTTTATACCCGCTAAAAAACTAAAAGATTTAGAAGAAAATCAAACTTCAAATTTAAAAGTAGAAGCAAAAAATGGACTATGTTATTCAGATCCTATGAACTTTAGCATCCTAAGTATTGCTAAACCACGCATGAACAATTCAAAAATGTTAAAAATTTGCGCAGGTCAACGCATTGAAGAAATTGAACTTAAATGTCATCCGCAAGCATCAAATATTTCATGGATTTATGGTGACAGCATCTATGGTGAATTTAAGTCAGGCACTCAGAATATACCAAGTATCCAAACTTATAAGTCACAAAAACCAAGTCATTTTAAAATCATTTGCCAAGCGGATTATCTTGGTTGCAAAAGCGACACCGCTCACTTTGATTTAATTGTAAACCCTGTTCCTAAACCTTTGTTTACATTACAAGTGAGTGATTTGAAAGATGGTAAAATAAAAAATGAAATCAAAACCAGCAATAGAAGCATTGGAGCTACTTATTATACTTGGCATTGGGGCGATCAAGAAAGCAGTGAAGATTTCGAACCAACACATATTTATGCTAAAAACAGTGCCTACACAGTTAAACTCTATGCAGAGAACGGGTACAATTGTTTTGATACACTTTCACAAAATATTAAGTTTTTCAAATATCTACAATATTATATTCCCAATGCCTTTTCACCCGACCAAAATGGCAAAAACGAATCGTTTCACATCTATGGGGTATCTGATGAATCTGCAAGTTTTGAAATCTTTAACCGCTGGGGTGAAAAACTATTTGAAACAGCCAACAATACTGCCTGGAATGGAACATACAAAGACAGCGATTGCCAAGCAGATGTTTATATTTACAAAGCTAAAATCGTTTCAAAAGAAGGCAAGTTAATTGAATTATCAGGGACCCTTAGTTTATTGAGATAAACTAGGTTTGCAAAACACCGACATTGAACGGCTTCACCGGTGCGTGGTTTGCCATAGCTATACCTTCGCTGATTACTTTTCTGGTTTCTATAGGATCAATCACTCCGTCAACCCAAATGCGCGAAGCTGCATAATAAGGTGACAATTGGTTTTCGTAACGGGCTATGATTTTATCCAATAAAGCTTTCTCTGCTTCTGGTGTGATTTTTTCACCCTTGGCTTCCAAACTGGCTTTCTCTATTTGCAACATCACCTTAGCCGCTTGTTCTCCGCCCATTACCGCTATGCGGGCACTTGGCCAAGCATAAATAAGTCTTGGGTCGTAAGCCTTTCCACACATGGCGTAGTTTCCTGCACCATAACTGTTGCCCATGATAATGGTGAATTTTGGAACCGTACTATTGCTCATGGCGTTTACCATTTTAGCTCCGTCTTTAATTATTCCAGCATGTTCACTTCGGCTGCCCACCATAAAACCGGTAACGTCTTGCAAAAACACCAATGGAATTTTCTTTTGGTTGCAGTTCATGATAAACCTAGCAGCTTTATCGGCACTGTCATTGTAAATAACACCCCCAAATTGCATTTCACCTTTTTTGTTTTTTGAAATCATACGGTTGTTGGCAACAATACCAACAGCCCAACCATCGATGCGGGCGTAGCCACATAAAATGGTTTTGCCATAACCTTCTTTATATTCTTCAAACTCACTGTTGTCGACTAAGTGTTCAATTAAGAATTTGCTATCGTATGGTTTAGCTCTATCCTTTGGCAGAATTCCATAAATATTTTTAATGTCATGCAAAGGTGCTTTTGTGGCCACACGGTCGAAACCGGCTTCCTCAAATTTACCAATTTTATCCATGATATATTTTATACGGTCGAGGCACGATTGATCATCCGGGAAACGGTCGTCGATTACACCAGAAATCTCCGATTGAGAAATACTTCCACCTAAAGTTTCATTGTCAATATCCTCTCCCACTGCCGCTTTCACCAAATAGGAACCGGCTAAAAATATGGAGCCTGTTTTATCTACAATCAAAGCTTCGTCGCTCATAATTGGCAAGTATGCCCCACCTGCCACACAACTGCCCATAACTGCTGCAATTTGGGTAATTCCCATACTGCTCATTACCGCATTGTTTCTGAATATTCGTCCGAAATGCTCTTTGTCTGGAAATATCTCATCTTGCATTGGCAAAAACACACCCGCTGAGTCAACCAAATAAATAATTGGCAAACGGTTTTCCATTGCTATTTCTTGGGCACGTAAATTCTTCTTTCCACTTATTGGAAACCAAGCACCTGCTTTTACCGTTGCATCATTGGCAACAATCATGCACTGACGTCCACTCACATATCCAATTCCACAAACAACGCCACCGCCAGGGCAACCGCCATACTCAGGATACATGCCATCGCCAGCAAAGGCAGCAACTTCAGTAAAAGAACTATCGGTATCCCTTAAATAATCAATGCGCTCGCGGGCCAATAATTTACCCTTCTCCTTTTGCTTTGCAGCCGCTTTCTCCCCTCCGCCCAAACTCACTTTTTTGTGCTTGGTCTTTAGTTCATATACCAACTGTTTGTTGTGGTCTTCGTTTTTGTTAAATTCGATATCAATTTTGTCAGACATAATTTAGTCTTGCAAAAATAGAACATTTAGCCTCAATACAAACGAATTTCGATAAGAATACGATTCAACACAATGGCTATTTTTTCTTTAACACAGAAATCTCCGGAAGATCAACAATGATCAACCACCTTCCCGAGGCAATCGAGTCGTTAAGTCCTTGTATTAAACCTTGTTTTTCAATAGGATATGTCTCTGGTTCGACGCGCGACAAAACAATATATTCTGCATCTTTCACAATAGGATAAACATAGGCTTTGTCTCGGTATGCCAAATGTGAAACTAAAGGAGATTGTGCACTGACACGTGCATTCGTCGGAATTTGCTTTAAATATTGATGAATAATTTGTATATTATGTCCTCTGTTATAATGGCCCTTTTGATAAATCCGCAAACGGTTGTAGTCGTGCCTGTAAACGGTATGATCCATTAAACGAATGCTAACGGCAAATGAAAATACAGAAGCCAATATGGCCAAATTTCTTTGCCTGTTCACAATCTTTAATTTTCCTAAAACCAAAAACAAACCTATGCTTATTACGGGTGCAAACTCAATTGAATAATGACAATCGATGCTCCATATGGCTGGGTCATCGTAACACATTTTTGACACAATTGGCACGAGCAACATCAATAAATAAGTCGGTTTAAGCAATAAAACAAAAGCTCCGGATAAGGCAATAAAAATATAGAACTCAGTTTTCACCCAGTCATAATTTGGATTACCGGAATGGTTACTAAACAAATGCCTTAAAAACTCGATAGGATGAAATACAATATTTTTCAATGCATCAAAATAGTCGGCACCCAAAACATGGTATTTGAAATGTCCATAAGCTTTATCAGGTGACAAGGCTGGCATAATGATTTTAACGGCTATGAAAAAGTAGAGCAATGACAAAACGAAGGCAGAAAACAAGAAAATCAAACGTCGTTTATCCTTTCGGTTTTCAAACACCAATACCAAAGACACGGATGCCAACCAAAGTGCAACCGATTCTTTACACATCAGCATGAGTATGAAAACAAGAGCTGATTTCAAAAAATCATTGCGATGCAAAAACAATAAAAACCAAGGCAAGAGCATCGCTGCCAGAACATTGCTGTGGTAGTCGAACGACAGAGCTGAATATATTCCAAAGAACAAGAAGAAATGCAAAACGCCAATCAAAGCCAAAGAAGATTTGAGATTGCTTTCTAACAAAAATTTATAGATCCCAAGGCCACCAAATAAAACAAAAACAATTTGCGCCAACTGAAGCGTGTATTGGCCAAAAACAAGTGATATAGGCCCCAACAGAATAAGAGTAAAATCGAGGTGATCGGAAAGCAAGTTCCTTGGAATTTCTTTGAACATTGACGCATCATTCCATTGTCCATGTGCATAGTCGTATAGAGCATTGGTGTAAACACCCAGGTCTAATGCAAAAGTTCTAAAGCAATAATGGTTAACCAATGCAATAAGGGCATAAACAATTGCAAAAAAAACAAACAAGAAACCAAGTCTAGGGCTTGAAATGAAACGCTTCAACATTAAAACCAAACCGTTAAATTGGTGATTAACAAATTGCTAAAGGGAATAGATTTTTTGCTCGGACTTTCATATACATTTTTCTCTGAATAGTAGGTTCTGCCTTCGAGACGAAACAAAGCATTTGCACTTATTTTCAAATTGTAACAGAGTCCACCACTAAAGGTACTAAATCCAGCTACTCCTGTAATTGGTTTAATTTGTATAGACGATGCATCTTCAAAATATTCTATTCGGGCAGAAAGCGATGACTTTTTGTTAAAACTATACCTTCCAATAATATTTGCTTGCCACCATTGTCCTTGCGACTTTATGCCAAGTGTATCTTTGCGCTCTTGAAGCCCTGCATAGACACATGAGGTTAGAGAAAACTTTCCATCTGGGTTGTAGATTGCATATAAATCGGTGAAATAACGCACACCAAAATCAGGGTTATTTTTTGAACCTTCATTGCCTAAATAGGTATTCCAATTCAGTAATAATTTATTGTTTGGCCGATATTCTATCTGTGTTCCAATCGACAATTGTTTGTTTTCATCTTGAATAGACTGCCAACCGTTTAACAGATACCAATACGCACTAACTTTCTTATTTATCGGTGTAGACAATTTGACTCCAGTTAAAAAATATGGAACAAATTCAGGCGCAAATGAGCGGGTGTACATGAGATGGTCTTTCGAAATGGCAGACTCATTGGTATAAGGAGAAGGCAAAACACCAGCATCTAACCATATGTCTTTCTTTTTCGATAATTTCACCCCTGCGTTGGCTTCAACAATATTTTTAAGTGTTCCTTTTTCAGCTGCGTAATTGGAATTTATATAATTCCCAAAACCTGGCACAAAGTGCGCACGAACATTGTCGTTGATGTATTTAAAATCCGCGTAGGCTAGATTGATATTTACTTCATTGTGACGGGGAGAAGACACACTATAAGGACGGTCTGATTCGAATGGTCTATTAAAATCAAAACCATAATACACATCGATATATGCACCAACCGTAATTTTCCCTTTGGCTGCAGAGTCATATACATTCACCATACCGGAATTGCTCACCTGTGCCTTAGCGCATAGAGATAGTATAATAAAAAACAAAGTGAAATTTATTTTCATGGTATATTAGAAGTAACAAAAGTAAGAAATTGGATGTAAAAAAGTTATTGAAATGTACCAACAAAAAAAGGGAACAATAAATTGTTCCCTTCTAAGAATACATTATTAACTAGAGCTATACCAATTGAGCATCAATTTTAGACGCCAACATTGTTTTAGGCACTGCGCCTACAATTTTGTCAACGACTTCGCCACCTTTGAATACCAACAAGGTTGGGATGCTGCGGATACCATATTTAGTTGCAACGCCTGGGTTCTCATCTACGTTTAGTTTACCTACCAATGCTTTGCCTTCATATTCTGAAGAGAGTTCTTCAACCAATGGACCGATCATACGGCAGGGACCGCACCATTCTGCCCAAAAATCTACCAATACCGGTTTGTCTGAACCTAGTACTTCTGTCTCCCAACTTGAATCTGTGAAATGTTTTGCCATGTTATTTATTATTTACGAATGATTTGATGTTCAAAAAAACAATCTTTTTTATTGATGTTGCAAATTTAAAATCCACAACTGAGTCTTCAACATCAATTTTACTGATTGACTTATAGGTTTTCTGCATGTTTATAATTTTTCAAATTCGGATTGAATAAAGTGACTTAAGTCTTCCCCTTTTAACAATCCTTTTGACAACATCGCCAAATTAAGCGCTTTTTCTGCCACCAATTTTGCTTGCTCTGGATTTTCAGAAACCAATACTTTTGCTTTCGGATGGTTGGTATTTAAAACCGTTTGATAATTGATTGGTAAATTGCCAAACATATTAAAACCATTCATTTTACTCATTTCCCTCATGCGGCGGTCGTATTCACTTTCTGTAATTGTTAATAATGCATCTGAAGGTGAAAGCGCTTCAGTGCTAAATTTAATGTCTGAATGGCGGTTGGCAGATTCGAAAACACCCAATAATTGTTTTGCCTCATCCTCGTTCAACAAAGAAATTTCAGAGCGCTCTGACTTTATTAATTTATCCAACGCATCTGCGTCTACACGCTTGCATTGGACATTTTCATTGTGCTGTTCTAGATAACCAGTAAAGTGGCTATCAAGCGGTCCTTCAAGTTTAATCACCTCATAATCGCGGCTATTCGCAGCGCGCACATACGAGTGTTGTTCTTCGGCATTGTTGGTGTATAAAACAATTAATTTAGAATCACTATCGGTTTGAATTGGCTTTATTTTTTCCAAATATTCCGACATGGTATAATACGTGCCATTGGTGCTTTCTAATAAACAATAATCTTTTGCTTTTTCAGCAAATTTCTCATCGCTCAAAATGCCATATTTTACAAACAAATCTATATTCGGCCACTTGGCTTGAAAATCTTCACGGTCTGCTTTGAACAATTCAGCCAATTTATCTGCTACCTTTTTGCTAATGTGGGTGGTAATCTTTTTAACGCTTGAGTCGCTTTGTAAACTGCTTCTAGAAACATTTAAAGGAATGTCCGGTGAATCGATTACTCCGTGTAGCAACATTAAAAATTCAGGTAAAATTTCTTTTACATTGTCGGTAACAAATACTTGGTTGCTGTACAATTGAACCTTGTGCTTCTCAGCTTCAATAGCGCTGTCAACTTTAGGGAAATATAATATGCCCGTTAAGTTAAATGGATAGTCAACATTGATGTGTATCCAAAACAATGGAGCCTCAGCATTGGGATACAAGGTTTGATAAAATGCGGTGTAATCTTCATCTTTAAGATCGCCAGGCTTGTTCAACCACAATGGTTTTTCAGCATTCATGATTTTACCATCAAACTCAATGGGCACGGGTAAAAATTTGCAATATTTAGTTAGTAGGCTCGAAATTTTATACTTGCTGTTAAATTCCAAACTGTCTTCAGCCAAATGCAAAACAATATCGGTACCGCGCTCTGTACGATTGCCCTCAGCAATAGTAAATTGTGTACTTCCATCGCAAACCCAAGAACTTGAAACTGAATCTTCTTTATAAGACAAAGTTTGAATTTCGACTTGAGAAGCCACCATAAAGGCACTGTAAAAGCCTAGTCCGAAATGCCCAATAACATTCGCATCAGCTTTGTCTTTGTATTTTTGAACAAATTCCTCGGCACCTGAAAAAGCCAATTGATTGATGTATTTTTCAATCTCGTCTTCAGTCATTCCGATACCATTATCACTGATCGTTAGCGTTTTATTTTCTTCGTTAAGGCTTACTGTAATTTTAAAATCACCTATATCCCCTTTTGCTTCACCTAAACTAGATAAAGTTCTTAGTTTTTGACAAGCATCGGTTGCATTTGAAACGAGTTCCCTGATAAAAATCTCATGGTCACTGTATAAAAACTTTTTAATGATTGGGAAAATATTTTCCGTATTAACTGAAATAGAACCTGTTTTACTCATATTACTTCAATGTATTTTATGTTTTACAAGAGTCAAATTCTATACCTAGAAAAAAGTCAAGTAATTTTGTCATATTTGCAGACAAAAATGTTTTTTTATCTGTCAAAAATATTGTTGTTTCTCATCAAGCCTCTAGTTTGGGTTTTCCTTTTCTTATTAGCCGCTTTGTTTAGCAAAGAAGAAAATAAGACCAAAAAAAGGGTCTTTCTTGGCTTTCTTATCTTATTCATAGCCTCCAATAATTTCATTGTGAATGAAGCACTTTTGGTTTATGAGGTTCATTCCAAACAGGAACTAGATTCAAATTATGAAGTTGGTTTGGTTTTGGGTGGTTTTTCTAAAAAAGACACCAGTTTAAACCGTGCGGTTTTCTTTGATGCAAACGACCGATTAATGCAAGCAATTAAGGCATTTCACAAGGGCCAAATTAAAAAAATAATGATTAGTAGTGGCAGTGCATCTGTGCTGCATCAAGAGCTCAAAGAAGCGGATGCTGTGCGCGAGTATCTCCTAGACATTGGCATACCTGATTCATGTATTTTAATTGAAAACCAAAGCAGAAACACCCATGAGAACATCTTGTACAGCCAAAAAATATTGGATTCACTTGGCATACAAGGAAAGGTCCTAGTTTTTAGCAGCGCTTGGCATTTACCTAGAGTAAAATTGTGTTTAAAAAACACCATGCAGGCAGATCTTTTTGCTTGTAATTTTCTTTCCGATAAAAAGCGTGATTATACGCCAAGTAACTTACTGGTTCCAACAGCGGCTGCACTATCCAACACTGAATTGTTATTCAAAGAATGGGTAGGTTATGTGTTTTATTGGATTAAATTCTTATAATCTCTTTTCGAAATAGACCTGAAATCAAGACAGAAAGAAGACAATATTTTTTTGTTCTGTCAATATTTTAATGTCTATTTGCATAGAAGATGAATATACATATTTTAGCATGCGGCGGTGCAGTAATGCACAATATTGCTTTGGCTTTACACCAATTGGGTCATCAAATAACGGGTAGCGATGACGAAATTTTCGAACCAGCATTGTCGCGCTTAAAAAAAGCCAATATTTGTCCAGAAACATTTGGGTGGTTTCCTGAGAAAATTAGCAAAGAATTAGACTTCATTATATTGGGAATGCATGCCCGTTCAGACAATCCTGAATTGTTAAAAGCAAAAGAACTAAGCATCAGGATATACAGCTTTCCTGAATATGTATATGAACATGCGAAAAACAAAACCCGCGTGGTTATTGGTGGCAGTCACGGTAAAACCACCACCACTGCCATGGTAATGCATGTTTTAAAAACATTGAAAAAAGATTTCGATTATTTGGTGGGATCACAATTGGAAGGATTTGACACCATGGTGCGTTTTTCAGACGCTCCACTTATGGTCATTGAGGGCGATGAATACCTAACCAGCACATTAGACCCTATTCCTAAATTTTTAAAATACAAGCCGCAAATTGCCATGATTACGGGCATAGCTTGGGACCATATTAATGTTTTCCCCACTTGGGAAAACTATGTTGAACAATTTGAATTGTTTGTGAATTCAATAGAAGCAGGGGGTAGTTTAATCTATTTCGATGGAGATGAAACTTTGAAAAATTTATGTGAAAAATCGTCCCTTAAAACAATACCATATAACACCCCACAATACCATATTAGAAACAACAAAGTTGTTGTTGGAAAAGGTGAAAGGCATGCACTTGAAATATTCGGAGAGCACAATTTACAGAATGCAGAAGGCGCTTGCCTGGTGGGCAAAGAATTGGGTATCGGAGAAGATGAATTTTATGAGGCTTTATCAAGTTTTACAGGTACTGCGAAACGCCTAGAAAAAGTGCATGAAGAAAACAAACTCATAGTTTTTAGAGATTTTGCGCATTCTCCTAGTAAACTCAAAGCAAGTATTGATGCGGTTAGAAAACAATTTAGCACCCATCATTTTATAGCCGTATTTGAACTTCATACGTTTAGCAGCTTAAACAAAGATTTTTTACCCAATTACCAACATTGTATGGACTTGGCAGACGATGCCTTGGTGTATTACAACCCTGAAGTTTTCGCTCATAAAAAAATGCAAATAATTGATAAAGAAGATATTACAAAAAACTTCGGCGCAAAAGTATTGGCCATTGAAAACAGCAAGGAATTAAATTCAAAAATTTCAGAATTTAAAAGCAACGTTTTAGACAAACCATGTGTCTTACTTCTTATGAGTTCAGGGAACTTTGACAATGCGAAAATGTGGTAAATTTATGGGTTTTTTGAATTCATAATTTTTGCTTATTTTCGTAAACTTAAGTTTTACCGAGACCGACAAAAAATATGATGAAACGCTTACTAATTTACTTATTTCTATTAACCTTCGTTCAAGAAGCTGCTGCTGTGGTTTGCTTACCTGAATGGAAGTATCAAAGACCTATAACTGTTACCAATTCGAATGCTTCTATTTATTCGAACTTTCAAGTAAAAGTTATAGTAAACACCCAGGCCTTAATTTCTGCGGGAAAAATGAACATCAATGGCGATGACATTCGCTTTACCGATGCTTCATGTGCAAAATTGAATTATTGGATTGACAGCAACATCAACACAACGGCCACGGTTATTTGGGTAAAACTTAAAACCATCCCTTCATCTGGCTCTACAAACATCAATATGTATTATGGAAACCTTTGTGCCACAGCAGCACAAAACGGAGACAGTACTTTTATTTTATTTGATGATTTCTCAGGTTCAACCTTAAACACTGGCAAATGGGCAGCATTCAAACAAACAGCCTTAAATGGAACTTTGACCATTTCAGGTGGTATGGCTACATTCAACAACACAGCCAGCACCGACAATATTATCCGTTCAGTTTCTTCTTTCACCTCCCCGCATAGAACGGAAGCAAAAATAAAATTAAATTCCGGAAGCTTTCCAAGCATTGCTCAATTGAATTCGGGCGCATTTTCAGGGATTACCTTGTGCACAGGAACTGGGGGCTTTTCAAACTTCTTTAATACCCAAACCGCTACACCAGGCTGCGCGAGTTATCAAACTGCTTTAAATGTATCTGCCACAGCAAGAGCCAATGGAATATGGAGTCTGGCATGGCCTGCTACAAACTCAGCCACAGCAACCTTTCCTGGAGGTGTTCAACAAACTTTGGTTTCAACCCCTGCACTTGCAGGCAGCTTGCAAGCTGCACTTGGATTGCTTTGTACAAGTATTGGAAGTGTAAGTTACGATTGGTGCAGGTTAAGAGCCTATGCCCAAGTTGAAATGAGCGCGACAGTTAATACTGAAGTAGCACAAGGTATAACCTATACGTTTTCTCCAAACCCTGTTTGCCCTGGCAATAAACTGACTGTAAACTTCACCAAAAAAGGCGTGTTTTTCAATTCTGGTAATATTTTCAGACTGCAACTTTCTGATGCGTCCGGAAACTTTGGTTCGCCTATTACCTTGGCAACAAAAACTGATACCTCCATCAGCAGCATGGTAGTTGATATTCCTGCTTTGATAATCCCGGGTTCTGCATACAAATTAAGATTGACTTCTACAAACCCTTCCCATTCTTGCTTCTCTCCAAGTGGACCATTAACCATTAACCCAAAACCAAGTGTTTCTTTTAATGTGTTAAACGACAACCAATGCTCTAAAGGCAATAAATACAATTTCACATCCACTTCTACAATAAGCTCAGGAACTATTGATAGTTTCTACTGGAGTTGGGATGACAACAGCAAACGCGATTCCTTCTCTACCGTTAATGCCAGTCACTCTTTCAAAGTCTTTTACCCATATTATTATCCTAGATTAACCGTTAAAAGCAACTTGGGTTGTCGAGATTCTGCAACTAAAATCGTGAATCTTAAAGAATCGCCAATTGTTAGGACTTGGTTTAATGATACCATTCAATGTTTCAGGGGTAACGAATACAGCATCATGTCTGTTTCTATGATTTACTCCGGCATGATAACAGGAATTAGCTGGAATTTTGGCGATGGCAGTCCAATCGTTAATGGCGTTGACTCAACAGGGCACAAATATGCAGCGGCTGGAACCTACCAAGTTAGACAAATAAACACCCATTTAAGTGGATGTAAAGACACCAATGATTTGGCAATATTGGTAAATACACATCCAAAAGCGAAAATCAAAACCAATCTTACCGACCAATGTCTTAATGGAAATGCCTATATATTCGAAGCACAATCTACCATCACCAATGGTTTGCCTTTAATCAATTATTGGAATATTGGCAATGGGATAACAAAAGACCAACAAGATTCTGTACAACATTCATACGCAACCGCAGGTTCGCGCAATGTGCGTTTAATAACCATTAGTGATGATGGTGTTGACGGATGCTCTGACACTGCATTCCAAAGCATCTTGGTTAATCCAATGCCCGTGGCATTAATTAACAATGTTGACCTTGAAAAATGCAGGAAATACAACAGTTTTAGATTCAATTCTAAGTCTACCATAAGCAGCGGTACCATGACCCATAATTGGAACTTTGGCGACCTCGGAACAATTAATTCGAAAGATACCGTCAAGCACTCGTATGCAGGTGACGGTAATTACACCGTTAAAATGTATTCAACGTCTAATAAAGGTTGTAAAGATTCAACCCAAACAACTGTTACTGTTAGGCCAACACCAAGTCCGTCTTTTACAATCAACAATGATATCCAATGCCTAAAATACAACAATGTAAAAGCATATTCTACCTCAAGCATCAACAGCGGCACATATACTGAATTATGGAAACTCAGTGATGGCAGTTTCTTTACGGATGTTGATAGCATTTCACATAGCTTTGCAGCTGTTGGCAATTACAAAATTCAATTGGAATTAAACTCAACTTACAATTGCAAAGACACTTTAAGTGATTCAGTATTTTTATTACCCATGCCGGTTTCCGATTTTAGCATCAACGACCAAGACCAATGTTTGGAAGGAAATCTTTTCACATTTACAGATCTTTCAACTTTCAGCGCCGGTGCTATCACGGGCAATAAATGGTTGTTCGATGATGGACAATCAGCGAATAATTTAAACAGCGTATCTCATGCTTACCTAGCAGACAATGGCTATATTCCTGCTTTAATTGTATACGGAAGCAATGGATGTTTTGACACCAGTTTTCAAAACGCTAAAGTATACCCGCATCCTGGATCTGACTTTACCATAGGTGCTCCAGGTGCTGGACAATGTGTAAACAACAACAATTTCACCTTTAACAACAACACCTTTATTGCTGAGGGAGGATTTACCAACCGCTGGTATTTTGGAGATGGAAGTGCTTTTGTTGCCGCATTAAGTGCAACAAAAAAATACACCAAAGACAGCACATTTACCGTTCGTGTGGTTTCAATAAGTGATCAAGGTTGTACCGATACCGCAGAGAAGAAAGTAACCGTATATCCAAAGGCCAAAACCAATTTCAATATTGGTAATACGCCTCAATGTATATTGGGCAACAATTTCAAATACACCTCATCCACCACCATTAAATTAGGAACCTATACTTTAAACTGGCAATATGGCGACGGTCTTACTGCTGGCAATGTGAATTCAACAAGCCATAATTACAGCAGTGTTCAAACCTACAATGTTAAGTTGTTTAGTGCCACCAATTTTGGTTGCCTTGACACAGTTACTAAGCAAATCAGAACATTACCAATGCCAAATGCTACCTTTACTTATAACTACGATCAAAAGTGCTTAAAAGGGAACGATTTCCAATTCAGCACCACGAGTACCGTTAGCAACGGAACACCCATGAACCACAACTGGTTTTATGGCGATAATGATTCAACCATTAATTCTACATTTGGACAACATACCTATAAAAGCGATGGTCCATTTGTTGTTCGTTTAATTTCCAGTACCAATATAGGCGGTTGCAAAGACACATTAGACAAAACTGTTAATGTATTTCCAATGCCTGTTGCAAGTTTCACCATAGACGACAACAAACAATGTTATAAAGGAAATCAATTTGGGTTTGCCTCAACAGCAAGCGTAAGTTCAGGTACAGTTGACTTTAATGATTGGAATTTTGGAGATAACACAACTTCATCAAACGCTACTCCAACTAAAAATTACGCAAAGGTTGATTCCTTCAGAGTGAGTTTAATCGTCACAACAAACAATTCATGTATTGATTCCATTGCTAAAAGGGTTAATGTGTATCCAATGCCTGTCGCAGCATTTAACATCACACCTCCTAGCAGCTGTTTCAAAAAGAATGTATTTAACATTGTCAATAAGTCAAGCATCGTTAAAGGTGTTATAAGTTCCTACAGTTTCCAATATGGCAACAATGACTCAAGCAACTTGCTAGCTCCCCTGCCTTATTCATATCCTTTAGATGGAGTATACATTGTTTCTTTGAAAGTAATCACCGATAAAGGATGTTGGGATACCATTAGTAAATTTATTACGGTGAATCCAAACCCAGTTCTCGATTTCACGGTTGATCCTGTTTGTTTAAAAGATTCATCCGTATTTGTAAATCTGAGCAGTATTCCAACTGGCAATATCACATCTTGGAAATGGATATTCGGAAATGGCAAGACCTCAATAGCTCAATCACCTAAACACAAATACAAAGCAGTTGGCTCTTACGACATTACGCTTATTGCTGGAACTGATAAAGGTTGTTTAGATACATTGAAGAAATTAGGCACCGCTGTTGTAAACTCTAATCCTAAAGCTGGATTTGTATACCAAAAATTAAGATCATGGGAAAATGAAGTTGACATTCAATACACCGACACATCTATTGGCGCGATCAATTGGAAATGGAATTTCTCTTCTATGGGAACCAGCACGGATCAAAACCCAAAACTTTTCTATACCGATACATTATCCCAAAAGACAACATTAATTGTTACCAATGCATTTGGTTGCAGAGATACCGCCACAAAGATTCTGTTTATTGCTCCTGATGTGGTTTATTACATGCCGAATGCATTTACACCAAACGACGACAACATTAATGAGACCTTTAAACCAATTGGTTTGTCTTATGCTCTAAATTATAAATTCATCGTATTTGACCGTTGGGGAAATATTATGTTCAAAACAGACAACCCACAATTGGGTTGGGATGGTAAGTTTGAAAATGAATTGGTGGCACAAGACCTCTACTTCTACCGTTTAGAATTTATAGGTGTTGATGAATTGAGGCATACCGAAAAGGGCAATATCTCTATTCTTAGATAATAAAACATTTTAAAAACCGTCTATACAAAAACCATGTCTAATAGGCATGGTTTTTGTTTTCACACCAACAATGAAATATAAATTCCTAATCTGCTTTTTGTTTATAGGTTTTGCTGCCTCTGCACAAGATGGACTAAATTTAGTTGCGCTGGGCAATCAAGCGATGAATAATGGTGCCTATAGAGAAGCGTCTGAATACTACCAAGCCGCGCTGCAAAAGGATCCTCAAAATTGGACTATATACACAATGTTGGCCTTTTCAATTCACAAACAAAAACGTTTTAGAGAAGCTGATTCATTGTTCCGCATCTCATTAAACAACGACAGCAGCAACAGCAAGACGTATTGGTATAAAGCAATGAACCATATTTCCCTTAAGCAAGACAGTATTGCCATTGTATTGTACAAAAAGTTTATTAAAATCGAGAAGCTGCGCGGTGGCAGTGTCACACATGCTTGCCGTTCTGTTGGACAAAGCTATGAAAGATTGTTGCGTAGAGAGGGATTATATGCTTGGCAGATCGACGATATGGTATACCATTATGAACAAATAGAGAAACTAGACCCTTCCGGTGTAGAAGTGCCGTTAATAAGAAATTTTATTGAACTCGTAAATTCGAAACGACCAGCGAACCAGATCGGTAAATGGAAAATGGAACTCTAAAGTTCCATTTTCCATTTAATAATGTTTTGTTTTATTGTCTTTCTCCTCTAGGGATAAATGTTCTTGGCATATGACCAGTGTAAATTTGTCTTGGTCTTCCAATTGGTTGATTCTCTTGAACCATTTCTTGCCATTGTGCAATCCAACCTGGTAGTCTTCCCACAGCAAACAAAGCAGTGAACATTTCAGTTGGGAAACCCATTGCTCTGTATATGATTCCAGAATAGAAATCTACGTTAGGGTATAGTTTTCTTTCTGCAAAGTATGGATCCGTTAAGGCGGCTTCTTCTAATTTTTTAGCAATCTCCAAAACTGGATCGTTGATTCCTAATTTATTCAAAACATCATCGCAAGTCTTTTTAATGATTTTCGCCCTTGGGTCAAAGTTTTTGTATACCCTGTGTCCAAAGCCCATTAAACGGAAAGGATCATTTTTATCTTTGGCTTTGTCAACCCACTTTTGGACATTTCCGCCATCCCCTTTAATTTGCTCAAGCATTTCCAAAACTTCTTGGTTTGCACCACCGTGCAATGGCCCCCACAATGCAGCAATACCTGCGGCAGTGGTGGCGTATAAGTTTGATTGAGACGAACCTACTAAACGAACTGTACTTGCCGAACAGTTTTGTTCATGGTCAGCATGTAAAATCAACAATTTATTCATTGCATCTACAATAACCGGATCTGGCTGGTAATCTGCATCACTTACATGCTTGAATGTCATTGACAAGAAATTGCTCACATAATCCAAGTTGTTGTTTGGATAAACAACCGGGTGACCCAATCTCTTTTTATAAATCATTGCGCAAATGGTTGGCATTTTTGCCATCAAACGCAGAGTCGTTCTGTTTTTTGCCTCAGGACTTCTATGAGGATCCAATGCTTTTGGGTAATATGCAGACAATGAAGAAATCATTGCAATTAATTGGCCCATTGGATGCGATCCTGTAGGGAAAGTTCTGAATATATTTTGCAAATCTTCATTCACCAACGTATGGTGTCTAACAGAATTGTCAAAGTCCTCAAATTGTTCTTTATTTGGCAATTCGCCTTTCAATAACAAATAAGAAACTTCCATGAAGTTTGCTTTCTCGGCTAGGTCTTCAATAGAGTAACCTCTGTGTCTTAATATACCTTCTTCGCCATCAAGAAATGTGATAGCACTTTTGGTTGCGCCTGTGTTTTTATAACCAATATCTAAGGTTACATAACCTGTTGTATCTCGAAGTTTAGAGATGTCAATGGCTTTTTCCCCTTCGGTTCCCGTAATAACAGGGAATTCATAAGTTTTACCTTCGAGAGTAATTGTACAGTTTTGTGCTTTAGTATCAGGCATTGAGTGCAGAATTGAGATTAATTTAAATTGTTAATTAAGTGATGCGAAGATATTACTTAAAAAACAAACTGCAAGGGGCTTAGGTAAAAAAAATAGGCAATAATTTGAATGAGATAAATCAGCTAAATGCTTGGATTACCGAACCAGTGTTAAGGTGCCAGAATAATCGCGACTTATACCTTCATAGTCTGTAGTTATAATCTTATAAAAATAAACACCCATCATACAGTCTATAGATTTATAAGTTCCATCCCATGCTTCATTCATATTGTTCGAAACAAAAACTTTTTCTCCGTATTTGTTGAAAATCTCGATTTCAAATTCCCGCATTGCCGGTCCTTTAACTTTGAATTTGTTGTTTTCATCTGGACCCTTGGTATCTGGTGAAAAAGCGTCTGGTATGTACAGCTGATTAATTGGCGTGAATACAAACATTTGAGTGCTTGAATCTTTACAGCCACCTATGCCACTTTCTGCCACCAATTTAATGGTAAAAGTATCTTTACTATCGTCAACAGTATAATAAAATTCTCTACTATCGCCAATCCAAGTTTGGTTAAAGTACCATTTCACAGAGTGTCCATTCTTGCAAGTTGTCTTATCTTTTAAAAACAAGCGCGGGTATTCGTGAGATAGCCTTGAATTCGGATTGCTTAATAGTTCTATTTTGGGTGTTGGCAAAACAGTTATGGTCTGAGAAATTGCCAAAGCCTCACAGGCGCTGTCTGCAACTTTTGTTTTAATAACATACTCTCCTGCTTTTAATTCAACACCAAAATTAAAATTGTAATCAAATTCTTCGAGCAAACTGTCG
Source organism: Bacteroidia bacterium (assembly GCA_044357345.1). GTDB lineage: Bacteria > Bacteroidota > Bacteroidia > NS11-12g > UBA955 > JABMMZ01. The sequence continues at coordinate 20,197 of JBIKPR010000042.1, forward strand.
TTGACAAACCAATATTGCTTCTCAATATTCGTATAATTGGATTTGAAAACAAACTTAGCTGGTTCACAAATGCTTGTCACATAATCGTCAATGATGTCGCCACTTGGACCATTCTTTATTTTCACAAAAACATCAGAACTTACATTTCCACAAATGCCATACGTTTGAAGGGTATAGACAAACTTTATAAATGATTTAAGAACATCATCCGTATTCGCTTGGTAATTGGTTAGCTGGCTCGTAGCATTATCAAATCTACCTGCTCCGTCGCTATACCAATAGCCATTTCCAGCTATAGAACTTAAAGCTTGTAAGGATAAAGCCTCCCCAACACAGACAGTTTCTTTCGCTGCTATAACTTTTAATGAAGGTAGTTTTTCAACTTCCATTCCAAGATTTGATCTTGAGATGCATTTGTCTTGATTACTAACTTTATATAGAATTTTAAACTTCTTACCTCCAAAGTTTGAAGGATTAAACATTCCCGCTTGAACGCCATCGCCTATCCAATCTCCCCCAGCTGGCAAGGGTTTTAATTCATACAACGCACTATTCTCACAAAAAAGCAAATCTCTTGGATGTAAAAAAGTGATTTCAGAGGTATCCATTAAATCCACAAAAAAGGTTTTGGTATTCATACAAGTCTTAGTCTCTGAATATTTCAAAACCAATTGATTCAAGGATGCACCTTTCAGTTTTAATTGATTGTTTTTTACAAGTGAAGGGTAATTAACACATTCCCAAGCCCCCCCCAACTTTGTTTCAAGATTGTATACTTCAGCATTTACACATAATTTACTAGGTGCATTCACTGTAATTTGACTTGGGTCAAGAACCTGAATTATGCTTGTGTCAAAATACTTGCAGGAATTCAAATCTTTAAGCACACTATACAGCACCATTTTATGGGCTGTCGGGTTGCTTTTATTGGTAAAGTCGAAAGTCCAATCTTTAGGATTTTGTTTGGACAAAATCGATCCATTGCTGTTGTATATGTAATCTATACTCAGGATCTTGTTCTTGTCTACATCAATATTTGATACAGCCATAGGGAAAACACCATTGCTGCAAATCGTATCATTAACAACTTTGTATTTTAAATCACCAAACAAACCAATTGTCAATTTATCTTCATAGGTACATCCATTTTTTTGTGTCACTTTAAAACTTAAGCTGCTGATGGAATGTGCTTGAAACTTGTATGGGAATCCAGATATTGTTACCCCATTTACACTTATTTCATGTGCGTCAAATGTTTCAAAATATTCAGGAGAAATATTCAATTCAAGCCCTTTACAAACACTATAATCTGGGCCCATATTTAAAATAGGCGTTTTAACACTTGGCACAGTAAGCGTATCAATTTTGCGCACTTCACAAAATCCTTTTTCAGCTGGTAAAATTGACTCTAAATAATACACCCCAGAGTTGAGCAACTGCATATTGAACTTTTTAGCGATTTGCTGTTTAACAATATTCGAAAGTCCATCTCTCAAGGTCCAAGTAATAAATTTATTTGGGAAATTCTGACAGTTCGCATTTAACATCCCACAGTTCTTAATTTCCACAAGTGTTTTTACACTGCGCTTTTGCTGTACAACAAAAGTAAAGCTTTTAGAAATTTGTCCAATCAAAGGACAACGGCTGTCTCGAAGGTTTAAAGTTATGGTATGTTCGCCAAATTGCCCCAATGCGGGTTCAACTTTGAAAACATATTTAAAATAAGGGGCGTAATTGACTGCAATTTTTTCCAAACTTGCTCCAGGCAAGGTGCTATATAGATCAACCATTACGGTATCACTTGCTGATAGTCCAAATGGCAAGTCTTCGACATTAACTTCCAACGCAAAATTATCGCCCTCGCAAATGGTGTATCTGCCTAACTTGCTTATCAAACTTGGCAAGTTGTTATTGGCACTAATAACTTCTGAATAAACATCCCTTCTAACAACTCCAGCTAAATAATAAACACCTGTGGCATTGCGCTTCCATTCTTCACATTCAACAACCACAACACCTCCTTGGCTTGATTGGGTTGGCGTAAATGCGATATCACCATTTGATTTAGAACAATAGAACCCTTCTACCAATGTGCCTAATAAATTAACAGGACAAGGCGGAGTGCCAGACGATTGGCAGAAATAAGTAAAAGGCATATCGCTGTTGCGGCCAATTGCATAGCTAATCGAGGCATTTCTATTTACCAATGCTGGTTTCAAACTAAAAACCAATGAATCCTTGTCGGCATTTAATACACTTAATGCCGTATAATTTGATTGATTTAGAAAATGAATAAATTGAGGATTAGCGGTAAATTCAACTGATTCATTTGGCAAAGCTTCACAAAGGTTAAGCATGGCATAATTGAAAAAGTTTTGTTCCGATTGTTGTGGATTAACATTCACACTTCGTGAAGACATACTAATGGAAATATCAAATTTGCAATAGCCATCATTCACCAATTTAGAAAAATCAAAACTCCCTTCAAATACATG
>JBIKPR010000043.1:0-22373 GCA_044357345.1 Bacteroidia bacterium
GCACTTATTATTGGTTGGGGTTCAACATTTGGAAGTATCTCGACAGCAACTAAAGAATTGCGAGAAGAAGGAAAAGACATTGCCCATTTACATTTAAAATACATCAACCCATTGCCATCAAATCTTGGAGAAATGATCCAAAATTTCGATAAAGTTTTTGTAGCCGAATTAAATAATGGGCAATTGATTCGTCTGATAAGAGACAAGTTTTTAAAGGATGCTCAAGGCATTAATAAAATCCAAGGACAGCCTTTTCAAATCACGGAAATTAAGGACATCATTAAACACAATCTTCAATAATGGAAACCGCACATAAAACAATATTTACTTCAAAAGATCTAGAGACCGATCAAGAAGTTAGATGGTGTCCTGGTTGTGGAGATTATGCCATATTGAGCAGTTTAAAAAAGGTATTGCCTGAACTAAACCATTCTAAAGAAGATTTTGTATTTGTATCGGGAATTGGATGTTCTTCACGCTTACCATACTACATGGACACCTATGGCATGCATTCTATTCACGGCCGTGCTACAGCCATTGCTTTGGGTTTAAAAACCAGCAGACCAGAACTTAGTGTTTGGGTGATTACAGGTGATGGGGATGCATTGAGTATTGGTGGCAACCATTTGATTCATACCCTTAGAAGAAATCCAAACTTAAATATTTTATTGTTCAACAACCAAATCTATGGTTTAACCAAAGGACAATATTCTCCCACCAGTGAGATTGGGAAAATAACAAAATCATCGCCTATTGGCACAGTTGACAGCCCTTTTAACCCAATTGCCTTGGCTTTGGGTGCTAATGGCACTTTTGTGGCTAGGACTTTAGACCGAGACCCTAAACACCAGCAAGAAATATACAAACGCGCTTATTCCCATACAGGTTGTTCTTTGGTTGAAGTGTATCAAAACTGCAATGTATTTAATGATGGGGCCTTTGAGATAATGACTGAAAAAGAAAGCAAGCCATTCTCTACTATTTTTGTTGAACATGGCAAACCTTTGGTTTTCGCAAATGGAACAAAAGGCATTGTATTGGAAGGATTACAAGCAAAAGCAATAGACATCATTGATGGAAATACGGAAGGACTTTGGATACACGACGAAGCAGATGCAATGAAGGCCTATATACTTTCTAGATTCTTCGACAATGATGAATTGCCTCGTCCATTTGGTGTTTTATATGCCGACCCGAAGAAGCCGTGCTTGGATACATTAATTCAAGACCAATTAAAAGATAAACGCATAGAAAACAAGACTATAGCCTTTAACGAATTATTGAAATCGAAAAACAGCTGGAAAGTCGAATAAAAAACTATGCTTCATTTCTATCGAAATGGCTTTAACTTCTGAATGATTTAGCTTTAATTTGCGTCAACAATTGTTGATATGAAATTAATCTTTACTTTACTTACCATTGCTATAAGCGCAATAAACCTTTATGCGGGAGATACCACTAAAGTGACCTCTCACAGCAAGGTTGTTATAAAAACAAACCCAAATATTGGTGTTACTGAATACCCTGCTAAAGTCAAATTTCCAGCTGATTCTGTATCTTACCGCAAGGTATTTATGTATTTAGAATTTGGTTGTGCTCCCGGTTTGAGATGCGGAGAATGGGATTATGGCAACCACATCTATGCACTGAAAAATGGCGTCCGCTATGAATTGGCCCGCTATATCACACCTTATGGTTTTTATTGGAACAGTTCTCAAAATTGGAAGCATGGCTGGTATTTTGACCTTACTGATTTCTCTTCTTTATTGCACGATTCATTAGAAATCATCTACCAGCATTCTGGTTACGAAGGCAATACCGACAGAGGTTGGACAGTAACAATGGATTACTATATGGTAGCTGGTGAGGCTGCAAGAATCCCAATGGGACTTGTGAACATGCACCGCGTGAATGCCCCATATGGCAACGATAACAGTCCATTTTCAAATGCTGTAAAACCGGTTTCATTTGTGATGCCAAAAGGAGCTGATGCAGTCGATTTTAAAATTATTCAAACCGGCCATGGTATGGACAAACAAGAAAATTGTTCTGAGTTTTGCTCTAAAAAACGCACAGTTATTTTGGATGCAACTACAGTTTCCGAGAAAAATGTTTGGAGAGATGATTGCGGATTAAATTCATTGTATCCACAAGCTGGTACATGGATATACGACAGAGCGAATTGGTGCCCAGGTGCCCCAGTTGCTGCCGATGATATTTACTTAAATCTTACTGATACAAATACCCACACATTTAGCCTTAATATGGAAGCTTATTCTAATACCGCAGGTGGAAGTGCCAATTACGATTTAACAACCTATGCTTTATTTTTTAAAGACAATAGAAAACAATTTGATGCTGCAATTGAAGACATTGTTTCACCTTCTATTCACTTTGATTATTTGCGCTTAAACCCTACCTGTGGTGCGCCAATTATTAGTGTGCGAAACATGGGAAAAGACACCATCACACGCTTGGAATTTGAATATGGAAAACTTGGAGGAGCCTTGCAAAAAATTTGGGTTCCTTGCAACATTGCACCTTTTACAAACCAAAGAGTAACGCTTGAAGCCATATACAATTGGAGTGGAGCCGGCAATAGTTTTGTTGCAAGAATCACTAAGGTTAACAACCAACTTGATCAGTATTTAGACGACAACACCATGGTCTCAAAAATCACCAACAGTGTGGTATTCCCTACCAAAATTATTATTGTGTTAAAAACCAATAATGCGCCAAGTGAAAACTATTACACCCTTAAAGATGCAAAAGGAAAAGTGATTAGAAATAAAAATAATTTTGCAGCCAATACCATTTACAGAGACACTGTTTACCTCGACAACAATGTATGCTATACATTTGAAATGTTGGATGATGGTCCTGGACCTAGCAACAATCCATTAAATAAAGATGGTCTTGACTGGTGGGCTAATACTGCTGATGGCACTGGCTATATTCAAATTAGAAATGGCAACAACAACAGCATGTTAAAGAATTTTGGCGCTGACTTTGGAACCAAGCAAATGATCAATTTCCAAACCACCTACAGTATGGGAATTGAGGAGAACATGCCACAAACAATTGGTTTAGATATTATGCCTAATCCGACTTTCAATGGTGCTGAGACAAGCATCAACATCAATGTGGTAAAGTTTGAACCGTATACTTTGACGGTGTATGACCAAACTGGTCGTGCTGCTCAAACTTTCACTGACAAAGCATTAAATGCGCAATTTTATTTGAAAGGACTTTCCTCAGGCATCTACACAGCTACCCTACAACAAGGGACTGAAATTAGCAGCAAGAAATTTGTTGTAGAATAAACAAATCAGAATATTTTAAAAAGGATGTCTAATGACATCCTTTTTTTTTGAGTCAAGTAATTAAATTTCTGCTCTTTATTTAAACTTTTTTTACCTAGCTTTGTTAAAAGCTACGATGGATATTTTAATCAATATAATAATAGTCTTAATAGGATTTAGTTTCATGGAAGCAACTGCTTGGTTTACGCACAAATACATCATGCATGGCTTTATGTGGCGTTGGCATAAAAGTCACCACGAACCAAGGCTTGGAAGATTTGAAAAGAACGATTTGTTTGGAATTGTGTTCGCATTTATTTCTGCGGGCTTAATTATTTTCGGGTCTTTATCAAGTCCAATGGATTGGCGCTTCTATTTAGGCATAGGTGTTTTACTTTATGGTGTTGCATATTTCTTGGTGCATGACGTTTTTGTTCATCAAAGGTTTCCATGGTTAAAAAACACTAACAGAGTTTACTTCAAGGCCATGCGTTTTGCCCATAAAATTCACCATAAAGTGAATGAAAAAGATGGCGCTGAAGCATTCGGTTTTTTGTTTGTAAGCAAAAAATATTTAGACAAATACCGTCAAAAAAAATAAGATGCGTAAAAAAGTAATTGTAATAGGCAGCGGTTTTGCAGGTTTGAGCGCAGCATCAAATCTAGCGAAAGAAGGTTTTGACGTAACGGTCTTAGAAAAAAACGATCAAACTGGTGGCCGTGCCCGCATTTGGGAGAAGGATGGTTTCACTTTTGACATGGGTCCAAGTTGGTATTGGATGCCGGATGTCTTCGAAGAATATTTTGAAAAGTTTGGAAAAAAAGTAAGCGATTATTACGAACTTAAAAGACTAGATCCCGCCTACAGGATTTATTTTACAGGCAATCAAGAAATGGATGTGCCAGCAAACTTAGAAGAATTAAAAGCATTGTTTGAAAAAAGAGAAGCAGGAAGTGCGGTTCGTTTGCAAAAATTCTTGGACGATGCTGGATACAAATACGAAACTGCTATGGCCGAGTATGTAACCCGCTTGTCGCATTCAGTGCTAGAGTTCATTGAACCCAAACTGATTTTAAAATCTTTTCAACTCAGTTTATTTTCCAGCTTGAGAAGAGCCGTTCGTTTGCAGTTTTCGGATCCATTATTGGTTAGTTTGCTAGAATTCCCTGTTCTGTTTCTAGGCTCAACTCCAGCCAATACGCCTGCTTTGTACAGCATGATGAATTATGCTGACTTAGTAAAAGGCACTTGGTTTCCAAAAGGCGGTATGGTAATGATTGCTAAAGCTTTTACGGAATTGGCTGAAGAGTTAGGTGTTAAAATATTGGTGAATCACGAAGTTGAACACATCGAAGTGGTGAATGGAAAAGCAACAGCAGTGCATACCAAGCAAGGCGTATTTCACGCCGATATCGTTGTTTCGGGCGCAGACTACAACCACACCGAACAAAAATTGTTAAATAAAAAAGACAGGGTATACACAGAGGAATATTGGGAAAAACGGACCATGTCACCAAGTTCCTTATTGTATTATGTTGGATTGAATAAAAAAGTGAAAAACGTTTTGCACCACAACTTGTTTTTTGATGAAGACTTTGAACAACATGCCATTGAAATTTATGAGCAACCAAAATGGCCTACAAAGCCATTGTTCTATTTATCTGCAGCGAGTAAAACGGATGCAGATTGTGCTCCGGAAGGATGTGAAAACTTATTTTTCCTTATCCCTCTAGCTCCTGGATTAGAAGACAACGAGGTTTTAAGAGAAAAATATTTCAATATGATGTTGGATCGTGTTGAAGAGAAGTCTGGTGAAAACATAAGAGACCATATAGTGGTGAAAAGATCATACGCCATGAAAGACTTTGAAGCCGATTACCATTCATTTAAAGGCAATGCCTATGGATTGGCTAATACCTTAATGCAAACTGCATTTTTAAAACCAAAAATGCGCAGCAAAAAAGTAAAGAATCTGTTTTATACTGGTCAACTCACTGTGCCTGGTCCAGGGGTTCCACCTGCAATTATCAGTGGTCAAATAATTTCTAAAGAAATTGTTCGTCAAACTAAAAAGAAGATCTTGTAAAACAAAAAATGAACAAATTGGTTAACTATATCTGATGTATGTTTGAATTATTTGAAAAAACTTCCGCCGTTTGCAGCAAAGCAACCACCAATATCTATAGCACCTCCTTTTCTTTAGGGATTAGAATGATTGCTAAAGATTACCGTTGGGCCATATATGGCATTTACGGTTTTGTGCGCTTGGCGGACGAAATAGTTGACACATTTGAAAGAAATGATAAAGCCGAATTGCTTGAAAAATTCAAAACAGATACTTACGAAGCCATTGAAAAAGGAATTAGTTTAAACCCGATCCTATACACGTTTCAGAAGGTAGCCAACAAATACAACATCGGCAAAGATTTGATCGAACCTTTTTTCAAAAGCATGGAGGCCGATTTATACAAGAAAGAATACAATAAACAATCTTACACCGAATACATTTACGGAAGCGCTGAGGTGGTTGGCTTAATGTGTCTTAAAGTTTTTTGTGATGGAGACGAGAACCAATGCCTGAGTCTAACAGCGCCTGCAAAAGCTCTTGGAGCAGCCTTTCAAAAAGTAAACTTTTTAAGAGATATAAAAAGTGATGTAGAAGACAGAGGGCGTATTTATTTCCCGACACTTGACTTAAGACAGTTTGATGAATTGACAAAAGCGGAGATTATTGAAGATGTAAAAAAAGATTTTAGAGAAGCCCATGAAGGCATAATACACTTGCCAATGAGTTGCCGTTTTGGTGTGTATACCAGCTACCGATATTATTTAAGGTTGTTGGAGAAAATTGAGCGTGCAAACGCAAAAGAAATTTTAGAAAACAGAATTCGTGTGGCAAATGCAGAGAAAATGGCAGTACTTGCTAAGTCGTTCTTCAGATTTAAATTCAATGCGCTTTAGTCTTTTACTTTTTAGTTTATTTATACTTAGCACCACCAGCGCAGATGAATTGAATTCAGCCCGCGCTTATTTCCAAAGTGGAAGGGACAATAAAGCAAGTGCAGAAAAACTACAAAAACTTACACAAGGAAAAGAAAGCGCTGTTCTAAAAGCATACAATGGTGGATCATTGGCAATATTGGCCAAACATCAAACAAATCCATTAAAAAAACTAGATTACTTAAAAAAAGGGCTAAGTATCATTAACAATGCTGTTTTGCTGGATGCAGCTGAAATAGAAATACGCTTTGTTCGTTTTGCAGTTGAAGAAAATATCCCAGGTTTTATCTCATTTACCAGCCACGTTGAATCAGACAAAAAGATGTTGTTGAACAATTTGAACCCAACACATAGTAATTATAAGATGATCAAATCATACTTATTGAATTCGTCTAAAATAAGCGAAACCGAAAAGAAGAAAATTAAGTAACTATTCCCAAGGATGCTCATCCTCGGTGATGTTCGCACCAGTATCAGAATTATTCAACCAATCATCATCTCCTGAAGGAGCTGTATCATTGGTTTGCAATTGGTTTAATCCAAGCTTATACATATCCACTTTAGACACACTGTCTTCGCCGTCATTGGTGTTAATCTTACTCGAGTAAGTTACGGTTTGCGGTCCACTCTCATCAATTCCATTGTATGGATTGTCATCCCAATTTTCGAATTTCGCCAAATGAGGAATGTAACGAACTTTGGCTTCACCTGTAGGACCGTTCCTATGTTTTGCGATGATAATCTCACCCATATTTAGTTCAGTTTCAAAGCCTTGATCATTCAATTTGTAATAATCAGGACGCCAGATGAATCCAACCATATCGGCATCTTGCTCTATACTACCCGATTCACGCAAGTCACTTAGTTGAGGCTTCTTATCACCACCACGTTTTTCAACGTCACGACTCAGCTGAGCAAGCGCTATAATTGGTATATTAAGTTCTTTTGCCAAACCTTTCAGTGATCGAGAGATGTAACCAATTTCTTGTTCACGGTTTCCGTTTTTATTGGATGAATCATCACCGCGCATCAATTGAAGATAGTCGATAACAATTAATTCAATATTGTGCTTACTATGCAATCTTCTGCATTTTGCTTTTAATTCAAATACTGGAAGCGAAGGGGTATCATCAATAAAAATCTTTGCTTTAGAAAGCTTTTGAATCTTTGAGTGCAATTGCGCCCATTCGTGTTCTTCCAATTGACCTTTCTTTAATTTTTCAGATGACAATCCACTTTCAGAAGCAATTAACCTTGTAACCAATTGGGTTGCGCTCATTTCCAAAGAAAAAATTGCTACCGGCTTTTGAAAATCCACAGCAGCATTTCGCAACATGGTCAGCGCCAATGCCGTTTTACCCATACCTGGTCTAGCCGCTAAGATAACCAAATCCGATTTTTGCCATCCTGCAGTTATATGGTCGAGGGTTTTAATGCCGCTAGGGACACCGGTAAGACCATCTTTCTTGGCCACGTTTGCTTCGATTAAACCAATGGCTTCGTTGATGATGTTTGAAATTTCTTTGTAAGAACGTTTCATTCCATCATTCTTTACCTCATACAAATCTTTCTCAGTGGCATCTAAAAGTTTAAATGCATCAGAGGAGTCGTCGTATGCATCTGTAATGGTTTGTCCTGAAATGCGAATTAGTTCACGTTGAATGAATTTCTGAATAACAATATGCGCATGGTATTGCAGGTTGGCGGCAGAAGAAACTTTACTGGTTAACTTAGCGATAAAATATGGGCCACCAACAATATCAAGATATCCTTTAACTTTTAATTTTTCGGTAACGGTTAGAATGTCCACGGGTTGATTTTCGTTGTAAAGATCCAGCATACATTCGTAAACATATTGATGGTTGTCTACATAAAAGTGTTTGGCTTGCAAAGTTTCCATTGCATCTTTCAGTGCTTCCTTTTCCAACATCACCGCTCCAAGTATTGCTTCTTCGAAGTCAACTGCCTGAGGAGGCATTTTTCCACCCGCGTCTAATGAGGTAATCTCTGGTCTTTTATTCTTTCTTAGTCCGGGTCTTTCTAACATGATGCGAAACTAATTTCTTTAAAGAGATTCTACAATTTAGTTTATACATTTAAAATGTGAACACAATGTTAATATTATATAGAAAAATACAAACCAACGAAAAAGCAGAAGCTAAAATAAATTACATTTGCCATGATGACCATTAAAGCGACGAATTGTCATAAAAGCAATTAAAATAAATTATGGCATCAAAATGGATACTGACTATCAATAATAAAAGCATACTTTACGTAAAGCAATAAATTACAAATAATATTTTTTTCATAACTTTGTTTATATATCATTAAATGGAAGCAAAATTTTCACCCAGAGTAAAAGAAGTCATTCAATTTAGCCGCGAAGAAGCGATTAGATTAGGACATGATTATATAGGAACTGAGCACCTTTTGCTCGGCATCATTCGCGAGGGTGAGGGCACTGCATTAACCACACTTAAAGCCTTAGAGATCGATGTCATTAGATTAAAGAAAACCATTGAGGACACCATAAAAGGAACCGCAACAGGTGTCAGCAATTTAGGCAATATTCCTCTCACCAAACAGGCTGAAAAAGCTTTAAAGATTACCTATCTAGAAGCTAAAATATTCAAAACTGAAACCATAGGCACAGAGCATCTTTTGCTTTCTATTTTGAGAGACGAAGACAATATTGCATCGCAAGTTTTGGCTCAATATGGCATCAACTACGACTTCTTCAAACAAACGCTTATGGACGGTGGTTCATCCATAAAACCGAAAGACAATCCTATGAATGCTTTCGAAGATGAAAACAACGAGAACAGCGAAGACAAAAAGATTGAAGAATTAAAAAAGAAAAACCCTAAATCGACCACCCCAGTATTGGACAATTTTGGTCGCGATTTGACCAAGCTTGGAGAAGAAGGAAAATTAGACCCTATAGTTGGCCGTGAAAAAGAGATAGAACGCGTTTCTCAAATCTTATCTAGAAGAAAGAAAAACAATCCTATTTTAATTGGAGAACCAGGGGTTGGTAAAACAGCAATTGCTGAAGGATTAGCACTTCGCATTATTCAAAGAAAAGTTTCAAGGGTGTTGTTTAACAAACGTGTTGTAACGCTCGATCTTGCTTCTTTGGTGGCGGGAACAAAATACCGCGGACAATTTGAAGAACGCATGAAAGCCATTATGACAGAATTGGAAAAAGCCAATGATGTTATTTTGTTTATAGATGAAATCCACACCATCGTTGGTGCAGGTGGAGCTAGTGGCAGTTTGGATGCCAGCAATATGTTTAAACCCGCTTTAGCCCGCGGAGAAGTGCAATGTATTGGTGCAACAACACTTGATGAATACAGACAGTATATTGAAAAAGATGGTGCATTAGAAAGACGTTTTCAAATGGTAATGATTGAACCAGCCTCTCCTGAAGAGTCTATTGAAATCTTGCAAAACATCAAAGAAAAATACGAAGACCACCACCACGTAACCTATACACCAGAAGCAATTGAAGCTTGTGTAAAACTAAGCAACCGTTATATCACCGATAGAAATTTACCAGACAAAGCCATAGATGTATTGGATGAAGTAGGTGCGCGTGTGCACATCACCAACATAAATGTTCCTGAAGAAATAGTAGATCTTGAAGGACAAATCGAAGCCATTAAATTGGAAAAGATTTCGGTGGTTAAGAGTCAGAACTACGAAGAAGCAGCGCGTTTAAGAGATAAAGAAAAGAACTTAATTAAAATGTTGGATGCCGCTAAATTGAAGTGGGAAGAAGAAACTGGCAACAACCGTTTTATAGTGAATGAAGAAAACGTTGCTGAAGTTGTGGCCATGATGACCGGAATACCTGTTAAGAGAATTGGTCAAAACGAAGGCAAAAAACTATTGACCATGGAAGCGGATATTAAAAAACGCGTCATAGGCCAAGACAAAGCGATAGAAAAACTATCTAAGGCAATACAACGTACCAGGGCTGGTTTAAAAGACCCGAACAAACCAATTGGTTCATTTATCTTCTTAGGCCCAACAGGGGTTGGTAAAACTGAATTGGCAAAGGCGTTGAGTGAATACATGTTCGACAACAATGAAGCTTTGATTCGCATAGACATGAGTGAATTCATGGAGAAATTTGCAGTTAGCCGCTTGGTTGGAGCGCCTCCAGGATATGTAGGATATGAAGAAGGTGGCTTGTTAACAGAAAAAGTAAGACGCAAACCTTATGCGGTTGTGTTATTCGATGAAGTTGAGAAAGCCCATCCAGATGTTTTCAATATTATGTTGCAAATTTTGGATGAAGGTCACATCACCGATAGCCTAGGCAGGAAGGTTGACTTTAGGAATACGGTTATCATTATGACCTCCAATATTGGCTCACGTCAATTGAAAGATTTTGGAACTGGAATTGGTTTTACCACCAGCAGTAAAATGAACAACCAAGAAGCGGAAAGCAAGCAAGTAATTGAAAGTGCATTAAAGAAGTTTTTCTCACCTGAATTCTTAAACCGTATCGATGATGTTATCGTGTTTAACAGCTTGGAAAAACCAGATATTATCAAAATTTTGGACATTCAAATTGCGACCATGTTAAAACGAATTGTTGATTTGGGTTACCATGTACAATTGAGCGATGAGGCCAAAGGATTTATAGCAGACAAAGGTTTTGACATCAAGTTTGGCGCTAGACCGCTTCAAAGAGCCATGCAAAAGTATCTAGAAGATCCATTGGCCGAAGAGATTTTAAAAGGCGAAATCGTAGAAGGAAGTACCGTATTGGTTGAGTATGATAAAGAAAACGACATCCTAAAAGTTCAGACTGGCAACAACAAAAAAAGCAAAAAAATAAAAGGTTAATTGCATTGATGAACTCTTTGAAAAAACATTTCATACTGGTTCTATTTGCAATATTAATAGGCAATAAGGCAAGCTTTGCTCAAGTACCTAAGGAACCTGACACTAAGATTCTAAAAGCTTTTGAAGCTTTAGATAAAATTAGCAGTTATGGCGACTATGCAGAATTTGATAGTTTATCAAAGGAGCAAATTGAGCAAGGTTTGCAAGTTTGTCGCAACTTTTTAATTCACCCAAACGACAGCATCACCAAATCAATTTTACTATACCACAAAGGCCGCTTGGAGTTTGTGAAAAAAAACTATGAAGTGGCTAAGACTGATTTGGAGAAATCTTTGGAATACGACATTTCAAACTACTTCACACTTGAGCGTTTATGTGTATTGTCATGGGGCCATCTAAAAGGCTATACCAAGCGCAGGATCTTTATCAATTCAAGTTTGTACACTTGGACTCAGAAATGCAAAATTGATAGCAGCAATGCCTTTAATTGGTACTATTTGGCCATGACCTATAATTTGGATAGGCAATTTTCAAATGCCAATGTTAAAGCTTCGATATTGTATTGTTTAGACAAATGTATAGCACTTGATTCGAATGTAGGGACATACTATTTTGAATATGCGCAATTGGCTGATAATAAAACTAGAATTTGGTATTTACAAAAGGCATTACAAAAAGAAGAAAATTGGCTTTACCGTTCACATATTGCGGCTTGGTATTCCGAAAATAAAATGGATGCGCCATTGTTAGAATTCGTTAACCAAAGCATCAATTTATACGAAGCCCAATACCCAAACTATTTTTTCTTTTTGGCCAATCTATACCAAGCAAAAGGAGAGATTCACAAGCGTCAAAACAACCTGACTTTATACAATATGTGTATAGACAGGGTTAAGTATTACGACAACCTGAACCAGTAGTTTAGTGTCATTGCAATGTTAATGTGGGCTTGGAAAAAAGATCGTTAAACCTAACAATACAAAGACCACAGCAACCACTAACAAAAAGTTCTTGAGCTTTGATTTATTATCATCCTCAAGTTCCGCGGTTTCCTCAGTATTTTCAGCCATTTCATTTGAGTGGTCAGATACAGTATCCCCTTCAAATGTAGTTTCTTGATCGACTCCATTCCCTTTTTGATTTGGATCTGCAGCCGTTGTTAAATCATTGCTTTTAGGGGAAACCGTTGAATTATCGGGGAGTAAATCTTTACCTTTTCTCAAGGCTTTAACGATTAAACGAATTAAAGAATAAATTGCCCATATTATTGCTATGACAATAATGAAGCCTAATAAAAAAACAAAGGCAAGGTATTCGTATTCATTATCTGGAATAAAATCATAAAATCTTGACCGGTAACGGCGATGGTTCTTGCTTTTCTTTTTGGATTTTTGGGTGTTTTTAATGCTGTCTTTTGGGACTTGCCTATGTTGATTAAGGCCATAAGAAGCAGAAGAAATGATTGGACTGAAATACAAATTGCTGGTTTCAGATACTTTGCTTGAATCGTCTACCAAGGCAAGTGCAAAAGTCGATTTAAGCAATGAGTCTTGAGAATGTCTTTGTTCATTGTAAATATCTCTTTTAGATTTTCTAATGCTTGTTTTCTCAGGGTACTCAACTCCTTTGCCTAAGCCAATGGTCCACCCTTTGCTGTATTGGCATTTAATTACTGAACAAGAGCTCAATGTTAGCAACAATAAGCAACCCAAGAAACCTAAATTATTAAGTTTTTTCATATATTAATTTGAATTTATTGAACAAAGAAGGTTAACCAAGATAAGTCCAAATCAAACATCCCATCTATAAAAGCATAGCCAATCGCGGCATAAAGAACAATGATCCAAGTGCCTATAACCGCCAAAACCGGAATAAAGCAAAAGATAATACCCAATAACAATGGGAGAAAAACAATTAACCATTCATAAGAGGGAGACTCATATTCTGTTTCATCCATTTCAGAAACATTGCTTAATTCAGTTTGCTTTTGATAATGGTTGATAAAATCCCCTTTGTCTATCCTTGGAGCTCTTTGGCTCTTTTTTGATTTTAAAACTGGAGTGTACACCGCTTGTGGATTTAGAATATTTTTCACCAGCACTTGCTTCAATGAATCGTTCGAGCGTCTGTTTGCATCTTTCTGAGTCAACTTTACCGAATCATAAACACTGACTGAATCAGTTGATTGCGCGCCTACTATTGCTTTCCTATTTAAAGGCTTTTGTTTCTTTACAGAAGGCTGTTGATCTTGCTTTGCCAGCGAATTCAGATTAACGCCCAAATTCCATCCGTTGCCATAACGACATTTGCTTACCATGCAAGATGGCAAACTTGTTAGCAACAATATACAGATAAAAATGGCTTTAAATTGATGTTTCATTTTTCACTTCTTTGATTGGTACAAATCAAAGACAAATGAACCTTAACAATTTACTAATTACCACAACACACTACCACAGAATATGTATAAACACAAAAAAGCAAGAACTCAAGGGTTCTTGCTTTTAAATATTGTATTTATTAATTCTATTCTTAAAGCTATTTGCAAAAAACAATAAAAATAACTTTGTTTATTATTGATTATTGCAAAACTTTAATTATTCGGATGACCAGCATTGATCCATTTTGTTACGGCAATAATATCACAATCTGAAATAGGTGAAGTGCCTTGAGGCATTGCAGAATAGCCAGATTGTTGTTTGATAGAACCCAACAAGCGTGTATTTGTAACCGCTTTCACAACCCCATTGTAATTGCTCAAGTCATATTGACCCCCAGGATTGCTTGTCGAGTGACAACCAACGCACCATTTGTCCATTAAAGGCTGAATACGGGCAGCGTAAGTAAAAGTCGAATCGCAAGTATTGCAATTGGACGTATTTTCGGCACCTGCTTTTATCCATGATTTGATGGTGCTTTTTTCTAATTGAGATAATTGTACTGAATTAGATGGAGGCATCGAACCTGAAGCAATTTCTGTGTAACATTCGCTAGACATTGGTTTACCTGCCTTCACACCTTTCATAATGCCATTGTAATTTGTCAAATCTAAGTCCTCTTCCTTATCAATTGCATTGTGGCAACCCGATTGAGCACACTTGCTTACAAATATCGGAAGTACGTCTTCCTGAAAGCAATAGCTCGGAACCTGAACATCGTATGAACATGATTGGTAAACAAGGGGTGCGGTAGCCAACAAGGCAATAATACTTATGCTGGCAAAACGAAATTTTAACATATTATTCTATACTTTTTTAGGCAAATATCAAGCCATTTATTTAATCATAAAATATACTTCTTAGAACAAATAAAAAGTGCAAAAACGCATGCAATTTATCAAAACAAATAATGCACTTTAAAACTTGGCAAAATATTGCTGATAAACATAAACTTTGCATCGTTATACAAGCTGTAATTACTTACGCCTTTGTTTGCACCGGTCAAATTTCCACTCTGACTATAACTCGCATTTGCAGTAGTATAAACCATGTCGTATTTCTTGTTTATAGACGTTTTTAAAAAGTAAACATTAGCCCCAATGCCCAAAAACCAATGTCTTGACAAGGTGTAATTAGCTTCAGCCAAACCACCAATTCCATACACCACACCAGATGGCATTTTGTAAACTGCGCTGCTGTTATACATATAATTCACGTTTTGACCGTTGCTGTAATACGTTACATGATGGCTGCGCTCTACATAATCTCCCGCACTAAAATAATAAAATGGCAACTCTGCGCCAAACAAAAACCCAAATCGACCGGCCTTTAATCTCTTGGCGACCGACAAGGACAGCATCATTTGGTTCTGATTCATTTTAACATAATGCGAATTGGCTATGGGGTTATTATAAGAATTGTTACTAAAACTTCCTGAATCTGTAGCTTGCATGGGCGCGATTCCAAAACGAACACCAAGCAAGAGGGACTTTACTTTAAACCGTGCATTCAGTCCGTAAAAAATTGGTTTGTACGCAAACTGAACACTGTTAGCTGATGCAGTTTGCCATTGGTCCTTATTGTAATGCATCAATTCCAAGCCAATTGGCGATTGAGACATTTCAATACCAACGGAGCACTCATTACGCGGCAGTAAAACACAACCTCGTTTTACTTTCAAACTGTCATCTGCATTTGCTTTAACAGCCAATAAAACACAACAAAATATCATTAATCTAGTTTTCATACAAGCTTTGTTCTTTATTCAAAAATAAAGAATTTATTTAAATCTTGTTGAATAAAAAAAGCCGACACCCTAGAGTATCGACTTTTCTAAATTATCTAATGATTGAATTCTAACGACTCAAATACATGCTTTTCTTGCTGTAGATTTCTCTGAACCCTGGATCTTTTATGTCTTTAACAAACAAGATAGATTCTCCGGTACTCTTCATCTCTGGACCAAGCTCTCTGTTTACATTCGGGAATTTATTGAAAGAGAACACTGGCAATTTAATGGCCAAGCCTTCCAATTTGCGCTCAATGGTAAAGTCTTTCAATTTATGCGTTCCCAACATGATCTTAGTGGCAATATTGATGTAAGGCACTTGGTATGCTTTGCATATAAATGGAACGGTTCTACTCGCACGTGGATTCGCTTCTATTACATACACTTTCTCGTCTTTAATGGCGAATTGTATGTTCAACAAACCTCTTATGTTCATTGAAAAAGCAAGCTTCTTGCTGTACTCTTCCATTTTGTCCATTACATTTTGACTCAATGAGAATGGTGGCAATACCGCAGAGCTGTCACCTGAGTGAATACCAGCAGGCTCTATGTGCTCCATCATACCAATAACATGGTAATCTTCCCCATCGCAAATCACATCGCACTCTGCTTCTTCAGCACGGTCTAAGAAATGGTCAATCAATACCCTGTTGCCCGGCAATTCGCCCAACAAACCAATCACCGCGTTTTCTAAATCTTCGTCGTTGATCACAATTTTCATCCCTTGACCACCCAATACATAACTCGGGCGAACCAATACTGGATAACCTACTTCATGTGCAATTTTAACCGCCTCTTCAGCTGTTTCTGTCACACCGTATTTAGGATATGGAATATTCAATTCTTTCAATAAGTCGCTGAACAAACCACGGTCTTCACTCATGTCCATATCTGGGAATGAAGTTCCGATAATTTTAATGCCGCGCTCATGTAATTTCTCTGCCAATTTCAAAGCGGTTTGACCACCCAATTGAACAATCACACCTTCTGGTTTTTCCAACTCGATAATCTCCCAAATATGCTCCCAATACACTGGCTCGAAATACAATTTATCGGCCATGTCGAAATCGGTACTCACAGTCTCAGGATTGCAATTCACCATGATTGCTTCGAAGCCTGCTTCTTTGGCAGCCAACAAACCATGCACACATGAATAGTCGAATTCTATACCTTGACCGATGCGGTTAGGACCACTGCCCAATACCACAATTTTCTTTTTATCGCTTACGGCACTTTCATTTTCGCCCTCGAAACAAGAGTAGAAATAATTGGTTGGAGAAGGAAATTCAGCCGCACAAGTATCTACCATTTTATAGGTACGGGTAATGCCCATGCCTTTGCGTTTGGCATACACATCATCTTCAGTGCAATTCTTTATTAAGTAAGCAATTTGATAATCGCTATACCCTTTGCGTTTTGCTGTACGCATTAAATCCATTGGCAAGGTCTCTAAAGTAAAACGTCTAATTTGTTTTTCAGTATTTACCAAGTCAAGTATTTGCTCCAAGTACCAACGGTCTATACGCGTTAATTTTTGAATGGTTGTTAATGGCACACCCAATTCGACCGCATCTTTTACGTGGAACAAACGGTCCCAGCTCGGGTTCTCCAAACTGTGGGCTATTTCTTCCAAATTCCTTGTACCTGTTCCATCAGCACCCAAGCCGAATTTGCGAATCTCCAGAGATTGACAAGCTTTTTGCAAAGCCTCTTGGAAACTGCGGCCAATGGCCATTACCTCACCTACCGATTTCATTTGAAGACCCAATTGTTTGTTGGCACCTTTAAATTTATCGAAGTTCCATCTTGGAATTTTTATAATTACATAGTCAATGGCTGGTTCGAAGTATGCAGAAGTGGTTTTGGTGACAGGATTTTTCAATTCATCCAAGTTGTAACCAATGGCCAATTTCGCTGCTATTTTAGCAATTGGATAACCAGTTGCTTTCGATGCCAAGGCTGATGAACGCGATACACGCGGGTTAATCTCAATGGCTATAATTTCTTCGTCTTCAGGATTCACTGCGAATTGCACATTGCAACCACCCGCGAAATTCCCTATGCTGCTCATCATTAAGAAAGCCATATCGCGCATGCGTTGGAAACAGGTATCACTCAAAGTCATTGCAGGCGCAATGGTTATACTGTCTCCTGTATGAATCCCCATAGGATCAAGATTTTCAATGGTACATATAACTGCAATATTGTTGTTGTTGTCGCGCAATACCTCAAGCTCGTATTCTTTCCATCCAAGAACCGCTTGTTCAACCAACACTTCGTGGGTTGGAGAAGCTTCTAATCCAGCGCGCAAGGCAGCTTCTAAATCGTCTTTAGTCTTCACAAATCCACCACCATAACCACCTAAGGTAAACGAAGGACGGATAACTAAGGGATAGCCAATTTCTTGGGCTATTTCTTTGCCTTCAAGAAAAGAGTTGGCAGTTCTGCTGGTAGCAACCCCAATACCAATGTCTATCATTAGTTGACGGAACAACTCACGGTTTTCAGTTTTTTGAATCGCCGCTGTGTCCACCCCAATTATACGGATATTGTATTTCTCCCAAATGCCTAAATCTTCGGCCTCAATGCAAAGGTTCAAAGCAGTTTGTCCACCCATGGTAGGCAATACCGCATCGATTTGTCTTTCTTGTAAAATCTTTTCTATTGACTCAACAGTCAGTGGCCATAAATACACATGGTCTGCAGTTACATTATCGGTCATAATGGTCGCTGGATTGCTGTTAATAAGCGACACTTCAATTCCTTCTTCGCGCAGGGAACGGGCAGCCTGACTACCTGAATAGTCGAATTCGCAGGCCTGACCGATGATGATTGGTCCGCTGCCGATAATTAATACTGATTTAATGGAGGGGTCTTTGGGCATAAATAAAATTTGGCAAAAATAACTCTAAATATCGGTAAAAAATAAGGTTGTGGAAAAGTAGATTAATGATTGTTTGGGCCCCATTTCCGGCTGTGCATTATAGCCTGAAAGTTTTCTGAAGCCGCTGCAATTCCGCGCCAAAGGCTTACTGCCGTCCGCCTTGCCGCAGAAGCAGCTTTGGCTCAGAAAACCTTCTGGGCTGTCATTACCATCCGGGGTGCGTCGAAGTGGCGAAATATTTAGGTTTTAATTTTTGTTATTTAAATTATTATGTTTTAATTGCATATATAAACATTAAAACTAAGCATCAACCCCCATAAAATTCCATGATTTAAGCAATCGCATATAAAAGGGACCAGGGTATAGTAAGGATTCAGCAGAAATCTGCTCGCGGCAATTTTAAAACAACACGGCAATGACTAAAAAACAACTTTATTATATCTTGGCACTTGTAATTGTTGTTGCAGCAATTCAATCATGTGCCACCTACTATTTCCGATCTAATTACAAGGATGCGAACAGTTTAATGCATGAAACGAAAAATTTGCAGACCAAACCTTTCTTGAAAGCCCATCTAAAAAACGGCGGCATTTGTATATTGAACGACAGTTGGCAAATAGATACAACTTTAAATGTCGTTAGTGGCAATGGAACGCAATATGATTACAACAGAAGACAAACATTCCAAGGTTTAATTAATATCCCAATCGACAGTGTTGCCTTGTTTGAAACCAATGTAAAAATCAGAAATCCTGAAGCGGGCAGAATTGCGGCCTTAAGCCTGCTTGCAGGACTTGATGTAGCTGTTGGAATAATTTGCCTAACAAACCCGAAAGCCTGTTTCGGATCTTGTCCAACTTTCTATCTAAATGAAAATGATAATTTTCATTATTCAGATGCAGAAGGATTTTCAAATGCCATCATCCCTTCTATGGAATATTATGACATCGATGCCATCAAACCACCTGTAATAAAAAACAACAGCTTTTCAATCACGATGAAAAATGAAGCTTTGGAAACCCATTGTGTTAATGATGTAAAAATCCTTGCGTATCCAATAGAAAAAGGCGAAAGGGTGTTTCAGCCGCCAAGCAACGATTTCTATCTTTGCAAGAACAATTACACCTTGTCGAATGCAAATGCAAACGAGGGAAATATTACAACACTTTTGAATAGCCCTGACCGAAAAGAAAGATTTTCATTGTCTGACAAAGACAACTTAAACAGCAAGGAAGAAATTTATTTAAACTTTGAGGACGTCAAGAATTCGAAAGACCTAGGACTTATCTTACATTTCCGTCAAACAATGATGACAACCTATTTATTTTACAGCGCGATGGGATATATGGGAGACAATGTAAGTGAATTTTTTGCGCGCTTAGAAACGGATGCGAAAATGAGAAATAAATTTGATGCCACAACAAAAGATCTAGGTGGAATTGATACTTACATTTGGGATGAAAAGACCAAAACTTGGATGAATCAAGCCCAAATAAATGAGACTGGCCCGATTGCTATAAACAAACAGTTTATTCCCTTACAAAATCCACAAACTGGCGCGAAAGTCAAGATCAAACTTGTTTTGAATAAAGGGCTGTGGCGCCTTGACTATGCGGCTCTTACAAATGTAAAGAAACAAGTTAAACCAATAGAACTCTCCCCTATTTCCATCTACAATAAAGGCAAATTAGACAAGAGAGCTTTGCACGAAATTAATGCGCCTGAAAAATATTTACTTTCAATGCCTGGCAGTGAATACACATTCAACTTTACCCTTCCAAACGCAAGTGTCGAATACGAATATTTCATTTATTCAAAAGGATATTATCTTGAATGGATGCGTGAACATTGGATAAAAGACAAGGACTTAATTAAACTAAATCAAATGGTTTACAATCCTAAAAAATTTCTTCGGGAGGAGGCAAAAAACTATAAACAATACGAAAGTAAAATGGAGCAAGCCTTTTGGAATTCTAAAATTAACACTAAAACATTCTCTTATTATGAAAACTAATACCGCTTATATCGGACTTTTGATTCTGTTTTTATGCAGTTGTGCTTCTCCAAAATATTTACCTAGCTCCTCACAAATTGATGTGAACCAATATGGTTCCTACATTAAAATCATCCATAAAACAGCATCAAACATTGACGGCGAATTTATCGCTATTGACAGCAATAAAATTATTGTATTGACAGAGGGCACAAAAAAGTGTGTAAAGGTCGCAATGAGCGATATAAAACATTTTAAATTAAGATATGCCAAACCAAAGAAATACGGGTTGAGCATTGCCACTGCATTGGCTCTTCCGTTTATGCACGGTCTTTTTTCTTTTGTCACCATTCCAATGCATCTATTTGTTACAATTTCGGTAAGCGCAGCTGGCCAAAGGGCTTTTAAATACAGTGATAAAAACATGACATACGACAAGTTGAAAATGTTTGCGCGGTATCCACAAGGGCTCCCTCCAAACATTGCCTTAGAGAGCGTTAACTGAACATAAGTAGTAAGACCGAATTAAGTTCTCCAATCATTTTGTTTATTTGCTTTTTAATGTCTTAATTGCATACAATAAAAACAAGAACCCAAACATGCAACAACTCAACGAAAAAGAAATTGAAGAAAGAATGAAGGAAATTAATTCTACATGGATGATAGAAAATAATTTTATCAGCAAAGAATTCCTTTTTAAAGATTTTGTGCAAGCATTTGCGTTCATGACAGCTGTTGCCGAGATAGCTGAAAAATTGCAGCACCATCCCAATTGGGAAAACGTGTACAACAAAGTTCATATTTCTTTAAGCACCCATGATGCTGGGGGATTAACCGACAAAGACTTTCGATTGGCTAAAGAAATTGACAAAATACTAATACCTTAGTATTCTAGACAGAAAAACATTCATTTTTCAAGTGTCATTATATGATGCCTACTGAGCATTCTGTGAATAAAACTTGAATCTTGTTTTCCCTTCAATTATGCTTTATTTGCATACAGTAAAAAACAAAAAGCACATGCAGGTAAAATACAATTTGGGGCACAAAATAAAATCGATCTTAATGCCTTTTTTTCTTTTGCTTGTCATGTTATTTGTCTCTGGAAATACCTACAACCTAAATTCAGAAAGTTCTAAGAACTATTTCAAGGAGGAGCTGAAGACAATAAACAATACGCAGTATTTAATTATTACACCCAGCAAAGCACATATTGATTTTGAAATCACAAGACCTTCAAAAAATGATCAAAACACACTCTTGTGCGTTGCGGGCGCTTATACAAGTCTAAAGACCGGTGCTGTTGATGGACTTTATATCTGCAAAGGCAAATTATTCAATAAAAAATTAATCAACCAAACCCTCGATGGAGGTGTGAAAATCACAGCGAATAAAGTTGAAATTTTCTCAAGCAACAAAGGTCAAATACTCACTGATTCATTCTTGAAAAAAATCACCGATCAAAATGGCATTTTCTTCCAACAATCTCTCTGCATAAACAATGGAATGGCTATAAATCTAAATGACAGCAAACTGTTTCAGCGCCGAGGAATTATAAGCCTTAAAACAGGAGGATACGCCATTGTGGAATCAAAAAAAGCCATAAGCTTGAATGCATTTTCTAAGGACATGATCGGTATAGGCGCCAATAGTCTTTTAAATTTTGACATGGGTGCCTGGGACGAGGGCTGGTATAGAAATGCGGCAAGCAATAAATTAATTGTTTTGGGGAAGAACAAATCCCAAACCAGCAAACAAAGCAATTGGATTGTTTTGAGAAAATAAATCCCCCCAAAATAATACTTGTACATACAACTATTATTTATATCTTTGCTGCGTTGAAATTAAGATGAGCAGTTTAGAACAAGCCATACAACAATCAAAATTCGAAAGTGAATTGGTTAAAGCACATATCAATGTGCTATATACATCCAATATATTAGCGAACAAACAAGCTACGGTATTAAAGCCATTTAATTTAACCCAAGAACAATTCAACGTTTTGCGCATATTGCGTGGAAGCATGCCGAAAAGCATGTGCCAAAAAGACATTCCATGCCGCATGGTGGCGCCAAGCTCCAACGTTACACTATTAATTAAAAA
>JBIKPR010000102.1:0-6537 GCA_044357345.1 Bacteroidia bacterium
ACAAAAGTAAATGCACTAACAAAACATTTAATGGCGAAAAATCAGAAACAGACAAAGAAAGTAACTGGGGTTTATTTCTGTTGGCATTTCTATCTGGACTAGCTGGTTTATTAACTCCTTGCGTGTTTCCTATGATACCAATGACTGTGTCATTCTTTTTAAAAGACAAAAAAAGTAAAAAGAAAGCAATATTAAATGGTTTGTTCTTTGGAATCTCAATTATTGGTATATATGTGATAATTGGTACCTTAACTGCTTTTGCTTTTGGCGCCGATGCTGGAAATTTTATTTCTACCCACTGGTTGCCAAATATTTTATTCTTTATAATATTCTTGATATTTGCTTTCAGTTTCTTCGGTGCTTTTGAAATTGTTCTTCCTTCATCATTAACCAATAAAGTTGATAGACAAGCAGACAAAGGCGGTTTATATGGTATTTTCTTTATGGCGCTAACTCTAGCCATTGTTTCTTTTTCTTGCACCGGTCCAATTGTTGGATCTGTTTTGGTTCAAAGTGCCGGCGGTGAGTTTCTCAGACCAGTCATCGCAATGATGGGTTTTGGATTGGCTTTCGCTCTTCCGTTCTCGCTTTTTGCAATTTTTCCGAATTGGTTAAGCAATTTACCAAAGTCAGGTGGATGGTTAAACAGCGTTAAAGTGATTTTCGGCTTTTTAGAGCTCGCTCTGTCACTTAAATTTTTAAGTATTGTAGACCAAACCTACCATTGGCATATTTTGGATCGTGAAGTATATCTGAGTCTTTGGATTATCATTTTTGCTCTAATGGGCTTTTATCTACTAGGAAAAATCAAGTTTTCTCATGATAGCGATATGCCTTATCTAAAAGTACCTAGACTCTTATTATCAGTTTGTACTTTATCATTCGTTATATATATGATTCCTGGTTTATGGGGAGCACCACTGAAATTCCTTTCAGGATATCTTCCGCCAATGAGTACTCAAGATTTTGATATTTCAAGAAACATTAGAGAAGCTCAAGGGATCAAGGGTAATGTTTGCAAGAAACCGAATTACGCTCAAGATTTTCATATTGCCCATGGACTAAATGGTTATTATGATTATGATGAAGCAGTAGCATGTTCAAAAGAACTTAAGAAACCGTTATTTATTGATTTCACTGGACATGGTTGTGTAAACTGTAGAAAAATGGAAGAAATGGTTTGGAGTGACCCAAGGGTATTAAAAATTCTGAACGAAGAATATGTAATAGCTTCACTGTATGTTGATGATAAAAAAGTTAAACTTCCAGCAAACGAATGGTTTACCGGCAGATACAGCAGAAAAGAAATAAAAACATTAGGCAATAAAAATGCTGAAATTGAAATATGTTATTTTGGCAAAACTTCCCAACCTTTGTATTGTTTGCTTGATGTCTCTGAGAGTTTATTGCAAACGCCTGTAGGAAGTGAAATAAACAAAAAACAATTTGACACTGAAGAATTTTTGAAATTCCTGGAAAATGGATTGCTTGAATTTAAAAAGAGAAACCCATAGAATATGAGCATTAAATCACATTTTGAAGAAGCACAAAGTATTTTAAATACTTTTTTAAATAATCCTGAGAATTTTATTGAATTAGAAAATGCAGGAAAAATAATGGTAGACTCAATCCGTAATGGAGGAAAAATTATTAGTTGTGGCAACGGTGGGAGTCTTTGTGATGCCATGCACTTTGCTGAAGAATTAACAGGAAGATATAGAAATGATAGACCGGCTCTGCCAGCTATTGCTATTTCTGATGTAAGCCATATGGCTTGTGTAGGCAATGACTATGGCTATGAATTTGTGTTTTCTAGATACCTTGAAGCACTTGGAAAACCTGGCGACGTATTGCTAGCCATTAGTACAAGTGGAAATTCTAAAAATGTATTGAACGCCATTGAAGTAGCTAAAAAAACTGGAATAAAAGTAATTGGTTTAACTGGAAAGGACGGAGGAAAAATGGCTAATTTATGTGATGTGGAAATTAGAGCGCCTTATTCTGAATATGCTGATCGAGCTCAGGAAATACACATTAAATGTATCCATAGTTTAATAGACTATATTGAAAAGAATATAGATTAGTAACTGTAGGTTTTGGACCATCGATATAATGAAACATCATCAATGTTTTTTGCAATAACATTCGATTTCATTTTTCGAAAAATCCTCTTCTTAAATTCTTCAAGTTCTTTATCTAATTCTTCAGCGCAAGATAAAGCTAAAGCAATTTCTATAGTCTGCAAGGCTTGATAAAAATCTCTGTGTATTTCAAATGATTTTGCTTTTAACAAATATAACTCACATAAATTAACCCCGAGCACATTTTTAGAGAGTTCTATTTGTTTTTCCATTGTGTCTACATTCCCAAAAATCAATAAAAGTTTAATATAATTTATGTGGGTTTCAGCATAATTATAATCAGCTTTCAGTGCTTTTTTAAAGTAGTGCTCTGCTAATGAATAATCCTTAATTTCTTGAGCAAAAACTTTTCCCGTTAAACACAATGAAGGCGCATGCCTATAGTCACTGGAATGCGATTGATTAAGATTTTTCAATTACTTTCTCAATATCATTTGGATAATTACTTAACGCCTTTAAAAAATATGATTCTGTAATGTTCATTTTCTTACACTTTTATTAATTTTCTAGATTTAAGATAGATTACTCAATCGTTATAGCGAACAAATATTCAATGTTAATATTACTAGACAGTTAAAAGTATTGACACTTAAACAGCTGTTTATTAAATATAAATATTTAAACTTTTGACAGAAACAATAGATATTTATAATGTTAAAGTTTCTATCTCATGAGTTTTTGACAATAGTGATCATTTAAGAAAACCCAATAAAGACATCAATGTCTTCATTCTTTCTTTTTTATTTCACTTGTAAATATTAACTTTGGTTAAAACTCTTACTATGTTTATTAAAACTTATGGCTCTGCCGTTTTCGGCGTCAATGCCTACACAGTTACTATTGAAGTCAATGTTTCATTAGATGGTGCTAAATTTGTGATGGTTGGTCTTCCAGACAATGCCGTTAAAGAAAGTTGGACTAGAATAACAACTGCCTTCAAAAACAATGGTTATACCTTCCCAAGAAAAAAGGTTGTGGTTAATTTAGCGCCTGCTGATATTAAAAAAGAAGGCAGTGCATACGACCTTACAATTGCAATCGGTTTACTTGCTGCTGACGAACAGATTACTGATTCATTCGAACTTGAAAAATACATCATTATGGGTGAGCTTTCCCTTGATGGAACTGTACTTCCAATAAAAGGAGCTCTACCAATTGCAATACAAGCACTCAAAGAAGGTTTTAAAGGGTTCATTCTGCCAAAATCTAATGCTGCCGAAGCTTCAATAGTGAAAGGAATAGATATCTATGGCATTGACAATATCCGGGAACTTGTAAATTTTTTTCGGAAAAAAACAGAATTATTACCAGAGCCAAATACATCAAATGAGGATTTTAATAAAGCCTTTGATCAATTCGAATTAGATTTTGCAGATGTGCAAGGTCAGGACAACATCAAACGGGCAATGGAAATTGCAGCTGCCGGAGGCCATAATATCATTCTAATTGGCCCCCCGGGTGCTGGAAAAACGATGTTGGCTAAAAGACTTCCATCTATTCTTCCTCCTATGACCATAGAAGAGGCATTAGAAACAACAAAAATTCATTCTGTTGCCGGCCGATTAATAGATTCTAAAGGTTTGGTTTCACAAAGACCTTTTAGAGCGCCACACCATACTATTAGCGATGTCGCTTTAGTCGGTGGTGGAAATACCCCTCAACCAGGTGAAATTTCCTTGGCCCATAATGGCGTGCTATTCTTAGATGAATTACCTGAATTTAAACGAACAGTTTTAGAGGTAATGAGGCAACCTCTTGAAGACCGAAGAGTGAATATTGCTAGAGCCAAATTTTCCGTTGATTATCCCGCAGGCTTTATGCTGGTAGCAAGCATGAACCCCTGCCCTTGTGGTTTCTTTAACCACCCTGAAAAAGAATGTGTTTGTGGGCCAGGCATAGTCCAAAAATATTTAAGCAGAATTAGTGGTCCTTTGTTAGATAGAATTGACATTCACATAGAGGTTACTCCCGTTAGTTTTGAAGAACTGGCCAGCAGAAAAAGAAACAATGAACAAAGTATCAATGTTCGGGCAAGGGTCATCAATGCTAGAAAAATTCAATCAGAAAGATACACCGACAACATTGGAATTTATTGCAACGCTCAAATGCCAGGGAATAAAATTAAAGATATTTGTGCCATTAATGATACCGGTACACAACTGTTAAAAAACGCCATGCAAAAACTCAATTTAAGTGCCCGCGCTTACGATAGAATTCTAAAGGTATCCAGAACCATTGCTGACCTCGATTCGAGTGATGAAATTAAAACTGAACATTTAGCAGAAGCCATTCATTATAGAAGCTTGGATAGAGAAAATTGGGGTGGGTGAATAAAGTATATCTTTTATAAAAAGAATCAAAACGCCTTGTTTAAATTCACTTATTAAATCTATTCTAATTTGATTAAAATTAAAAAACCCAAGCAATTTGCTTGGGTTTTTTATTAACAAAGAGAAGATACTAATACTTTATATATTTTCCATTATTGACGATATGACCATCAAGGATAAGATTAAAGAAGTAAACACCTGCAGGAAGTTTACTTACATCAAAACTATAGGTGTAAACTCCTGATGATTGAAAACCTATTCTTTCAGTTCCAATATTTTTACCATTAACATCAAAAATAGCAATTTCTGTTAAGCCGTTTTTATTTAAGGCATAATTGATGTTCAACAAGCCATTTGTAGGTACCGGGTACGCTCCAATTATGATAGCTTCGGTACTTTTTAGTTCTTTTACACCAGTTGATTTTGGCTGAGGTTTAGCAGGAGCTTGACCTTCTTGTAAAGATTTTTCAGTAGAGGCAAATGAACTTAAACGTGTTATTCTATTGCTATTATTTGCAGTAACAACACCTCTTCCAAATGATTCTTTATTAGAAGAAATCCTCAATGTGTCTACATAAAAATAATCAGCTTGTGCAGAATCATCTTTTAAATCTAAGATAAAATAACCATGACGGTCAAGGTCTACATATTTTAAATGTGGATTATAAACCACTGATCCAAACGGAGGGCCAACTGTAACTGGATTGTTAATCAAATACTCAAACTGCGCTGTAGTTGCCTTTCCTATTGCTTCGTCAAAGTTTGCAGAAGTTATACTTGGTGTTGCTAACTCTATTCCTACAGATCCATTACCAGTTGAAGCTGTGTAACTTGAAGATGGGGTAGGTAAATTTGCAGTTGCAGCATTAGGATAATTAGCTGGTTTCTTCGTTAAGTCAAAGCTCCAACTAGCATGTGAATCACCCGTTAGAAAAATTGTGTTTTTAATGTTTCTATTTTTTATTGTATCCATTATAGAGTTGCGCTCAGTTGGATAAGATTCCCAATTGTCAATAAATAAGTTCTCTACTGCACGAATTGCGTTGATATCAGTTATTGCTGGCTGACCTTGAGAATTAACAGCGCCAAAACCAACGTTCATATCACTGAATAATATTTGATTGCCTATAACCTTCCATTTTGCTGTAGAAGTTTTGAGGTTGTTGATAAACCAATTATATTGAGTTGTACCCAACATTGTTCTTGCAGGTACATCAGCGTCATCAAAATTTGTTGGAGGTTTAACTCTACCCTCTAATCTGGTATCAAGCATAATTAAATCAAGCATTGAGCCATATGAAATTTTTCTGTAGATAGTGTTGCTGCTAGCGTCCCTTATAGGCATCCATTCAAAATATACTTTCTTTGATATATCTTTTCTTGTTTGCCAATCACCTTCATTTGATTGATGATTTTCTGCACCGTCTTTATACGAATCGTTTGTAGATTCATGGTCATCCCAAATTGAAATAAATGTTTGTTGCTGATGTGCATAACGCAAATCTGGATCTAAACGGTAAACTGAATATCTTGTGCGGTAATCAGATTCTGATACAATTTCTTTTGCTGGCTCAACAAAACGACCATTCAAAGAATCTCCATAACCTTTTGGCTGATATTCATAAATATAATCTCCAAGATGGATCACAGCATCAATGTCATTTCGTTGACCAATTTTCTTAAACCCATTGAAAAACCCAGCTTCATAATTATTACAAGATACAACTGCAAATCGCAAATGATTAACATTGTTTGATGCGGTGCGCATTCTACCTGTTAAAGAATAGGTTCCTTGATGGCTAAATGAATAATAGTAAGTAGTTCCTGGCTGAAGGCCTGTAACATCTACCTTCACAGTATAATCTCTGATTGAGCTGGTAGTAAATACACCCGACTTAACAATCGCCTTAAATAATGAATCCGTTGCAACTTGCCATTTCACATCCTTTGGAGTGGTAATTCCAGAATCAGGAGTAATACGAGTCCATATTATCACTCTGTCTGTAAGTGGATCTCCTGAAGCAACCCCATGATAAAATGGTTTTAATTCTGGATTAAAAACCATC
>JBIKPR010000044.1:0-22210 GCA_044357345.1 Bacteroidia bacterium
GCCATTGGCAAATTCAAAAATACACACAGCCAAAACACATAAAATAAATAAAGCTGCTATTCCAGTTTCTAATCCAAACATAAGTGTGCAAATATTGCTTTTAAATGTTAAAATAACGCTAAATGAAAAACATCTTAATGTTTATTATGGGTTTCTTATGTTAAAATAATGTTCAATCTTATTTACTGTCTAATTTTTGGTACAATACTTGTTTAGGGTTTGCAGAGGCAATTGTTAATTTGCCAAACAAAGTAATTAAAACACTAATAATTAAGCTTATGTCTAGAAACCTTACCAAACTCATTTTATTTGTTCTTCTAAGTTTCAATCTTTCGATTGGACATGCACAACAATGGTTGGGTAGAACAACCGGAAATTACACTGGCACGTATGGCATTTACAACAATGCCTCTTCTATTGCCGATTCTAAATACAAATATTACTTTAATCTTTGGGGTAGAGGTGTCAATTTCTATAATAACTATTTAACCTATAGTGCCCCAATTAAATTGAACCATTGGGCAAACGGAAATTTATCCGCAGCTGGCTACAAAAATATTGATGGAAAAATGAAAATTGGCAACGATTGGTTTAAAGAAAACTTGAATGGCAAAAACAAACAATTTAGTTTTAACCAAGATATATGGGGCCCAGCATTTATGTTTCCTATTTCAAGAAACTGGAATATGTCCATTAATACTCGTCAGCGTTCTAGTCTTCAGTTTATTGGCATTAGTGAGGGTGCAGCTATGATGGCAAGAAATGGAATTGATTCGAATAAGTTTGCTGGAATCAACAATAAATTTTCAGCCAACGTTCAAAGTTACCAAGAACTTAGCTTCACACTCGGCGGTATTTTGGCAAAAAACGACAACCATCAACTGAACGGTGGTTTAACCGTAAAATTTATCAGAGGACTGGGAGCAGCATATTTTAAAGGCGATCAATTAAGCATCAATGGAACAAGTAACACAAGTGCAGATGTAAGTGGTAATTTTCAATATGCTTATACCGATGACCAATCGGTATTATCTCCATTAAACGACCCTTATGGACTTTTCTCCCTAAACTCAAGAGGAGCTGGTGCAGGATTTGATATAGGTTTAAATTATACCTACCGCTCCCAAAAATTGAAATACAGAAGCAAATGGGCTTGTGATAGAAATGACAGAAAAAGTGATTATGACTTTAAATTGAGTATGGCCTTGAATGATATTGGTGGTGTGCGGTACAACAGGCATAGCACCTTGTACAATTATGGCTCAACCACGAACAAATCTGTAAATGCATCAAAAGATATTTTAAATGGTTTTAGTGGCATAAGTCAAAATGGATTTGATAGCATTGGCAATGCCTTTGCAAGAATGGGTGCAGCTAAATCATCAGGTTTTTCTACTGCATTGCCAAGTGCTTTTAATTTACAAGCTGATATCAGATTCAGCAAACATTTTTATACTGCATTGTACTGGAATCAAAGTTTAAAAGGCAATAACACAACTGGAATGCTTAGTACATCGATGTTGTCTATTATTCCTAGAGTAGAATCAAAAGGATTTGAATTTAGTATGCCTATCACATTAAGTGAAAATTACAAGAACTTCTATGTTGGTGCTTATACCAGAATCGGGCCTGTTTTCTTTGGAAGTGACAACTTGGGTGGATTGCTTAATGTAGCATCTGAATCAGAATTTAGAGGGGCTGACATTTATGGTGGTATATCAATTGGTATTGGACATTGTCATTCATGGTGGTACAACAACAATGTTGATCCAGTTTACATGGATTCTATGCACAACGATTCTATTAAAAAGCAATTAAAAGACACCATTCAAATCGTTAAATATGACACGCTTACTTTAAGGGATACCATTAAAATCATAAAAAGAGATACCGTTTATTCAAATAAAAAACCAATAAAAGACAATTCTATTATTGAAAAAGAAGCAGATTTGAAAAAGAAAGAAGCGGATCTTAACAAAAGGAAAATTGAACTTGATGCAAAAGAAAAGGAGATACTTGCAAATCAAAAATCGCCTGTAACAGAAACTATTGCGATCAAAGAGTGTAATACAAAAAACAATACTCTAAACACTGAAAACACTGCTTTAAAAAATAAAATCAACAACCAAGCAGATGAAATTGCTACTTTAAAGAAACAACTTGAAGAAGCAAATAAAGTGAAAACCAATGCTGAAATAGAAAAACAAAAATGTGCAGAGGAAAAAATTAAAAACAACGCAGAGATTTTAAAACTTCAAGACGATTTAATTAAATCCAATAAAAGGGTGGCTGAATTACAAATTGAAATCGATGTTCTTAAAAAAGCTGCCTCAAATAAAACCGATGCCAATGTTATAAAAGGTTCTGATGCAGAAAAACTACTCAAAGCAAACAAACAAGTTGATAGCTTAAAATTAGTTATCCTATATCTAGAGTCAGACATTGAGAAGTGCAAAAAGAACAGTTTAATAAACAATGCTGAAGTAATTAAAAAAGTAGAAATTGACAAAGCAAAAGCTCAGAACGATGCATTGGTATACAAAAAGAGAGTTGATAGCTTAAACAATGTGCTTAACGTTAAAAATATAGAATTAGATAATTGCAAGAAAAATAGCACGCTCAACACTACCGAAGTAATTAAAAAGGCAGAAGCAGACAAAGCAAAGGCAGAAAACGACGCTATACTTGCTAAACAGCAATCAGACAGTCTAAGCAACATCTTAATAATTAGAACTACTGAGTATGAAAATTGCAAGAAAAATTCTATCCTTAACTCGGCTGAAATAGTTAAAAAAGCAGAAGCAGATAAGGCTAAAGCAGAAAACAATGCTAAAATTGCACAAAAGCGTTCAGATAGTCTAGAAGTAGTTCTTGCTCAAAGAAACATAGATTATGAAAATTGCAAGAAGAACAGCACACAAAACGATGCAGAAGTTCAGAAAATGCAAAAATGTGCTGATGAAAATGCGACACTTAAATTAGAAATGGCAGATATGTCAAAAACAATTGGAAAATTGAATTCTAAAAATTATGCTTTAAGTATGCGAATAGACAGTTTGTTAAATGCACTTAAAGACTGTAATAAAAACAGCAATTCAGGAAGTAATAATGACACAGAGCTCCTTAAACAATGTCAAAACAGCAAAGTAGAATTGGAAGCTGAGCTATTAAAATTGAAAGCTGTTATTTCAAACAAGAACAAAACACTTGACAGTTTAAGCGCTGTAAATTTTGACCAAGCCAAAAAGCAAATAGAACTGAATGCTCAAATAACCAAATTAAATTCAGAAATAAGTACATTAAAGAGCAACAACACAAATTGTGACGATATACAAAAGCAATTAGATGACAAAACTGCTGAATTAAATAAGTTAAAGAATGATTATACTACCATTCAGAACCAATTGAAAACAGTTAATGCTCAATTCAATGAATATAAAAATGAATATAATTTCCTATTAAAGCAGAACAACACTTGCAGAATGCAATTGGATAGCTGTCAAAAAGGATTACACAATTCTGAACCAAATGGCAATCCTAATGGTTCAGATGGTGGACCATTTGAAGGAAGTATTGAAAATGAAGACAGCAGTGCTAGTGCAGAAGAAAACAATAGCAGTCAAGATGTTGTTCGAACCGGCAAAGGAATAGAAATAGGATTACAAATACTTGGCGCAATTTTGAACAGTGCGACACAAAACAGAACCACTACTACAAATAAAAACGCTGGATCAAGCTCAAATTCTGGGTCAAGCAAGCAGGTTGAGACCAATACAAACTCAAATAGCAGCAGCAATGCTAAAAATACTAGTTCTGCAGGCGATGGTGAAGGAGGCGGGAAAAAGCCAAGTTCTAGCAGCAGCACAAATAACAGTGACAGAGACGGAAATGGGTCGAATGGATCAACAAGAAGAAGGTGAATTTTGTAAATTAAAATATCCTGCTTATATTTGCAGACGATTAAATATTGAAATTTTGTTGAGGGGCCTTACAGCCCCTCAATTGTTATATATGAATGTAGAAAAAGAATTAAACGCAATAGTTGCTCAAGTATTAGAAAGCCATCCCGGTATTTTCTTGGTACAAGCAATACATAATCAAAAGGATCACGAAATCGTGATTGATGGAGATGAACCTTTGGGAATTTATGACATTTCTGCAATTAGTAGAGAAATAAACCATGCCGCTGACGAAAGGATGCCAGAAGAAGAATATAGTTTAGACGTTGCTTCCCCTGGAGCAGACAGCGACTTATTGCAACTTAGACAATACCCTAAACATATCGGTAGAGAGTTCAATGTAGTCTTAAAAGACGACACCAATATCATTGGAGTATTAAAATCGGTTGAGTCTGAATCACTAGAGTTTGAAGGTTTTAAAACTGCAAAGCCAAAAAAGAAAGACCTACCAGAGGTTTCAAGAGTAAACTATCAAGAAATTAAAAAAGCAAACATCATATTATCATTTAAATGACAACATCACAAGTATTAACAGTTAGGGGATTGGTAGATTCCTTCGCTGAATTTAAGGAATTCAAAAACATTGACAGAGCAACTCTGATGCGTGTTTTGGAAGAAGTTTTCAGAAACATGCTTAAAAAACGCTACAGTGAAGAAGCTAAGTTTGACATTATCATCAATACAGATCAAGGTGATCTAGAGATTTACCGCAACAGATTAATTGTTGACGATGGTGAAGTAGAAGACGAAAACATTCAAATCAGCATTACAGATGCCCGTAAAATAGAGCCAGATTATGAAATTGGTGAAGAAGCAATTGACCAAGTTCCAATGGACTTTTTTGGACGTAGAAATATTTTAGCTGCTCGTCAAACATTAATGACGAAAGTACTCGAATTAGAGAAAGATGAATTATTCAGAAAATACACCGACAGAGTTGGTGAGATTATGACTGGAGAAGTTTATCAAATTTGGAAAAAAGAAATCATGGTTCTTGATGATGAGGGCAATGAATTAATTTTACCTAAATCTGAAATGATTCCTGCTGACTTCTACAAAAAAGGTGAAACTGTTAAGGCAATTGTACATGAAGTTAGTATGCTTAACGGTTCTCCAAAAATTAACTTATCAAGAACCTCACCAGTGTTCTTAGAAAAATTAATGGAACTAGAAGTACCTGAAATTTTAGATGGTTTAATTACCATCAAAAAGATAGTAAGAGAACCTGGAGAAAGAGCTAAAATCGCAGTTGAAAGCTATGATGACCGCATCGATCCAGTTGGAGCGTGTGTTGGCATGAAAGGTAGCCGTATTCATGGTATAGTTCGTGAATTAAGAAATGAAAACATTGACGTAATTAACTTTACAACTAACTCTTCATTGTTTATTCAAAGAGCTCTTAATCCTGCAAAAATTTCTTCAATTAGTATTGATGAAAACACCAAGAAAGCAAATGTATTCTTAAGCCCTGACCAAGTAAGTTTGGCCATTGGTAAAGGTGGATTCAACATTAGACTAGCTAGTAAATTAGTAGGTTACGACATTGAGGTATACAGAGAAGACATTGAATTTGACGATTCTGATATTGACTTAGAAGAGTTCGCAGACGAAATCGATGGATGGATTATTGATGAATTAAAAGCAATTGGCTTAGATACAGCTAAAGCAGTAATCAATATCCCTAATGAAGAATTGGTAAGCAGAACTGAATTAGAAGAAGAAACGGTAGTTGAAATCAAAAAGATTTTACAAGCTGAATTCGAATAAAAAGATAAAATAAATAAAAAAGGGATACTATTTAGTATCCCTTTTTTTATGTCTAATATTTACATAAATTAATAATCA
Organism: Bacteroidia bacterium; assembly: GCA_044357345.1. GTDB lineage: Bacteria > Bacteroidota > Bacteroidia > NS11-12g > UBA955 > JABMMZ01. Next base: position 5,805 of record JBIKPR010000044.1, read on the forward strand.
ACTTACATTATACCGAAAGGGTATAAAGAATAATTATTGCCTATAAGTTTCTTATACTTCTTTTGCGTAGTCTTATCAATGAATTGAGTCATCAAATACATGTAACCATACAAGACAAATCTTTGAATACTTTCAGGTGGATTTGCATCTATTTCATGATTAATAGCAGTGGCAACATCTACAACAAATTTATTTGCTTCCTCAGGATCATCGCTTAGATTAAAATAATTTTCGTCAGATGATAAATATGAGTCATATACTAGCTTCAAACGCAGTGTTGTTCGAATTAAATAATTTGAAGGCAGAGAGTTAATTAAATTTTGAACCAGCTCAATACTTCCGCCCCATTTGGGTTGTATGGCTTCTGAATAATGAATATAGGTCCACAAATGTTCAGGATTTTCTTTAATTGAAGCTCTATAATGCTCTTCAACTGCATCAGAGTAACCTAGCCCCATACTTACCCTTATCAACCTGCTATGCGCTTCTGAAGCTAGCCAAGATTCGTTAATTGCAGCTTGCAAAAGCGGTGCTGATAATCTCAAATTTTCTACATACGATTCAAATTGCTTTGTGCTAAGTTCAGAAGCAACTTTATTGCTTCTTACTTTCCAAGCATGATGTAAATACGATGCCCCCAAAATCAATGAAGACAGTGCATTTTTATTATTGTTCTCATAATAATTTTTAAGCTGTTTTTCACTTAAAGTTAAGGCAAGGTGATCGATTGCTTGGGTCAGTTCATCGCTATCGAAATGAGAAAGCATAGTTTCTGCTTGTTCATATTTCTTATTATTAATAAACAAACTGATGACCTCAATATCCTTGCGTCCAAATGCATAGTTTATTGCAGGTGCCCGCAATGTTTTGATAAACTTTCTAAAAAAAAACAAAACACCTATTACAGGCAATATGGCTACTAAAAACCCTAAGACGCTCCACATAATCTACATCAATTCTTTAACAATCTCGTCAATACTGATTCCCTCTGCCTCAGCCTTGTAGTTTTTAACTATACGGTGTCTTAATACATCAACCGCTATGGCTTTAACATCTTCAATATCTGGGGAAAGTTTGCCATTTAGTAAAGCATGACACTTAGCGCCAAGTACCAAGAACTGACCGGCTCTAGGGCCTGCTCCGTAACTGATTAATTCATTAACACGAGCACTTGCCATTGACGTATTTGGTCTAGTTTTACTCACCAGCTTAACTGCATACTCCAATACATTCTCAGCAATTGGTGCTTTTCTAACCAAAGCTTGAAATTCTAATATTTCTTGGGCATTAATTATTTTCTTTGGGCTGGCTGATATATTTGAGGTTGTATTTCTTACAATGCTTAATTCATCTTCAAAACTTGGATAATCTAAAACCAAATTAAGCATAAATCTATCCAATTGTGCTTCGGGAAGCGGATAAGTTCCTTCTTGTTCAATTGGATTTTGTGTGGCTAATACAAAGAATGGACTGCTTAATGGATATGCTTTGCCATTTACGGTAACGTTTCGCTCTTGCATAGCCTCTAACAAAGCTGCCTGGGTCTTGGGTGGCGTGCGGTTTATCTCGTCAGCTAAGACAATATTTGCAAACAATGGACCTTTGATAAATTTAAAGGTCCTTGACTCATCCAAAATTTCATTTCCAGTGATATCGCCTGGCATCAAATCAGGTGTAAACTGAATCCGGCTAAATTGCAAATCCAAAACTTCCGAAATGGTTTTTATCAATAAGGTTTTAGCTAATCCGGGCACACCTACCAATAATGCATGGCTATTGCAAAATAAAGCCATAAGTACACCATCAACAGCACCATTTTGACCTACAATTACGGATGAAATCTCTTTTTTTATTTGCGCATATTTCTCGGTAAATTTTTCTGCGCTTGCAAGGTCACTCATGTTTATTGTTTTATATTAGTAATCCAATCTTTAAAAAAATCACAATTCAAGTAAAAACCACTTATGTAAATGTAGGTTTCCTTTCTTTTTTTCTCAGCCCAAATATCAAGTTGATCCTCTTTTTTGGAATCCAAAGCCATAGACTGAATGCGTTGCCAATCTTGATCCAAATTTGCCACATGAGGCTTCGATTCAGAAGCCAAATAAAATATTCTATAATATGGAGAACCATCTTGAGCATAACCAATTAATGGTTCGCTATAGGTACCAGGCTTCATCATTCCAATTGCTGAAGCCATAGATTTATCTAGATAATCAAAAGGTATTCTCTGAGATCCAATATTTGGATCGGTAAAAAAGCCACAATTAGGTTTTGTTTCTTCATCTTGAGAATATTCCTTTACTGCTGCACAAAACTTAATGGTACCTGTTTGTAATTTCAACAATAAAGTGTCCATTTTTTGTCTGGTCAACTCCATGTCAGATTCTATTAGTTTAGGTCTAATTAATATATGTCGAACGATAACTTTATCGCCCCTTTTATCAATTAATTTCAAAATATGATATCCGTACTTGGTTTCAATAACTTCTGAAATACTGTCTTTCTTTAGTTTATAAGCTGTTCTCTCGAATTCAGGAACCATATCGCCTCTGCCAAATTCGGGAAGCAAACCCCCTTGCACTTTGCTTCCTGGATCATCAGAATATATACTTGATAATCTTGAAAAACTTTCTCCATCCATTATTCGAGAACGCAATTCAATAATTTGCTCAAGTGCTATTTCTTTTGCCTCTTTTGAATGGGTTGGGTTTATAACAACTTGACCAACTTCAACCTCTGAAGACATAAATGGCAAGCTATCGACTGGTAATTTGTTATAATAATCTCTAACTTCCTTTGGTGTGATTTTAATCTCGCTTTTAATCCTTTGTTCCATTCTCTCTAAAAGCATCTGAGACTTAACTTTTGGAAAAATTTGACTTTTATATTCTGCAATACTCATTCCCAAGTATTTCTCGACATTAAGCCGACTGTTCATTTGTCGCTCAAAAAAACGTATATTATTGTCTATACGGTCGTTAACTTCATCATCGTTTAAAGGCAAACTATCAATTTCTGCCTGATGTATAAGCATTTTGTCAATTAAGAGTTTTTGTAGCAATTGACATCGAATTTGCTGTGTAACTTCAAGTTCAGGATCTAGTTGAGATATAAGTATATCGAGTTCAGAACGCAAAATTGGTGTATTTCCAACCACTGCAATAACTTCATCAATTATTTGATTCTGCTGAGCCTTTATTGAACACAGACTTAAACCAAATATGACCAAAGTTAAAATACTTTTTATTAATTTCATTTTATGTCTAGATAATACTTGATATCTCCACCCTTGCTTGCTTTTTGATAAAGTGAGTTTTGAATATCTTTTAAGAACTTAAGTTTTCTTTGGTATAAAATAATGTCTTTTATTTTATCTTTTTCGAATTCTAAAGGGGACAATGCATCCTTAATTCTAAAATCAATGATGTATAACAAATATAAAATCCCATTCTCCTCAATTGAAATAAATTTATTATTTGACAAAAATCTTTGTTGATTATAATTCTCATCTAATGGAATCTCCTTGGTGATATCATCTAAAAACAACCAATTGCTATCTGTATAAAAATTCTCTGCTTGTTTTTCAGCATATAATTTAAGCTCATTGTCATTTTCAATGCCCGGATTCTGCATCAAACGTTTCAATTTATTAATATCTGCTTTTTGCTTCCCAATTTTTATATATCTAATTTTTACAATGTTCTTTTTCAACTGAAAAGCAGCTTTATTTTCATCATAGAACGTCAATATCTCTGCATCTGTTACACCAGTATCCAATTTTTCTCTCACCAATTGTTGCTGATACTCATAAATCAAAAGTGAACTTCTGTAGTCTTCTATAAGACGCTCCTTGTTCTTCTGCTCATCACTCAGAGCATTTTCAGCTGCTTCCAATAGTGCAGTTTTCTCTATCCATTTATCTATAATGGATTTTAACAAGCCACTGCTATCGCCATTGTTGTATGCCAACCAAACATCATCAGGTATATCTGATTTGTATAAAATCTTCCCATTATACTCTGCCAAGATTTCTTGCTTTGAGCTTGATTTTTTATCCTTGCAAGCATAAAAGCCAATAATAACTAGGCTTAAGATGATATATTTATACAGATGCTTCAAAATGCTATTTATTTCCAGTCATTCTAGCTTTGATTAAATCATAAGCTGCTTGATTTAGCACAATTGGATATTTAACCAACAGCTCCTGAATCCATTCTTTTTCAAGAGAGGCCTGATAGTCGCTCATTACAGAACCTCTGGCTTCGTTTAAAGTTTTCTTGCCAGCAGGAATAAAATTATGAACTACAATTACAACGTAACCACCTGCTGATTTTGGATCTTCTAAAATCAAATATTTTTGACTACTTAATCCTGATGTGAAAATCAAATTAGCATATTGGTTATTACCTTGCTCATATTTACCTGTCATTGGATTTGAAACATTTAATGGATTTGAACGGTTGTTTTTCTTTAGAATTGAATCCATCGTTAAACCACTCTCTAAATCCTTCTTTAAACTCTCTGCAATTGCTTTATTTCCACATCTGTAGATGGTTGCTTCATATCTATCTTTAAAATTGTATTGGGTAGAATGCGCATTGTAGTAGTTTTTTAAACCAACAGTATCCTCGGCACTTTTACTCCAAACCTTCTTATCGGTTAGGGTGAAGAGTAATATTCCTTCTTTGTATTCCTTGTATAGGGCAGCAAATGTATCATTGGTATTTTCCAAATCATTTTCATAATAGTCCATTATGATTTGCATTCTATATGCTTGGTAATATTGTTCAAGAACACTAGACATAGATTTGGTATTGCTTGGCTTCTGAACTTCTAAAAGCCATTTAGCGAAATCTTTGATTGAATATGACTTTTTAGCTTTTGTAAGGGCAAACAAAGTTGTAGCAAATGCCGGTGATTTCATTTTAATGGTATCCTCTTCTAAGTATCCAAGCAAAAGAGAAGTGTCAATATTTTTCACCAATAAAGTGTTGTACTTTTTGTTCTCCTTAAACTTATACATTTTCTTAGCCTTTCCGTATAAAGCAAGTGTATTTCTGTATTGTCTGCTGTCACGGCTAATTTTATTCAAGATGCTTCCTTTAATTTTATGCAAAGAATCTATCGGTTTCAAGGCTATTCTTTGCAAGATATGAAAACCATTTGCAGTTTGAATTGGGCTTGAATAATCCCCGTCTTTTAACAAACTAAAAGCAGTGTTTTTAAAATTTTCAGGATATCTAACACTTGTCATTGAGAAAAGAGGTAATTCGCCATTTTTCAATACACTAGATGCATCTTCAGAATATTGTTGAACCAAAGACACAAACTTCTCTCCACTTTGAAGCTTTTTGTACACTTCATTGATTTTTGCTTCGGCTTCTAAAACTTCCTCCTGACTTGGATTTGGATTCATTTCAATCTTAATTTGACGAACGGATATCTCTCCCTTAGAAAGTCTCTTATCCATAACCTTAACGATGTGGTATCCAAATTCCGTTCTAAATATTTTCGATATTTTACCTACTGCAGTATTGAATGCATAATTTTCAAACTCATAAATCATTTGAAAAGCGGTAAAGTAACCCAAACTTCCTTGATTACTTGGGGCAGATGGATCTTCACTGTACTCAACGGCAGCATTTTCAAAACTAAATAAACCACTGTCGATCTTGTTTTTTATTGAAATGATTCTTTTTAAAGCTAAAAGTGTGTCTTGAGCTGATGCAAATGGTCTAACAACAACCAGAATATGACTCGCCTTTACTTCGTATTTCATGCGCTCATAGGCCTCATTAACCAATTGCTCATTGACAACTTTATCTGTTAAATATGGTTTTGCAATTTGCTTCCTGTATGTCGCAAGCTCAGTTTTAAATTCTTCGGCAGTATCCAAACCTTGGTCGTATGCATCCTGAACCTTCAATTTGAATTTTTTATAAAGTTCCAAATATTCGTCCACTTCGGAGGCTTTTGAAACATACCCCTTGTCTTTATTTTTAGAAAATCCTTTGTAAAATTCTTTTGTTGTAACAGTTTTATTACCAAAATTAAATAAAGTGGTGTCTTTTGTTGGTTTACCAGCTAGCAAAAACAAGGTTGGTTGAAGCAGTATTGCCAGCAATGCAATTCGTCTCATATTGAATGTCATAAATTTAATAAGTTTACAAAAATAGGATTTTTTTTTGTTAGTTTTGCATTCTTTAAAAAGACATGACAGCTCTAAAAATATACGATACTTACAAGCGTGAAACCTTGCTATTTGAACCACAAAAAGCCCCCTTTGTAGGTATTTATGTTTGTGGTCCTACTGTATATGGATTTCCCCATTTGGGTCATGCACGTGGTCCAGTTGTTTTTGATGTTTTACATAGATATTTAAAGCATCTAGGGTTCCAGGTCAGATTTGTTCGCAACATCACCGATGTTGGTCATTTGGTTAATGACGCCGATGCTGGAGAAGATAAAATTGCTAAAAAGGCTAAATTGGAGCAATTAGAGCCAATGGAAATCGCTCAATTTTACACCGATAGTTACCACCAAATGTTACATTCAATGCATGTTTTGCCCGCATCTATTGAACCTAGAGCAAGTGGGCATATTATTGAGCAAATTGAGATGATAGAAGAAATCATCAACAATGGGTTTGCATATGTGGTTAATGGTTCTGTTTACTTCGATGTCATAAATTACAGCAAACATCATAATTATGGTAAACTATCTGGCAGAATAATTGAAGACTTAATAGCTGGTGCCGGCAATGAAGCCAGAACCTTAGAGGGACAAGACGAAAAAATAAATTCAAATGATTTTGCACTTTGGAAGAAAGCTGGAGAAGAGCATATAATGCAGTGGAACAGCCCATGGGGAAAAGGATTTCCAGGTTGGCATATTGAGTGTTCTGCAATGAGCAAAAAATATTTAGGTGAAACATTTGACCTACACGGTGGTGGTATGGATTTATTGTTCCCACACCATGAATCTGAAATTGCACAGTCAATAGCATGCGGAGGCCAACAACCAGCAAAATATTGGATGCACCATAATATGATAACTGTGAATGGTCAAAAAATGGCAAAATCATTGAATAACGGGATATCAATTGACGAATTCTTCTCTGGGAAAAATGCCCTTTTAGAGAAAGCCTATTCTCCAATGACGCTTAAGTTTTTTATTTTACAGGCCCATTACCGTGGAACTTTAGATTTTAGCAATGCCGCCTTGCAAGCTTCAGAAAAGGGCTTAAGCAGACTCTTGATTGCATCAGGAAGCCTAAAATCACTGGTGCCAAATGAAATAAATGAGATAGACGTCAACAAAATGATTGAAAAATGTTATGATGCAATCAATGAAGATTTAAACACGCCAATTCTAATAGCCAATCTTTTTGAAATGGTTAGCACAATCAACAATATTGCCGCAGGAAATTTGAAAATCGGGGTCTATGAACTTGAAATTTTACAAAAAAATTACAATTCTTTTGTCTTTGATATTCTGGGTTTAAAAATAGAAAAAGAAGTTAATTCAGATAAAATTGATTGCCTAATGAATCTGCTTATTAAAATGAGAAATGAAGCAAAAGTTCAGAAAAATTACAGTGTTTCAGATCAAATCAGAAATGAACTATCTTCAATTGGAATTGAACTTAAAGACGGAAAAGATGGAACAAGTTATACGATAAACTGATTTATTTTTTAACCAGTGCTTTAAATTCATTTTTTAAACCACTGTAAGAGGTAAGGTCTACTTTTATTGAGCCAACCATAATTTTTGCTTTTACGCGAACAGGTATTTTATTTTCATCATCACTGATCCAAACGGTCATGTCATCTTGGTCTTTAAAAACCCTATCTACAATTAAAGTTGGCACCAATTTTATACATTTTACTTTGCCAATATCAGTAGCAATTGTCTCTTTCCCTGCATACTTGAATCCCAAATTATAAATTTTATTATCCAAATAAACATCCAAGGGAAACTTATCTCCTACTTTCGACTTAGAAAAATCAATATTTCTAACATAGTAAATTGATGAAATAACATCATGGGTATACACTGGCATATCCAAAATACCTTTTACCCCAAATAATTTCTTTGAATTATGTCTAAATGTCACCAAATCATTGTCGGTGTATTTATCCTCTTGAACACTTTTGTTATAACTTATTGCTGCCATCGCTTCTGCATCAATATAAGTCTCGAACCTATCCCTTACCTTATAAGCCCAATCAAATGATTTAAGTGTTTTACCCTCAGCTTTTATATTAAAACATTTTCGATCATACTTTTGAACCAGCGCAGGTCCCACTTCAAAAACAATTGATGCTGCATTTATTAAGCCATAATGAACTCGAAATTCAAGTTTTTCATTATTGGTAAAAGCGCTATTTATGATTTTTCTGTATTTAAAAACATCTTCAGCATTGCTTGATGAAATTGAAGATTCAATAGTGAAAGAACTCAATACAGCCCCTGTTAACACCAAGGAACTTAGTAAAGTTAGACTTAGATAAAATGGCTTAATATTCATCATTAAAAGGAATTTAATCAATAGAATTCAATAATCGTTCCAAATTATTACATTTGAAAACCTATTCAAACCATGTTAAAAATGAAAATAAAAACAATTATTAGTTTATTGTTCTTTGGTGTCATTATCAATTTAAACGCTCAGTTAAGAAACGAAGTATTTGACCAAAAAGACACCCTCATGAAGGGCGATACCCAAACTTTAAAATTAAATATAGAATTGTTTAATTACTATAGAAATACGGAATATTTTGATTTGATCGAAAAAGGACAAACATTTTTTGGTTCAATGTTCCAAGCCCACTTGAGTTACCAGCCTTACCAAGATGTCATGCTGAAAGGAGGATTACAAGCCCGACAAGATTACGGTAGCACAGGACTAGTTTCAGTGCAACCGGTTTTTAGTGTTTCAATATTCAAAAACAAATGGAGGTATAATTTAGGCATGCTTCAAGGCACAACAAATTACGGTTTTATTGAACCAATGTACAATATTGACAGGGCCATTACCAATAGAATTGAAAATGGAATGCAAGGGATTTACAAAAGCAAAACCTTTTATTTCAATAACTTTTTGGTTTGGAATGAGCCAACCTATAGAACCAGCAAAAATCAAGAGAAATTTACTGTGGGAATATTATCAGAGAAACAATTGGTCAATAATAAAAAAATCTTTTTTTCGGTTCCATTTCAGTTAACCTTAGCGCACAGAGGCGGCCAACTTAATGGAAATCCAACGCCCATATATTCTAGGGTGAATACAGCCATAGGCGCTAAACTATACTTTAAATCTTCGAATGGTGTTACCATTAAGACAGAAAACTATTGGCTACACTGTGAAGATTTTTCACCAAATATTACCCAACCTTTTAAGAACGGTAATGCCACTTGGCATACCTTATCATTCATGCATAAAGGAATTGAACTAATGTTTAATTATTGGGCTGGTCGTGAATACCAATCACCAGTTGGAACACAGATTTACAACAACTACAATTACTACAATGTATATGAGCACAGACAATATAGACATATGATTATGTCGCGATTGATGTACACACAAGCTCTGAAAAAAGGAATGTTTTTAGACTTCAGACTAGAGCCATTTTATGACAAAGAATATGGAAGATTCCAATACAGTTACTCTCTTTATCTAAAAATTAATTTGGAAAGAAATATTGGAAAGATTTAAAACGGCTTCTATAAATTTTCTATGAAATACTGCTTTAATTCGTTAATTTGTTTGTAAACGCCTTTGAAAAATTGATTCCTTTGTTTTTCTGAAACACCACTGATTAATGTTGAACGGGCAATTAGATTATTCATCCATTGTTCATTCTGTGCATTAAAACCAATATTGTTAGTAGACATAAAATTAAATGTACTATAACTGATGTAAGAGGCCGAAATATTATCAGTTTTCGCCAAAATACTATTGGTACCAATCATTACATCACTGATAAACAATTGATACTTTGAATTAACCATAGATCCACTGCTGGAAAACTTATAAGATTTTTCAGCTTGCTTTTGTATTTGCTGCATTGCTAGAGTTAAGTCATCAGCCACATCATTTGCCTCGTTTATTGTGTTAAAAAAACCTGCATCCCAATAAAATTGAATTTGCTTTATTGTACTTTTTACTGTTTCTGTAGTCCAAATCTCCGTTGAATCTAATTTGGAAAATGTATTAAAAATTTCACGTGCCAAAGACAGAATCCCTTCAGATATTTCTATTTCACCATAATTTTTACTCTGAAATTCTTTGACCATCATTAAAGATTTTAACCAATAGGTGATTTTAAAACGCATTAGATTCTCTTGGCTGTAGTGATAATATACAGGAATATCTTCAGCACCAAAATATATATGCGAACTCTGAAACTGAGTCATTTTCTTAACATTGGCTAACATGTTCTCCAAATAATGTTCGTAGGTTTCTATATTATTATTTAACTCATTTGTCTTGAAGCTAACAACCGAATGCAATTCATTGTTCAAAGCTTCTAAAGGCAAATTAAAATGATTGGCAATTTTAGCAGCCTCGGCTAACGTATACTCAGTATCATTTCTTAATCTCCTGTAAGCACTGTCAAGACTAACTTCTAGTAATTCGCTTATTTCTCGGGCCAGTGAAAGATTGCTTGGCACATGTTGGCTTAAAATTTCATTCCACTTTTCTTGATAATTAGTATTAATTTTTGCCATAAGTGTGCATTTAGATTATTATTTATTGCAATTATACAAAAAATACAATTAAAAATCACAAAAACAGCGCCTAAAAATGCCTTAATACAATCTAAAATATTTAATATTAGATAAGTCCAAGCCATAGCAAATGATTATTAAATAAAATGTATTTTCAAAAGTATACCAATTTTGCCTCAATAAATTTTAAACAATCATGAATACTAAATTCACTTTCGCTTTCACTTTTTTTGTAATGTTAAATATTTTCAATGTCTTATCTCAAAACAATCTAAAAACAAAAGTTGCTTTGATTGAAATTGACACCAAAAGCATAATGCAATCTGCAGGCGCTAACACAACAGCTTCTTCTGTCACCGCCCTAACCAGATTAGAACTAGGTAAATTAAACATCTACTCTTTAATTGACCCATATGACCTTGAATATATTGCGAAAAGAGATAATTTGAAATATGACAATTGCTTTAGCACATTCTGTATTGATGAAATTGCAAAAAAACTAGAATGTGAAAAGGTATTTACAGGAAGTATTTCAATGGTGGCAGATAGAATCGTTGTTATTTTTAAGGTCTATGACACCAAAACAAAAGCTTATGACAAAGAAATTGTTAAAGAATTTTTAAATCTTCCGCTATCTATCCCAACGATGATTCGAATAACACTCAATGAAATGTATGCTATTCCTAACAACACAGAAGAGGTCAATACATTAACCAAAAGTTTTATATTTGATGAACAAAGAAACAATCCATACACCAATCGCTTGAGAGCGGATGGGCCACGAATGGGTTTAACATTTTTTACAGGAAACACAGCAACAATTTTAGCTGCTCCAAAAAAAGAAGGTGGTTTTGCGGCGATGCCATTAATGTTTCAATTTGGATATCAATTTGAGAAACAATATTTAAATCAAGGAAATTTTCAAGCATTGTTTGAAGTAGTTCCAATGCTTACAGGCCTAGACCAAGGACTATTTATACCTAGCATAACAATATTAAATGGAATGAGAAACAATCAAAATGGTTGGGAGTTTGCATTTGGGCCTTCATTGTCAATTACAAAATCTGCGAACGGATTTTATGACAATCAAAACAATTGGCATTTAGCAAAAGATACTAGTTCAATGAGCAGTATGCCATTTATTGAAAACAGAATGGACAGTAGGGGCAATTTCTCTTTTCACCCATCATTTGTTTTTGCCTTGGGCAAGACTTTTAAATCAGGAAAATTGAATATACCAGTTAATGCCTATTTTGTTCCTAGCAGCAATGGTTACAGATTTGGAATTTCATTCGGGTTTAATAGCAGAGCAAGATATGAAAGCTCTACAAATAACAATTGATAGTAATTTATTAAATTAAGAAATGGGTACTAGAAATAGTGCCCATTTTTTAATATAAACTTTCACTTATAACCCAGGCTTCGCTCCAAGCTGCTTGGAAATTAAAGCCTCCTGTTAGTGCATCTATATTCAAAACTTCACCAGCAAAATAGAGTCCCGGAACAATTTTACTTTGCATGGTTTTAAAGTCTACTTCTTTTAAATCTATTCCACCAGCAGTAACAAATTCGTCTTTAAATGTGCTTTTTCCATGTACTTCTAAATGAAAGTCTGATAAATTTTCAGCAAACTTTAACAAATCTTTTTTTGACACATCCGACCAAGTGTTAAATGTATTCACAAAGGTTAAACTGTGAATTCTTTGCCACCAACGTTGGGGAATATTAAACAAGGGTGTATTAACAACTTGTTTTTTAGGGTGTTCAGATTTTACTTTTAACAATAAATCAAGTGTTTCCTCAAGTTTCAAATTGCTTAAGCCAACTGAAATTTCAAATCTATACTGCAACTGATTCAATACACGTGCGGCAATAGATGACAACTTCAAAATAGCAGGACCACTCAAACCCCAATGGGTAATAAGCAATGGACCAGTTTGTGTTAAATCAGATTGAGACAACTTACTCTCTTTTAATTGTTGTTTACTCAACAACAATTTTACACTTGCTTTGGGTACACTTAGACCCATCAAATCGGCAATAAAATCGTTGTCAATATTAAATGTAAACAAAGATGGAACAGGCTCAATAATATGGTGTCCCATTCCTTTTAATATCTGCCAAAAACTATCACTACTACCCGAAGCTACCAATACTTGTCGGGCTTCAACTATTTCGTCGTTAATATTTAATTGAAAAACTCCGTTTTTTTCAATGGATTTAACACTTCGTAAAGTCTTAATCGGAATTTTTAATTCATCACATTCATCCAAAAAACAATTTACAATGGTTTCAGAGTTATCGCTAATAGGAAAAATGCGGCCGTCCACTTCTGACTTAAGGACTATTCCTCTAGATTCAAACCATTTGACGGTGTCCTTGGTGTTAAATCGTTCAAAAACAGATAATAGTTCTTTATTCCCTCTTGGATAAAAAGAAACCAATAACCGATTTTCAAAGCAAGCGTGGGTTACGTTGCAACGACCTCCACCGCTAATTCTAACCTTACCAAGTACGGTTTTACTTTTTTCGAAAATCTCTACCTTTAAATTGGGATGCCTTGTTTTGGCATTTATAGCAGCGAAAAAACCAGCAGCACCCCCACCAATAATGGCAAGATCGAGCATGATATTAAGAAATTGGGGTTACCTTTATGGAATAGCTTTCCATAACCAAGTTAGCAAGTAATTTTCTACTTGCCTCATCTGCTTCTTTCAAAGCTTCTTGTTCTGTTGACGCCGTGGTTTGGTAGGTGATGCATTTGCCAACTCTCACGTTATCTATGCTAGTGAATCCAACATTGTGTAAGCCAACTGTAACAGTTTTTCCTTGAGGATCCAAAAGCTCTTTACGAGGCATTACTTCTATTTCTACAGAAAATTTCATGATGATTTTTTTGCTGCGAAATTAATTATAATAGATGACAAAACATAAAAAGCATAAAATATAAGTACAGAAAGCCATTGAAAAAATATTATTAAAATAACACCAGTAGCCAATAAGAAAATATGCTGATAGTAATTAGAAAAAGGACCCTTTTTAAGCTTATTTGAAGGTACTTTTACTTCGCTTATCAATAAATATGAGGCTATAGCTGAAAAAATCAAAAATCCATATTGATAATCAAAAATTAGTTCATAGAAAAATCCACCATCCAACATTGCTAAAGACATAACAGTGATTCCTGTAACAGGTGTTGGTACGCCTATAAATGAAGTTGATGTTTGACGTGTATCCAAATTATACTTAGCCAATCTATAGGCAGAAAACGCGGCCAAAAGCAAAAAAGAATACCGATAAACACCATCGATATTATATGACAATGAATACAGCAAACAAGAAGGCGCTATGCCAAACGTAACCAAATCAGCCATTGAATCCAATTGTTTACCAAATTCGCCACTTACTTTCAACAACCTAGCTAAAAAGCCATCGAAAAAATCTAAAACAGCAGCCAACAACACAAGGTAAACCGCCGTTTTTGGTTCATCATTGAAGATATTTACTATTGCTAAGGTGCCACAGGCAAGATTGCCAAGTGTAACCATATTTGGTATGTGTTTGACTAAATTCATTATTGTAGGCAAATCTAATAGTTAAGATTTGGAATCAAAAGCAATCTTAAAAATTAACAAAAAGAAAACAATCTATTTTTTACCTTTAAAGCAAAAAATAAAACTTATGCATTCGGGAACAATACCTTTCCTTTGGATAGCTAAAGAGCAAACAACTAGGTATCAAAAAAAATATCCCTATTTTTGTTGCATGACAAATAAAATTTTTCTAGCCATGCTATTTGTTGTCGCCATACTCAATGCCAATGGGCAAAAGTCTAAAACAAAAGGTGACGAGCCAGACAAAAACATCAGTACATTCTTAAATGATGGAAGAGTTAAAGGTGTAAACAACTTAATTAGAATTCGTTTAGCTCCAGCATTCATGGGCTATATGGGAGCCAGTTTTGAAAGAAAATTCGGAGAAAAATTCGGCCTAGAATTAGGGGCAAATGTTAAAATCAATAAAAGTGCAATCTGGGAAGAATACAGAGAGGCAAATTTTAATGCACCTTTTGGAACAGAATATATTGCATCTAAAAACGGAATTGGATTTAGCATATTTCCCAAATATTACAAATATGGAAAATATATCAATCATGGAAGATATATTGGTCTTCAATTAAATACACGTTCATTTAAATCTGATTTTAATTTATATGTTCCTAGCACAATTATGGATACATATGCAACACAATCTGATGTTGCTTGCTCTTATAAATCTTTGTTTTTAGTCTGGGGTAATCAAAGACAATTCGGATCACGATTCACATTTGGTATGGAACTTGGTTTTGGCGTAAACCAAGACAATATTAAAAAATTGAATCAATACACATGGGATGATGTTAACTCGAAAAGCATAATTACTAAAATTGACGTGAAACACAATCAAATTACTATGCAGTTTGATTTATCTTTTGGCATATTACTTTAAAAAACAGATGAAAAACTTATTATTACTACTTTGCGCATTATGCATTTCAAATGTTTTTTCTCAAAAAAACAATGCTATAAAAGAGCTTACAGGAACTGAATTTAGACCTGAAAAAAAAGACAGGCCCTATTTCTATCAAAATGCAATCAAAATAGGAGACAACTATTATGTAGTTGCTCAAAAAGGAGACAGAGCATACACCACTTTTTTTGGTTTTAGCAATAAACTAAAATATGACTTTAAAATATTCAAATTAGATGCTAAAATGAATGTAAAGTCTGTGGTAACTATACCAGCAGAATTTGAAGGCAAAGATGTACAAACCCTAAAAATTGGCCGCTTTGGCGACAAACTGTGTGCATTATTTTATTTTAACAACAGAAAAACACGCAAGCAATATCTATTCGCTCAAATGTATGAGTTAAAAAATTTCGCACCTGTAGGCAAACCATATAAAATTGGCGAAACCATGATTACTCAAAAGGAAACTAGAATTAGTTGTATCTTTAAAGTTAGTATCACAGATGATTTTTCAAAAATGCTTATAACCGCCGATAGATCAAATATCATTAGAAGCAGAAGAGAGAAAAAAGCAGCGGCAGAGCAAAAAAACCATACTTTTTCATATTGGTTAATTGATGCTGATTTCAAATTGATTAATGTTGGAAAGAATGTAAAAATGGGCAAAGGAACGACTGAAATTATTGATCAGACGTTCGACAATGAAGGCAACATGTGTATTCTAGGTTTTGAACAGGCATCAACTGGCAAAAAAAGCCGTTACGTATTTGGAGACATCGACAGCGATGAAGATGGCAACAACAGCAAGCTTGTAATGAAAATCATAAGACCAAATGGCGAAGCAACTGATTTAACTTTTGCCAATGGAGAATATTTTTATTCGGCTATGATGAAACTAAACCCTAACACTGGTAATGTGGCTGTAGTGGGTTTATTAGGCAGTGGTAAATACGGCTCAAAAGGATTGTTTACTCAACAGGTAAATATTAAAACTGCTGAAGTTTTAGCAGAAAACAAGAGTCTATTTGGGGTTGATTTGGTAAAAGAAATTAACAGTTTAAAGCCACCAACGGTTAAATCTAGTAAGTCTAACGCAAAAAAAGAAAAACGTGCGAACAAAGACAAAAAAGAGTCTAAGAAAACTAGAAAAACTGAAG
>JBIKPR010000045.1:0-22113 GCA_044357345.1 Bacteroidia bacterium
CAAAACAGACGATAAATTCGATATCAGTAATGGGAATTTTAATGTTCCATTGACTTTGTATATCATTGTTAGATTTTAAAGGGTTCTTTTCATTAGCTTAGTCCCACAAGAATTTATAAAATCTACAGTTGGGTTTGATGAGGAAGTTTTTTTGTTGGAGATAGTGAATTAAGATGAAATACTAAGAATGTATTTTGAAATAATGCAGATTGTTTATAGCTGCAGAAACTTACAAGTTCTTTAACTAACTAAAATTTGCAAATAGGCTAGAAAGGGTAAATATTAGTAATATTTCATCTCAATGCGTTACTTTTATTTTAGATTTGCGGGAATGTTTAGCGCATAGCGAAACGTTATGGGCAAGTTTAAAACCAAAACGGTCTGCGAAAGCCAAATGGCTGACCACCCAATGTGACAAAAAAATAGTATAATTGAATTTTAAAAGTGGAGACCAGAACCCACTCTAAAGAACGGGGCGAAATCCGAAAAGCCAAACGAGTAGGGAATAAAAAAATAGAATGGAAAATTTAATACAGTTAGTGCCAAACAACACTTTAATAACGAAGACACCAGAGGAAGGTCGCCAATTAGCTGTAAAAATGGCAAGACTAATCATCAAAATCACCCAACCTGATGCTGAAAAGAGAGAAAAAATGCGTCCTGAGTACGCAGAAGACCCAGGTTTACTAATTGCTATTGGACAAACTGTAGCGACTGAATTTGCCACAATAGCTGCGGCAAACAATTATTGGAGATAATAAACTTTATAAGTTTTCAAATCGATGACACAAGTAAACCAGCCCATAACAGCACATTGGCAATAGGCGGCTTTTCGTCTCCGCTTGACAGTTTTGTGATAGCAGAAAGTTCAGTTCTCCGAACTAACTTTTGTACTAAAAAGCCCGCCCATCGCCAATCTGCAAAACGTTATAGGCAATATTAAGACAAATTATCACAAATTATATTCGGCAAAGTATTTGTAATTTTAGTAGCAAAAAGAAAAAATGAAAAACAAAACAATAACAGCAATTTCAGCTGGGATGTCTTATTCAATGTTAAAGTTGACTGAATCAAGCCTTGATCCTTACACACGATTTGCATTCGGTCTAGCCGTTGGGTCTGGAATAGTTTTTAAACGTGGGGACGAAAATCCCATAGCGCTATCCTTAGGTATAGGTATTATTATTGGTAGCGCATTGCAATTAATTGATGTTGCAAAAGGAGGTCGGTTAATTAAAAACCAATGCAATCTACAAGTTTATATAATCGGCGAAAACAGCGGTTTATCTGTTCTTGAATATGGTCAAGTTCCATCAGGTAACATAGATGGTTTCTCATTCAAGGGATTAAATGGTGTCTTTAAACTGTCTGATGGTGTATATGCAAATATAAACTCAAATAATTCTATTCAATATACTCCTGGACTTGGTCGATTTATTAATCAAAATGTAAGGAATGGAGGATATAAAACAAACCATTGGGTTGATCAACAGACTGACCTTCGATGGAAGGAACTTTATGATAGATCAATTTAAATACTGGGCATAACAGCACATTGGCAATAGGCGGGGTTTTGTCTCCGCTTGACAGTTTTGTGGTAACAGAAAGTTCAGTTCTCCGAACTAACATTTATGCTGAGAAGCCCGCCCATCGACAATCTGCAAAACGTTATAAGTAAGCGGCCACAAAAATTTTAGACAGACACGAATATCGAAAGGATTTTTTTGTAAATTTGTGAAATGACTAACTCATCACTTAAAATAGAAATAGAATCATTACCAGTCTCGCTTCGACTAGAAGTGGCTGACTTTGTTGCATTTCTTAAAATGAAAAATAAGAAAAAAGTGACAGTTAAATCAAGAGAATTTGGATATGCTAAAGGTAAAATTCAACTATCTAAAGACTTTGACGAACCATTAGACATTTTTAAAGATTATATTTAATGGCATACTTACTTGATACGCCTACATTTCTTTGGTTTGTAGCTGGTGACAAACAACTACCTGAAAGTGTTAAAGCAAAAATAAAAGACATTGGTGAATATTGTTTTTTGAGCGTAGCAAGTTTATGGGAAATAACAATCAAACACCAAATTGGAAAATTGACACTAAATATTTCCTTGGAAGAATTGTTTGAATATGCAGACCGAAATCAAATCGAAGTAATTCAAATTTCAAATGAGCATTTATTGACTCTTTCATTATTGCCAGGACATCATAGCGATCCATTTGACAGACTGATAGTATCTCAAGCACTTGCAGAAAACTTGACACTGATCACAAAAGACAAAGGACTCAAGAAATACAAGATTAAGCAACAATGGGCATAGAGCCGCCTACTTATAACAGCAAATTGGCAATAGGCGGGGTTTCGGCTCCGAAGACACATTTGTGCAAGCCGAAAGTTCAGTGCTTTGAATGAAGTTTAGAACTAAAAATCCCGCCCTTCGGGTAGCTGCAAACCGTTAGCAGAAATTTTGAAACCTATGAACTAAAAAGAATAGAAAACAGCCTTAATAATAGACCAAGAAAATGTCTTGGATATTTAACTCCTAGAGAATACATTTGTAAAACTGTTGCAATTAAAATTTGAATTCAGCAAAAGATACTAATTTGCATTTCTATATTATCGATGATTTTGTCTTGCAAACACGCCGATAATCAACAACAGAATAATATTTCTGAAATAGAAATTGGAAAACAAAAGGAGTTAGGTAAAGATGAAAATGTAGAGTTAGCTAAACAATGGATAATTAAAAATGTTGAAGAATTCTTTATGAACTTTGACAGCTTAAAGGGTAATTATTCAAAAATTTGTACAGAACAATATACTGAATTCAAAAGTGACGCAACAAATGTTGATATTGATGGTGGAATGTCCGAAGGCGAATTTAAAACTAAATGGGGAAGAAGATATTCAGAATATGCTGGTATTCAGGAAGGCTTTTTGGTTCCTGGTACTGACTTTGGAAAAATAAAAGTAACTAAATGTGAATTTAAAAATAAGACTGAAATGGGAGTTACTCTTGGTGCGACAATTGCAGAACCTTTCTATTCTCCTTCTCCTGTTTCTTCTAATAATCATAATATAATTAAAAAGTCAAAATAAATGAAAAAGGTAGCTAACAAACTTCCCAAAACACCTTCGGAAGAAATATCTTTAAATAAAAACCAACACAATGCAATCTGGCTTTCAAGACTTCTATTAATATTCATAGTTTTGTTTGCTATTTTTTTGCGTTATGAAGATTTTTTTGTTTGGAAAAAAAACCAACCACAATTTCAATATCAAGGTGAATATCAAATGGCTCAAACTGACTGCTATTATTACCTGCAAATTGCCAAAGAATTACAGCAGGGAAAGTATGATAATCATCAAGAAAAGAGACGAATTCCTGATGGAGTCAAAACTCCTACAATCCCTCCCCTTTTAGCTCTTATAGCAGTTTCAATAAGTAATTTAACAGGTATAACTATTCCAAACATTGCCATTTTTTTACCCATTTTCTTGGCATCTTTATTAGCTCCATTGATTTATGCACTTAGTCGTAGATTACATTTTAACAAACCCGCTGCACTAAGCGCCGCATTATTTTCTATTATTTCCTTGACTTACGTCATTCGTACACGAATTGGTGTTTTTGATACAGATTGTTTGAATGTAGTATTTGTGCTATTAAATAGTTATCTATTTTTTAGTTTTGCCGAGATAAAAGACAATAAACGGTACATATATTTTGGACTTGGTCTTTTAAGTTTCTTTCTCTTCTTTATCTGGTGGGATACTGCTAAAAGTATTGTTGTAGTATCTGCATTGGTTCCTCTATCAGTAGCATTGATCTTCTTTTATAAGACCAAAAGAAATTTTTTTAAATACAGTGTCTTAGGAGTTATAATTTTAGTAAGTGTATATTTTGTTGGTAATGAGATACAATCCTACATCAACTTATTGTTTACCTCAGCAGATTCTGATTTTCCAAAAAACATATCTGTTTCAGAGTTAGGCGCCGTAAATCTAGACTATTTTATACAATACACTTCGAATAATACTTTTATTTTAGTTGGAATGTTAATAGGATTAGTTATACTATGTTGGAAACTAAAATTAAAAGTACTATTTTTTTTAATTCCAATAGCCCTAGCTATAGTACCTTTCTTCGCGGGAAATCGATTTATTATATTTTCTGCTCCTATTTTAGCATTAGGTATTGGGTATTTCGTTCAAATATTATTCACTTTTAATAAGAAAATAAAGCCGAACTTAGCTATCGCTATCACTTTTCTAATTGCAATAATTGGTATTACCAGCACTTATAAAATTATAACCGACGAATATGCAAAATCAGATATGATTGAAAATGCAACATTATTAACGGCTCTAGAAAAATATACTCCTAAAGGAGCTAATATTTGGACAGACTGGGATTTAGGATATCAGATACGCTACTACCTAGATAGAGGCACATTTGCAGACGGCGAATTTAGCGATGGCGAAATATACTATTATGCATCCTTTCCACTAGCATCAAATAACCTAGCTGTATCGGCCAATTTTATGCGTTTTTATAATAAGCACGGAGTAAAAGGGATGAAAATCTTATATAATGCTTTTTCAAGCAAAGAAAAAACTTTTGAGTTTATAAAAACAGTTTTCTCTTATGAACCTTCGAAAGCACTAACATGGTTAGTGACTTTGCAACAAAACAATCTACTTCCTAAGACAAATAATTTGACTAGCTCAGAGGATTGGCTATCATTTTTGTTTCCCCGACAATCTAAAGATATCTATGTGTTTTTTCATTATAAAATGACACAAACAGCTGCTTGGTTCAAGCAAGGGAATTCAGATTTAATAACGAAGCAAACAATAGGGCTTCCACTTTTCCTATCCTTTAGTGAACTCCGAGAACAAGGTTCACAAATAATAAATAATGAAATTATTATTGATACTAATACAGGTATTGGCAAGTATTATAATCAGAATAAATATTTTCAATCGCTATCAACTTTCAATGGAATAGAGACAACATCAAAAACATTTGGAGATAGTCCGTTTGGCCAAAACATTGTATTTCAATGGATTAAAAAAATAGGATTTGGAGCTGCTATGTCCCCAGAAATGGCTAATACAACCCTTGTTAGGCTTTATTTAATGCATGAGAAATCACCATATTTTGAGCCTGTTTTTCTTAATTCTCCTCAATATCAGATTTGGAAAGTATCAGGAACCGCTTACGATGATGACAGCAATATTCAGCAATAATAAGATTGGCATTTTCAGCACTTCTAAAAGAAGATTCAAATCTGCATTTAAAAAAGTGGTTGCAGCATATGATAGCTACGAAATCGGAGAGGCTGCATTACCACCATATTCACATAAAAATCCATTGATTGATTGGCTGTTTTGGGCACGAATAAAAATAGCTTACAAATATGCTAACCTCAATGGTAGAGTAAAAAATAAAATCCTTGATTTTGGCTGCGGATCAGGAGTATTAAGCTATATGCTTGCAAAGAATAATCATGAGATTACAGGTTGCGACATAGAATTTACCCCGCTTAATTTACTAAAAAACACGATTAGGTTTCCATTGAATATCGATTTTGTTGAAGGAGATATCCTTGATAAGAAGCTTATAAACAACTCTTTTGACATAATCTATGCTATGGACGTTTTGGAACATATTGATGATCTAGAACCATATATAAAGTTGTTCTATAAACTGCCTGCTCCTAAAGGTCTAATTGTAGTTTCTGGTCCAACGGAAAACTTTCTTTATAAAATAGGGAGAAAAATTGCAGGAAATAGATTTACAGGAGATTACCACGTAACCAATATTTCAAAGATTAAAAAATCTTTTGCTTCTTGTATGGAAGTAACTTCCATAAAAAAGCTTTTATTTCCATTTGTATTCTTTGAAATATTTATAGCTAAAAAAACGATTAAAAATGTATGATATTAGAATTCTATGGAGTCAAATAAAAAAATAGCCGTTGTAATTCCTTGTTACAAAGTTTCTAAACAAATTAAAAAGGTTCTTTCTTCAATACCTGATTTTGTTGATTCAATTATTATTGTAGATGATGCATGCCCAGAGAATTCTGGAAATATTGCTATGGAAATAGGGCGAAAAAACATGTATTTAATAAAACATCAGAAAAATAGAGGAGTCGGTGGAGCTGTCATTAGTGGATTCAAAAAGGCTCTAGAGCTAAGAAGCGACATCATTATTAAACTGGATGGTGATGGTCAAATGGATCCATATAACATCCCTTCACTTATTCAACCCATACTAGATAATCGTGCAGATTACGCTAAAGGAAACAGATTCAATGATTTTGAAGCACTCAAAAGAATGCCGAAAATTAGACTTTTCGGTAATAGCATCCTATCATTTATTACAAAAGCTGCTTCTGGATATTGGAATATCATGGACCCAACAAATGGTTATTTCGCTATTTCTCAATATTCTTTATCTAAATTAAACTTCGATAAAATTGATAGTAGGTATTTTTTTGAGACAGACATGCTGATAAATTTAAGCCTTATAAATATGGTCGTTGAAGATGTTCCTCTTTCTGCAATTTATGAAAATGAGACTAGTAATATGAATATAAAAAAAATTATTCTAAACTTCCCTTTTAAACTATTAAAAGGATTAGCAAAAAGAATTTTTTACAAATACTATATTTATGATTTTAATATGGCTTCAATCTATTTTCTCATCTCTATTCCCCTAATTTTATTTGGTTTGTTTTTCGGATGTTATAGATGGATAATAGGAAATTTGGAGAATACAGCAAATAATGCTGGGACAATAATGGTCGCAGCTTTACCAATTATTTTAGGAATACAATTTTTATTACAAGCTATTAGCATAGATATTAATAGCATACCCAAAAAAATAGCCAAACACAAATCATAAAAGTACAGTTACATGCCAAAAGATCCTCTTTAAGTGTCAAACACAAAAGATGATTCCAATATTTATCGATTATGCTGTTTTAATAGCTGTCTCAAATGCGAAGCCTATCTGGAGAAAGATAAGCCTAAAGATAGGCTCCTTATCCAATTTTCACTTCACAATACGTTTAGTCCTTCACCAACTTTGAATACTTCACTGTATTTCAGGGCTTGTCTCCAGTAGCTAATATGACCTCTGCTGACTTCTCTTCGATGTTCAAGACATCCAGAGATCTCCCCAGGTAAGAGCATATTCCTTCCCCCAATATCCTCTGAATCTACCAGATAGGCACTTGATGGTTTCCCATCCTTGGGACGTCAGTACGCTGTGCTGCCTTATCCGGCCTGTCTGGCCTCTGTATCCAGTTCCTGTAAGTTGGAACCGGGGTTTGCAGGCTAGCTTCCTTCATCCCGTACTTACGGGACTTGCGACTTGCTAATGCTTCGGGACGTTACCCCCGCGCATAAGGGACTTCCACCCTCTGGAATATTTTGGTATCTTCGATATCAGATGCCCATGCTGGGCACACACATCGTATATAACTTATGGCGGGGAAAGTGGTAAATTCAAGAATAGAGCATTTAAGTAAATTTGGTACAAACCGACAAGAAAGTGCTCCGAAATCCGCCACAAGTCATATACGCAAACCGTTAAGTTCTGGTGAAATTAAATTTCTTGTTTACGTATAGAATTGTTATATTTGCACGTACAAATATTTTGACAAATGGACAGCAAGTTGACTTTAAAATTAAACGGAGAAATAATTGAGCAAGCAAAGACTTATGCTAAAAGTAAAAATACAAGTCTTTCAAAATTAATTGAATCATATTTAGGTTTGTTAATAGAACCTAATGAAAAGCAAGAAGTAACGCCATTGGTTAAAAGTTTATCTGGAGTAATTGATTTGCCAAATGACTTTGACAATAAAACGAACTATAGAAAGCACATTCTAAAAAAGTACTCTAAATAGAAGCGAAATGGACAAAGTTTTTGTAGGTACAGATGTGTGCATTGACCTGCTATCGGGACGAAAGCCATTTAATAAATCTGCGGAATTGTTGTTTTCACTAGCAGACAAAGCTAAAATTAAGATCTTTGTTTCTTCACTTTCATTTCCAAATATTGACTACGTTCTGCTTTCTCAATATTCGACAACGCACTCAAGACAAATAATTGCAAAATTTAAAACTTTGGTTCAGGTATTAGCGGTTGACAGCAAAATAATTGATTTAGCAATTGCTTCTGACTTTAAGGACTTTGAAGATGCCATACAATACGCATGTGCATTAGATCACAATTTGACAACAATTATCACTAGGAATTTAAAAGACTATAAAAAAGCAACAATAAAAGTTTTGACACCAGAAACCTATTTGACGAAACCGTAACGCTTTATCAGGGTTTACAATAGCGACTACTTGTTTTTTTTGGGTATCGTCTAAGCACAAAATGTAAAAAGTCCATTCGATAATTTGGATATCTGAGGATAAAGATTTTAATTTGAATGAATACGAAACGTATCCTTAATCTACTCGTAGGTAAGATAAAGGATGGGTTTTTTATTTATACAAGTAAGTTAGCGGTCATGCTAAAAAAAACAGATACGATTAAATCTGACAGAACATTGAACATCTAACGACTACAAAGAATTAAATGAAATGAAAAAAACATGTAGCATGTTATTAACTCTTTTGAGTTTTACATTTATTTTAAATGCACAGACGTTTGACCCAGTTTTAGCAAATAAACTTCAGAATAAAATTGACAGTATTAGGACAGCAAACAATTTAAAAGGCATTTCAGCATGTGTAATTTATCCTGGATTTGGAACATGGAAAGGTGTGACAGGAATTTCACATACTGGTTTTCCAATCACTTCCGACATGGAATTTGGAATAGGTAGTAATACAAAACTTTTTACAGGAGTTCTTTTGTTGAAATTAGCAGAAAATAATATCATCCAGCTAGATGATTCTTTGCATCAATATTTACCGGCATTTAATAATATTGATTCAAATATCACTATAAGACAATTGCTAAATCATACAAGTGGTTTAGCAGACGTAACAAGTGTTCCGGGCTATCCTGATTCAATGTTAACAAATCCGAATCGTGTATTCACTGCCAGCGAAATGATGACATGGGCTGGTCTACCACAATTTTCTGCAGGCACAAGTTGGGACTATTGTAATACAAATTATCTTCTTTTAGGTATGATTGCTGAAAGTGCAACTGGACAAAGTTACAGCCAACTTTTGCGAGATAGTATTTTAACTCCACATCAACTTGACAGCACCTTTCTTGATGTTTATGAAACAATTTTATATCCAGTTGCACACCCATGGCAAGCAGGTGTAAACAACAATTCTATCCCAAGAACTTCTGTCAATAGTGCAGCATGGGCTGCGGGTGCTATGTACTCCACATCAGGGGAAATGGTTCAATGGTATAATGCACTTATGAATGGTCAGGTTTTAAATTCAAACTCATTTAATGAACTGACTACTTTCGTTGGGTCTGGTAATTATGGCATGGGAATCAGTCAGGCCACTGTTATTGGCAGAATAGTTTGGACACACGGTGGCACTATATGGGGTGGATATAATTCTTCCATGGTATATGACACGGCAACAGGAATAATCATTTGTGTTCTTATCAATCAACTCCCGGCCCAAGCTTTTCAAGTTTCCATTCAATTACTTTCTACTTTAATAAATAACCCTGTTGGACTGGATGAAAGCACAATTCCCGATAAATTGATTACAGTTTATCCAAATCCAACTAATGGACTTGTGCGTATTGAAATACCCAACCAGACTATTCAGAATATAAAAGTATACGACTTACAATGTCAGTTAATAAAAGAGACAATCGAAAACCAGTTTGACCTTTCAAACGTCTCGAATGGAACGTATTTTATAAAAGTTCAAACAAAACAAGGTTTCTATAGCTACAAACTCATCAAACAATAAACCAATGACTTGGCCGAAGAGAAAAGCACGAACCCCTAACAGCACCTACCCAACTTTTTTCACGACGAGAGGAGTAAAAGGAGGGGTTTAGCTTCGCTGACTTTCAGTTCGTGTTCCAAAGACAGTTTTGTGGTAAAAGTCCCGCCCTTCGGGTAGCTGCAAAACGTTATAGCGGTAATTATTTGATTGACTCTTTAAGTGCTTCAGGTAACATTAACAAAAACGGAAGACATCTATCCCAATATAGGGCATAGTAATTATATCCCAAAGCAATGTTTTGGTAATAGTCAGGACGATTATCCCAATAATATTTTTCAGAATTAATTGACCAAGCAGACATTCCGAATTTTGACACTAAAAACCATTTTTCAAGCAATCGTGCAGACCGACCATTACCATCCATAAACGGATGAATCTTTGCAGTCCAAAGATGAATCATTGCAGCGCAGTAAAATACCTCTTTATATGACAAATCACGTTTCAATAATTCTGAAATATCAGCAAACAACTTGCTTAATTCTTCATTCACAAATTGTGGCTCGACTGCTAAATAAACAGGTTTCAGTGATTTTGAATCGTGAACGCCAACTTGTTGCTTTCTGACTCTTCCTCGTAAATTAGCTGGCAATAATGTTTTAGCCGAAATTTCGTGTGTTTTCAAGAAATTAGTTTTGTTCAGGTTGTTTTCAGAGGCAAACTTGTATGCTTTTACTAAATCTTCAATCTCTTGAACTTCTTTTTTCTTTGGAAAACTTTTGTTGCCTCTGTTTCTAAAAAAACTGTTTGCATCAAGGGTATTACCCTCAATTTTGGACGAATAAAGTGATGATGCTATCAAATAATATTCAAAATCATCAGCAGTAAACGTTGACTTTGACCTTAATTTATGAGATACATCTAACCAGTCAATTTTACACTTTGACGAATAGCTATCGAGGTATTCGGACGATATAAATTTTAAGTGTTTTCCCATAGGACAAATTTACGATTTTAAATTATACCTACCGCTAACAGTACCTAAAAAAATGCTAGCATTAGTATAAGTTTTTTGCCTACAAGTTGTCCCTTCGGGAAATTTGTTTATTTTTATTGTAAGCAAAAAAGAGAACAGTATTTCGGCAACTAATAAACATTTGTGATGGTAGAAAACATTTCGGTTTCAAAGCCGCACTTCTTTTAGCTCCAAAACGTTTAGCCCAATATTGCAAACACAGTACATACTAATTAAATATTAACCTTCAGCTTTTCGTCAAATGACAACTCGTCAGATAGATTAAAGTGGAATAAATATTGAACAGGATTTTATAAAATGAAAATGAAAAAGAAACATTTAACAATAACTAGCTCTAGTATTATGTCATATGCTGGGATTAAAACTCTTGAAAATAAAATTGATCCTTTTACAAGAATGTCATTAGGACTTCTTGCAACATTAGGTTTATCACTTTCCGAAAACCAAACAAGCAGAAATATTGGATTAGGGCTTGGTATAGCATCTCTTCTTCAGTTGTTAGACATAAAAAAAGGAGGAAAAATAACGCAGAATGATTCAAATATTAAATTTTATATTTTAGACGAGAATCAAGGTGTGACAGAATTAAAGCCTGGCCAAATCCCAAATAATTCTATTGATGGATTAACATTCAAAGGCTTAAATGGTGTTTTTAAAGTGTCTGATGGTGTATACGTTGAATTAGGAAAGGACAATAATGTAAATTATTCATTTGGCTTTGGGAAGCTAATAAATCAAAATTTAAGGAGTGGTGGATATAAATCAAAACAATGGGTTGATCAACAGACTGACCTTCGATGGAAAGAATTATACAGAAAATCATTTTAATACTAAGCATAACAGCACATTTTCAACTTTCTTACGATAACTGAAGGAATAGGCGGGGTTTAGCTTAACTGATTTTCAATTCGTGCTCGTCAGACAGTTTAGTGGTAGCCGAAATTTTTGTGCAAAGCATGAACATTCACCTTCAATGCTGCTTCACGG
This sequence comes from Bacteroidia bacterium, assembly GCA_044357345.1. GTDB lineage: Bacteria > Bacteroidota > Bacteroidia > NS11-12g > UBA955 > JABMMZ01. Next base: position 11,936 of record JBIKPR010000045.1, read on the forward strand.
AGGGGTAAAAGTTCCGCTCTTCGGCTAGCTAGAAAACGTTAATTGTAAACCTTTTGGCTTTAGAAATAAATTCCGATTCAATCTATTGTTTTTTGATTGCCTAAATTCCATTTATATTTGACCCTATATGAAGAATAAATGGATTGCATTCAGCCTTGTGCTTTTGTTGTTGTTAAATTTTGCTTGTAAAAAAACTAGTATAGAACCAAGCCCAATTGCTAATGAAACAGAAGGTTTATTCCTGCCTACCAAGGTTAATTCTGCATGGACTTACGATACGGGTGTTGTTAAATCTGTAATTACCATTACGAATAATTACAAATCTGTTTTTGGTAAACAATACAATGAATATACCATGGTTTACAATTCAGTAAGCTCTAAAGCCTATTATGCCTATTCAAAAAAGGAATATACTTCCTTATACACCGATACTGCTGGCAGTCAGGAAATTACCTATTTGAAAGAGAGTCCTGTACTCGGGCAGAAATGGAATGATACCATTACGGTCGCTTCATCGCAGGTGGTATACAAATATGAGGTATTAGAAACCAATGCCAGTGTCAACAATGTTACAGTAAGTTTTAGCAATGTTGTTCATGTTAAGCTAAGCATTGGTAGCACTTACACAAATGATGCTTATTATGTAAAGGGTGTTGGCTTGGTAAAATCCGTCACCAATAACAATTCCGTTATCACCACTTCTTTGTTGAAGAGTTATACAGTTCTTTAAGTTAATTTGATAAAGCAATTAGCTTTAGTATTCTTAGGTCTATTGCTTGTTTTAAATGCATGTTCAAATCCTGAAATAAAAAAGAAGGAGAATATAATTAATTAAATGCAAAAGGAAATTGTTTAAACCTCAATTAAGCTTAGTTTCATGCATATTGATTCGAGCACCAAAGCAGAGCAAAGATAAATGGTCTAAAAACTCATTTTAAGCACGTGTTGTTTTATTCAAAACAAGCACGTATATTTGTTGTGGAAAAGACAAAATGAATACAAAATTAACATTGACAATTGAAAAGGAAGTCATTGAAATTGCGAAAGAATACGCAAAAGAGAAAGGACAAAGCCTTTCTGAAATGGTTGAAAACTATTTCAAATTTGTTGCCGTTAATCGTCCAAAGATCAAGGAAAAACAACTTTCTTCAAAAGTTAGAAAGTTAAGAGGGATTATCAAAGTAGACGATGATTTTGACTACAAACAAGTTTTAACTGAAGAGCTTTCGAAAAAATATGGCGTATAAACTATTCGTAGACTCTGATGTTGTAATAGATTTTTTCACTGACAGAGAACCACATGCTAATCCAGCAAGTGAACTTTTTGAACTTAATGAACAAGGAGGTGTTAAACTTTATTTGTCTGCAATCAGCATCAATAACATTTACTACATTGTCAGAAGGTTTTTAGGGCATAAAAGAACAATTGAGATTTTAGAAACATTGATAGAAATGACTGAAATTATTGGAACAACTAAAATCGAAATTGTTCAAGCATTAAAAAATGAGTTCTCTGATTTTGAAGATTCTGTTCAATATTCTTCTGCCCTAAATATAAAAGGCTTAGATGCAATTATTACGCGAAATGTAAAGGATTACAGAAATTCATCTATTGCTGTGATGACTCCGCTTAATTTCTTAAAAATGAAAGAGAAAAAAGACAGTTAATAGCCGTTTAATCCTCCCTTTTTAACAAAGCCAATTTTGTAGCTTTGGCAATCGACTCCGCGCAATGCAAACCTTCTGGGGTAAATGACCATACAAATAAAGAATCGATGCCGTGGTTTTTTTGAATTTTCTCTATGGCTTCTAAACAGGTTTTCTTGGCAATTCCTTTTTTGCGGTATTCGTCAAGCACCAGCGCTGAACAAAGGTAAATGGTCTCAAAATGCATTTCGTTTTGGGTTTGTTCGTAGAGCTCTTTCTCTGAAATTTCTTTCTTTAAAAAAGCATTCATAATCCGTTTGGATGTTGGAATGACTATGATCCAAGCCAAGGGTCCTTCACCTTCTTCGTATTCAGACAAACAGGCGGGGTGGATTTTAAATAAACCTTCCATCACCTCTTCGTTGACATCCAATTGTTGGGGATCGTTTTTACTCGAAAAGACCTGATCGGCCAATTGTATCATGCGTTCAAAATTGCTTTTTTGCATTGGTTTATTTTAAAATGATTTCATCTGCAAACAACATTGATGGGTATTTATTCCCTGCGGGATGCCAAATGGGTAAGTTGCCATAATTAACTGCCACAATTTTGATGTAGCGGGTGTTTAGGTTTTCTAGTTCCGTGTAAAAATCTTTTTTAATGTTTCCTTTGGCTTCTGGACCAATGGCATTCTGTATGGTCTTGTACAATTGATAAGGCTGCTCTGCTTTTAGTTTGTAATAGATTTGAATTTCTTTTGGAAATATAACCCAAGACAGGGTGTTTTGAAAAAATCCCATACTAAATGAATGCAAGGTTTGAGGCGTTTGCAAATCCATTTCTAATGCGATGTCTTGGCCTGAGTATCCTTGCCACCTACCACTGCGTAAGTTGTCAGCAGAACCTATTTTGCCGTCGCATAAACCCATTAAGCCACCACCATCGTAACTTGGGTGGTAGAAACTGTAATTGGAAAGCAGTTGTGTGATTTTTCCAATGCCGAGGTGGTAGATAAAACTGTCGTTGACGCTGGGCTTAAATTTCCCGTTGAGCAATGTACCTGCTTGGATGCTAAAATTGTTTTTAATTGTAAATTCCTCTTTGTATAATTTGGGTGTTTCACCATTGATGGAATAATAGATATCGGCTGGGTCGATTAAGGTTTTTAATTTATAAGTTCTGCCGTTTGAGTTGATTTGCGCGTCGGGAAACAGGAGACATTGTATAGGCGCCAAGGTCAATTCTTGAGTTAAGGCGTCGAATTGTTTGGTGTTTTGATCAAGCCAATACGGTTTGTTTTCATTGTTCCATAAACGGATGTATTCGTTTTTAATAGAATTGCATTCTTCTGAAAGTGCGAGCAAATCTAACTTTAATCTTGGGACATCCCTAGGGGCTAAACGGTTTTGAGAACATTCGTAGACCTTCAATTGTATTAGGTTTTTGCGCAAGGTGAATGAAGCCATTTTAGTTGCCAGAAGCATGCTTTCGATACTGCTTAGATTGTTGGTTTCTATGCTGCTATCGGTTTGAAGCAAGGTTTTAATATAGTCAATTTCGTTGTCTAAATCTTGCAATTCCGATTTGTATCTTTCTTTAGTGTCGTCTGCATAAATAGGGAAGATGGGGTCGAAGAAACGTTTGTTTTTAAGCAGGTCGCGGATTTTGAATTGGTGCAGTTCTGAAAGACTGACCATCAAACCCGCTTTGTTCATGGTTCTGCTGCTGAAAAACAGATAATCGAAAGTGCTGCAGAATGATTGGTAACGCACATTGCATTCGGCTGAGGATGTTTTTGAATCGTATTCTGTATTGGGTGCATACCACGACAATTCGGCGCCCCAGGCCAGAGGCAGCCAATTGTTTTCAAATAGATTAAGACCATCATCGTCCCAAGTCGTGTTGAGTACACCAGTGGCTTGGTATTTTTTGCCATCGCGGATAAGGTTGAAGATATTGGTTCTTGCTTCGGCCAAATTCGGGAATACATTTCCCCAACAGTTAACACCGGGTGCAACCCAGAAATTAAGTCCTGATCCCGCAATGGGTTTAATTTGTTCTTCAAAGTCATTAGCCCCGTGGTAAGCCCAAACTATAAGCGTAATATCTTGTGGCAATAAGTTGGTAATCTTTGGATGGTTGCCAACAATGTCGGCCCACATAAGAACCTTTTTATGGTAAGGCTTTAGTATGGAATCAAGCTTATTGATGTGGTAGGCGTATAGTCCCTCAATGCCCAGTTTGTCGAGCATGGGTTTTGATTGCTCTTCGCCCAAACCGAAAGTTTCGTCGCAGTTAATATTGAAAAATTTGCTGCTGTAGGACGGAGCGATATCGGCAAAAGCAGAAGATAGAAAATTATAGGATTCTTGTTTGGTGGGCGTAATGATATGTCCGTTTTCCGCCAAGTGTTGAAGCGCAGGGTAGGCCAAGGTTTTCTCCATGTGTCCAAAGGCTTGGTAATTGCCAATCAGATCGACATGGTAACGTTTTGCATAAGCAGTTAATTCAGAAATGTCTTTGACGCTGATGCCATCTGCAGGCGCAATATTGGGATAAGCCGAAAGCTTGAAAACCGATTCGGTGTAAAGTGTAAAATGGTTGAGTTTGAAAGACGACATGGTTCTAATTTCTTTCTTAAGAAAGTCCATGCTTGGAATGGGGCCACGGCTGATATCGTCTTGCCAGGCGCGGATTTTAAAATCTGGTCGGTCATGAATTTCAATCAAGGGAATTTGATTGCCTTCGGTATTGGCTTGAATGATTTGTTTGAGTGTTTGCACACCGTAAAACAAACCTGCTTTGGCGCGGGCGAAAATTTGTATGCTGTGTTTGTGGATGTGCAGGACGTACGACTCGTCATCGGCCAAAAACTTTGCATTGAAATGGTATTCTAATGCCGCTTTTTTCCATTTTTTTTCAGAGTTGTATAAATAGAATTTTATTTTGTTTTTGCTGCCATGGGCTTTGCGTTTAAGTTTGAATTTATACTTGTTGAATATTGCTTGGTTTAATTCATTGGCATAAAAACTGTCTTGGGTATTGTAAATAAATTTATCGTTTGCCGACAATGTATAATACACATTTTTCTTGCCTTCTTTTGGTGTTTCAATATGCTGAGGCATGGGTATAAGCCTTAGTGGTTCTGCGCAGGCGCAGTTTGCCAATAGAAAAACAAGAAAGAATAAACGCCTCACTTTTTTGGTTTTTTATTTAGATTTTCTTCGACACGAAATTTCACGATTCGTTTGATAAGGTCAATGGGCAGCGGATTGTCGTGCGAAAATTGAATGCTTCCTTTTGCGAATTTAAAATCAGACAACTCATCTTTAAAAGCTTCTATGCCTCTTCCTGTGGGGTAAAAACCGATGTGGTTTTTGTAGTCCGCGAAATAGACCAGCATACCATTTAATTTGTAGGCGGGCATGGCATAACTAATACATGGGGTGGCATCTTTAGCAACGGCTTCAATGGTTTCGCGCACGGTGTTTAATCGCACTTGTATCTCATCTGGAAACGAAGCAATGTAAGCATCGATGCTTCCAATATCAATGTTGTTCATGTTACTTGTTTTTAAATCGCTGATGCAAGTATAGTGAAAATTATGGAAGTTGTAAAGTCAGGGCAACAACAGCAACAGGGCTGAGTGGAGTTGGAGATACGACTAAGTTTCGAATGTTATTGTTATGTCTATTAAGTGAAACATGTTGTTGGAATACTCGCAAGCTCGTGAGAAAGCTAGCGCTTTGTTCCCTGCCAACAACGCCCTCAGTGCGATGACTCTCGCAGCCTGCCCTGTGGCGCTTTGTCATGTGGCGTAATAAATGTGAAACGTGTATTTCTGCCAAATGGTGCGACGAAGGAGCTCTGCTACAGGGTTGTTTGCGATTATGATTAGTCGAAATAATACTTCCTCCCCATCGTATACATGTTGTTGGATTACTCCTTTCAGTCGTGAGAACGCTGCACTTTGTTTCGCTTAGTTCCTCGCCAATAACGCCATTAGTGCGATAATTCTCGTAGCCTGCCCTGTGGCGTGCGACGCAGGAGCTCTGCTACAGGGTTGTTTACGATTCATGTTTATCGTAATAAAACTCCTACTTCAAAGTATACATGTTGTTGGAATTACTCCCGCTGTCGTGAAACCGCTACCGCTCAGGTCCTGCCAACAACGCCTTCAGTGGGATGGTTCTCGTAGCTCGCCCTATGGCGCTTTGTCATGTGGCGTAATAAATGTGAAACGTGTATTTCTGCCACATGGTGCGACGCAGGAGCTCTGCTATAGGGTTGTTTACGATTCAAGTTTATTGAAATAATACTCCTACACCAATTTAAACATGTTGTTGGAGTCCTCGCCAACAACGCCCCAGGCGGGATAATTCTCGTAGTTGTTTACGATTGTCTCATATATGTTTTGTCTCTTTATTCCTTTGACTTTGGGATGTTAAGTGAAGCTTCAAGAATAGTGTTTCCTGTTTTTAAGATTTTACAAAAGAGTAATTGCACAAGAATATTAAAATCCAATCTGAAAAAAAATGGTTTTGTTCTTTTCAAAGAAGTCGTAAACAGCCGCTAGATCATTTTTTTTATGGCGTTGTTGGCGAGGACTCCAACAACATGTTTTCTTTTGTTATGAATCTATAAAGAGCATCTCTAAGCTTCCATTTGCATTTATGCCCTAATAGGGTTAAATTTTTGAGGATGCTTGAATTATTTTATTATCAATTGAGTGTTTATCGACGAAAATAATTTAGCCACAAATTTAAAACTATGAAACGGTATATTCTGATTGGGCTGCTTTTTTGGCAATATGCTGTATATGCGCAGAAGCAAGATGAAGCCATTGTGCTTGAGGATAATTTAATTGTTTTTAAGGATGCTAGTAATAAATCAGACACCGTTTACACCCTTCAGAAAAATGAAATATTTTTACTTGCTGAGAATGATGGCAATGATCAAAACTGGATAGCAATTGAAATATCTCAGAATAAGTTTTCTAAACATATAGCCAATCAGGATGTGTTTATTACTGGATTTATTCCTAGGTCAAAAATCCATCTCATAGACAGTTTGCCAAAATGTGAGCCCAGTGAAATTGGTTTAAAATTTAATATTGTTAAAGCGGATACAACAATTGCAGATAACCAAGTGAATCTTGGGTATGGATTAGAAATTCCATTGAGTATGTCTTTTGTAGTAAATGACATGTTCATTGAGTGGAAAGGAAGTTTGCTAAAACAAGATCACAATTTATTTGATGATTTATTTAATGTTGCATTTAAAGAGGGTATGTATAGCACTGGTCATATTAAATGGGTGTCAAGCTATAAGTTTGGAGATTGCTTTTATATTAAACAAGGATGTGGAGATGGTGCAGTATCCTATGAAATTACCTGGGTAATAAAAGATGGTATAATACTTCAACGGATGATAGATGAAATTTAATAAGTATTTTTACAAGCACTTTGCAGCAATCTGTGATTAATTGTTAAAATAGATTTTAAATCAAATAGCACCTGACCATCAAAACAATGTCCATCAAACACCTATCTACATTGATGTTTTTAGTTCCAATTCTACTTGGTGCTAACAACAGTCATGGACCAGTGGGTAAAACGTATAAGGCATTGGTGAATGAAACTTGTAAATCGATGACAGATGGTGGGTGCATGATTTATACCTATCAAGTTTTGAAATTTGAGCAAGACTCAGTAAAAGTTAGCTATCAGGCAATAGCCTCTTGTTCGCCCAAAGAAATGGAAGACAACTACAAAGAAATGTATAAGAATCAAATCAAGAAGTATAAATGGACGGTTCAAAATGATACTTTAACCGTAGAAGGTTTTGATACTTATGGGAAGTTCTTATTCCAAGATTCAGTTCTTATTGGGAGGGACAAATTTAAAAATCAGAATATAGAGTTTCTTGAGCAGGTAAAACAAATTGACATTATTGCAAAACAAGCTAAAACGGAATTTTTGAACAGTCTTCGAAACAGTTTTACAATTGCTGATATTTCAGAGATTAGAAACATAACGTTTACCAATTACGATCTTCGGTTTTGTGAAGAATATGGGGCCAAATTGAAGAAAATTAATAGTGAACTTAAGCCGGAAGATTATGAGTTTTTTATTGCCCAAATTAATGAATATGAAAAGCTGGAAATAGATTCAATGGAACTTGATTTTAAATTGCAAGATTTCAATTTTATTACCCAAACTGAAATGTTAAATCTTGGCAGGACCTACGATGTGCTTTGGGGAAATTTCATAAAGAAGTATGGCGAAAAATCTCTCTTAAGATTAAGCAAGCCTTTGTTGTCAAGAGACTTCCAGTTGGCCATTCTTGAGATTCAATTTATAACAGAATCTTCAATAAACATTGTGAGTGAATTGTATGCTTTTAAAAGAGTGAATGGTGAATGGGTTTTACTTTCAGAACTATGAATACTCTAATTCAAATCAAGACGTTTACTAAACAACACTTTAAAACTATTTTTTTTATGAAATCCATCTTTTTTCTTATTCTACTACTCTCTCAAATTAATGGGTATTCTCAAGTAGACTCTAATAAATACCAGAGCCCATTCCCTGCATTGGATAGCATATATTTTGAAATACAATTAAATAAATCTATAGACACGGTCAATAATTGTTATTGGAAAAACGGTGACTATAAAATTTTTATTCAAAGAGAAAAAGTTCTTAACTATTTAGAAGAATATTATTCAGGGATTACAAGCGCTATGCAAACCAATTTGGGCGGTGATACTGGGCTGCAACGTCGCAATAAAATGTATGCGGCTCGGTATTTAAAGGCACTCATAAAGGTAAAAGAAATAGACAGTAGCTTCAACTTAAGAAGTTTGGTGGTTTATACAGGCTACGAAAACGCTGAGCGTAACAAAGGCAATTCGGCAGAAATTGAAGCCTATGTTAGGCAACTGTTAGAAAAGGGACAAGTGGTGGTTTATTACAAAGGCCAGCGTGTATTCAAATTGAAAAAAAGAGTGGTGAAAGATATTGTCATGTCTACCATTAATATCTATTATGACGACGATAAAAATTATGCCTTTTTTTATTTTGGTTATATCAATTGGTAGGGGAAGTTATGATATCCTAAGGTTTTTGATTAAACATAGCTGGAGATATCTTTATAGATTAACCATTAATAGGTAAGAAGAACAATAGATGAGTTTACTTTCGGAAATTAAAAGGGTACTTAAACTTATGAAATTAATCGTAGTTTGCAAACCTTGCCTAAACTTAATAAAATACAAGCTAAAATATTTACATTAATGAACATGCATTTGCTTCACAATAAAAAGATAAATAACTTAATTTGCAGTTTTGCATTAATAGTCCTTGCGCTACTTAATAGTTGTACGGCCAAACCGCCTCACGAAACTGGGCAATTTACGGCAAGCAATTTAGTAGAGCTAATAAAACTAGATACTGGTATCCACTTGGATATTAAGTATGCTACAAACAATAATTTTGCAGATAGGCAGGTTTATCAGGAAGCAAGAGCTTTTCTGCAACGACCTGCCGCTGAAGCCTTAGTCAAGGTAAATAAAGAATTAAAACTTCTTGGATATGGACTGCTGATCTATGACGGTTATCGTCCTTGGAGTGTCACTAAAATATTCTGGGATATAACGCCTGAAGAAAATAAAAAGTTTGTGGCTAACCCCAAAGAAGGTTCCAAGCACAACAGAGGCTGTGCCATCGATTTAAGCCTATACGAAATTGCGTCCGGAAAAGAAGTTCAAATGACGAGTCAATACGATGAAATGAGTGAACGCTCTTATCCAAACTATACTGGTGGAACGGCAGAGCAACGTAAGATGCGTGATTTGCTTAGACGCCTAATGGAAGCCAATGATTTTACCGTTTATGATTGTGAATGGTGGCATTTCGATTACAAGGATTGGAAGTCATACCGCATTGAGAATATTCAATTTTCGGAAATCAACTAAAGTATCACGGTTCCTTGAAGCCGTTAACCATTATTGAAATTATTATCAATTGATGATTAAGCATATAGCCCATAAACTTCATGAGGCCTTTGTTTCAAACACGCAAGAGCTCCTGTTTTATTTCAATCAAACGATAAATTTCTGAAAGATATTGATATCTTTGTGCGAAATATAGGGTGTACGGTAAAATTATGATGAAAAAAGTAAAGGTATCAGTTTTAATGACTGTTTTTAATACCGATTTATTGTACACAAAAAGAGCGATTGACTCTGTTCTAGATCAAGATTTTCAAGATTTTGAACTCATCATTATTGACGATGGTAGCAAGGAAAATAACCGGGAGTCCTTAATGGATTACGTGGAGAAATACGAGGATAAAATTAGTTATATCCGCCACAGCAACCGCGGACAATCTGAATCCATTAACCGTGGTGTTTTATACGGTTTGGGTGAATACATTGCCATTATTGACAGCGACGACGAATACAAACCGAACCATTTGAGCACTTGCTTACAAGAAATAAATGGCTTGGACTTAATTTGCTCAACCAC
>JBIKPR010000047.1:0-21867 GCA_044357345.1 Bacteroidia bacterium
CCATCACCATAATTATGGCAATAATACAAAAGGCATACGTGCGTTTTAACATTACTTAAGAGTGATATACAATTTAATCAATTTTCCTTTTCCAATTGGTGTTTGTGGCGTGTCAATATGGTTAAGGGCGCAGGTCTTCTCCAAATCAAATTCTGGGAAACGCCCGCAAATGTCTTGTATGGTTTGTGATTCATAGTCGCTTATATAATAATAGAAACCAATACTACCTGTGCTTGCAACCGGCATAATGACTTCGCTTGAAGTAAAGATACGCAATTTTTTTCCAGCTTTCAATTTTGTTGACTTTAAATTGTTCCATTTTTTAACATTGGACACACTCACGCCATAACGTGCTGCAATTTGTTGAATGGTTTGCCCCTTAGCAACAACATGGTAACTTAATGTCGATTCACGACGGATATAATCATCTGGATCAAAGGCATTGGTGCTAATGGTATAGACGCTATCCTGCCATTCGGCCAATTGCATGGCTTTTTTGTATGGCAGTACCACTTTTTTATTTTCTATATTTTCTGGAATAAACCCATTCTTATAAACGCTGTTCCATTCCAGTTGTTCCGATTCACTCACATTCACCAAAGCGCATACATATTTCATATCCACTTCACAGCACAAATAAACTGGAACCAGAGTTTCATGCGCCCTTAAAATATTAGAACTCTCCTCAGCGGGTGGAGAGAAGGTCATAAGAAAAGCCGTGGCTAAAAATTTCGGTACATAGTTTTGAGTTTCTTTAGGCAAGTATTTTCGAATTTCCCAAAAGGTTCTTTTACCCCCCGACAAACGAATGGCTTTGTTTACATTTCCTGGACCACCGTTATAAGCAGACAAGGCCAAGAGCCAATCGTTGTACAACTTGTACATACTTAAAAGATAATCGCAGGCTTTTTCAGTACTTTTATAAATATCCTTTCGTTCATCCACATTGGCATCAATGGCAAGATCCATCATCCTACCTGTTGCGGGCATAAACTGCCACAAACCAGCTGCACCACACCAACTAACGGCATTGGTACTAAGCAAAGATTCTACAATTGAAAGATACTTGATTTCGTCGGGCATACCCTTTTTGTCAAGCACTTCTTCGAACACACGGAAATACAAATTTTTACGGCTCCAAGCTTTGCTTAAAAAAGAACTGTTAGGGTTCTTCATGTAGCTCATTTGAATTAGAACACTTGGATCGTATTTAAAAGGAATTTTACTTCCCATTAAGGAGACCAATTCATTGAATTTTTGCTCTGAAATATTTACAACCTCATCTGTTGATAAATTGGCCAAAGGTTTACTCATTGTTTGCTCCATAAACAAATGGGTCATGCTGTCAATTCGGGCAACCGAATTGTCTTGCGCTTTAAGCAAGCTTGAGCATACAAAGGGCAATAAAAAGAATAAAAACTTGGGCATTGTTGGGGTGTACTAAATTCTAGGCAAAGCTAATTCTGATTAACGGGAATACCAACGACTTTATTCTTTGAAAAGCTTTGATTTATACATAGAATTTTGTAATTTTGTTCAAACTGAGCATTAAACCATACAATTGATATGTCAGATAGTAAAAAAGGTCTCGTAACGTTTAACGAATTGGCTAGAGAAGCCTTTGCCATGCACCCATTAGAGATGGCAGCGCCATTGAAAAAAAGCAATTGCAGTCTTTTTATCGGCATACCCAAGGAAATTACATCTCAAGAAAACCGTGTCCCCCTCTCCCCTTCATCAATTGAATTTTTGGTCCAAAATGGACACGAAATTGTAATTGAATCTAAAGCAGGTGCGGCAGCAAATTTCAGTGACGATAAATTCAGTGAAGCAGGTGCCCGAATTGTGCACAGCCATGAAGAAATTTTCAAAGCTGACATCATATTAAAAATCGAACCACCAACCGATGCTGAAATTGATTTGATGCGCCCTGATCAAATCTTAGTTTCCGCTCTGCAATTGGACCAAATGAATCCAGTTTTGTTGAACAAACTAATCCTCAAAAGGGTTAACGCAATTGCTTACGAATTCCTGCAAGACGACAGCGGTTCATTTCCAATCATCCGTGCCATGAGCGAAATGGCTGGACATGCCTCAATATTATTGGCATCCGAGTACTTGAACAATGCCAATATAGGAAAAGGTGAACTACTCGGTGGATTCACAGGCATACCACCGACACAAATTGTGGTTATCGGCGCTGGTGCTGTTGGCGAATACGCTTGCCGTGCAGCCATTGGTTTGGGCGCAAATGTAAAAGTATTCGACAATGAATTATACCGCTTAAGACGCTTACAAGAACACTTGGGAGGAAAAATATTTACATCAACCATACAACCCAATATTTTAGCCGAAGCCCTGCGCACCTGCGATGTAGCCATTGGTGCATTGCGCGGCGAATCGGGTCGCTCACCTGTGGTGGTGACAGAAAAAATGGTGATGCAAATGAAACCCAACAGCATCATCATCGATGTGAGCATAGACCAAGGCGGCGTTTTTGAAACATCTGAAATCACCAACCATAAAAACCCGATTTTCAAAAAGCATGATGTAATCCACTATTGTGTGCCGAACATTACTGCAAGGGTATCGCGTTCGGCTAGTTATGCATTAAGCAACATCTTTACACCATTTTTAAATGACATGTCAAATTATGGCGGTTTTCACGAATTGTTGAAAATTGCGAAAGGCTTCCGTCATGGTGTTTATATATACAAAGGAAATCTTGTAAATGATTCTTTAGCCAAGCGTTTTGGTATGAAATACAAAGACCTTGAATTGATGATGAATCTTTACTAATTTATTTAGAAATTAGTACCACAGCGCCAGAAGCTTTATCGTGCATAGCGCGTCTATGTGGATCAATATTAACGCTCAAAAAAGAAATCCATCCAAAAGCAAACTTCATTATTGAACGGACAAACGCTTGAGAAAAACGCAACTTTTTATTCAACTCGCCGAAGCGACGAATTTTCAAACCCATAGTTCTATAACCCAAAGTTCCACCAGTGGTGTTTGCAATGGATTCATAAACCAAGAGCGCCAGAACAAATAATAAAATTTTTAGCAACATATACTCCCCTTGGTAATCGCTAAAAAATGTGCGTGAAGAATTAAAAACGATAGCCCCAACTATAAATAGATCAAATAACAAAGCCTGCACCCGTATCATTAAAGAAGGATAAAGTCTCTCGTCGATGGATTGATGTTTTATAAAATTGTCCATAAGATAAGTCGTTTAAGAAAATATAAAATGTTTAAACATAATCACCTCATAACAATTAGTTTATGTTTCCACATTTTACTCATGCAGTATCCATAGCACTTCCAATAGCTCTACCATGTTTTCGTACTTATTTTTCCCCATTAGTGACTTGTAATTTTCCGTTAATTTAGACAGGCATTTCCGCACTTCTGTGGCCAAGCGGTTTCCCTTTGCACTTAATAGTATGATTGTTGAACGTCTATCCTCTTTATTGATCTGACTTTTCAAAAAACCCAATTCACTCATTTCCAAAATCAGCTTGCTGCTGGCCTGCTTGGTCACACCGCAATGCTCTGCTATTTGAACGGTTGTGCTTCCTTCTTTATACAACAAAAGAAAAATTGGGAGATAGGATGATTTAAACGCAGTGTGTCCCCTGTAGTGCAATTCCGCTTCAATCTGCGCATCAAGCTTTCTTCTGAGTTTTGAGACCAAAACAATCAGGTTGTGAAAATTTAAATTTGGATTCTGAGGCCTAGGCATAATCTATGAAGGTATTTATGAACGAGCCATTGCTTGTTCGATTTCTTCTACTTCTATTGGCATTCCAATTTCGTCCATCAAATCAATTGGGCCATTGTTGCTTAATAAAATATTGTTCTCAATTCGTATACCTATTCCTTCTTCTGGAATATAAATGCCCGGCTCACAGGTAAACAAATGATTGGCTTGCATTGGTTCGTAACGCATACCCACATCGTGCACATCAATCCCTAAGAAGTGACTGGTTCCATGCATGAAATATTTTTTGTACGCTGGCCAAGCAGGATCTTCATTCTTAATATCATCCATGTTTATAAGACCTAAATCTACCAATTCTTTTTCCATCAATTCTTTGCCCACTACTTTATGGTATTCCATTAATTGAGTTCCAGGAACCAATAATTTAGTTGCCGCACGCATTACCCTCAAAACGGCATTGTAAACATCTTTTTGTCTGGCCGTAAATTTGCCATTCACTGGAATTACACGGGTCATATCACTGGCGTAATTGCCGTAATCAACCCCACAATCCACCAACAACAAATCGCCGTCTTTACATGCTTTATTGTTGTCTACATAGTGCAAGACACAAGCACTTGGTCCGCTGGCAACAATTGGATGAAACGAATGTCCAGTCGCCGCATTGCGTATATATTGATGTATCAATTCCGCTTCCACTTCATATTCCATTACCCCTGGTTTGGTATATGCCATGATGCGTTCAAAACCTTTTTTAGATATCGAGATGGCATGGCGAATCAAAGCCATTTCTATGTCTGATTTCACACTGCGCAACCTTTGAAGAATTGGCGCTGCACGGTGGTATGTATGCAAAGGGAAATCATGTTTCATCTCGTGTGCAAAATCTAAATCACTGTATGGTGCTTTATAGCTGTAACGGTCATTTTCATTCAAAGTTAAATACACATTTTCAGCATAATTAATTTTTGAACGTATTGCGGTTTGAAACACATCGTTCCAAAATATATTTTGAATTCCAGAACTTGCTTTGGCTTCTTCTTTGGTGTACTTGTGACCATCCCAAATAGCAATTGTTGGAGAAGTCTGTTTCAAAAACAAACATTCACGGTATGCCTCTTCTGGACTATCTGGAAACAAAACCAAAATACTGTCTTCTTGATCAATTCCGCATAGCCAAAAGAAATCTGAATTTTGTTTAAAATCCATAGTGGCATCACCATTACGGGTAAATTCATAATTGCTTCTAAATATAGCGATGCTTTTTGGCTTCATTTGAGCAACAAACTTCTTACGGTTTTCTATAAACAAACGGCTATCAATGCTTTGGTATTTCATATTACTAATGCGAAGGTAAATAATTTTGATAAAAATTCGAGGATTTAATAAAAAGTGTTACATTTGATATTAAATTATCAAAAAACTACTTTTCCTATCATGAAAAAACTATCCTCTAAAATCTTTTGTACAGTACTTTTAATCATTTTCTCATTTCAAATTCAAGCCAAAACCATTCCTTCTCGTTTTAGCCAATACGAACTCGGCGCATGGGCCTACAGACAGCACCTTGAAATAAGCGAACTGATTTATCCGGCAATTACAAACAAAAAATTAATGGCATTGTCATACGATGGAAAGTCAATAGCGGCTGATGAAGGCTATAAATTTTTCGAGCAAGAAGTTGTTGCTTTTTTATCTACCGACAACGAAGACCCAACAAAGGGCCACGACACATCTTTTATCGCTCCAATTACAGAACCTTTTTATTCTTTTGCAATTTACAAAACCAGAATAGACGTACAAACCAGTAAAAATGCGCCTAAAATCAGTTTTGATTATTTGCAATTTCAAAAGCTATTGAATGAAGAAATGAAACAATACTTGGGCATATATGCGGTAAACCAAGTTGTCAATTTAAATAACATTCCTCAAAGCAGTGCCAATATTTTAATCAGTTTTAACAAACGTTTATACAGTGAAGGGCAAAAAACAACAACTACATTGTACAAAACAGATTCACTTATTTCTACTTTTACTCAAATCGAAAAAGCAAACAGAGGCAGTTATGATTATCCCGCTTTTGTATCAGCAGATCCAAACGACCCGGCAAAAGGACATGATACTTTAGTAAGCGTGCCGGCTAGCGTAACACTTGATGACAGCAGCAATTATCAATATATTTATTATGTTTTAAAAGGCGATGCTAGCAACTTGCATTTGGAAGCCATCAGTGCAGCGTATATGTTGCCAATACAACTATTTAAACTCAGTTTTTTTCAAGGTTTCATGAAATATAAAGGTGTAATGTCTTTAACCGCTTATGAAAAAGCCTTTTTAGAATCCATGATTTTGTTTCAAATAGAAACACGTTTATTGCCTCAAGGCGGCGAGCTCGATACTTATTTAGAAAAATTCAATTTAAAAGCCGAAGAGGAAGCAAGAAGGTATTAAGCGCCTTCTATAATCAAACCGTCGCGCATTACCAATTTGCGGTCGGCCATATTGGCAAAGTCCTCATTGTGTGTTACAATAACAAAACTGTAACCGAAGTCCTTTCTTAAATTTAGAAACAACTGGTGCAATTCATTTGCATTGCGGCTGTCTAAATTTCCACTAGGTTCATCGGCAAACACAACTTTAGGCCTGTTCATTAGAGCCCTGGCAACGGCGCAACGCTGTTGCTCTCCACCAGAAAGTTCATTCGGTTTGTGGTGATAGCGGTGCGACAAACCCAAGTAATCTAGAAGTTCCTTAGCCCTTATCTCACTGCTTTTTTTATCTTTCCCAGCAATAAAGGCAGGCATGCATACATTTTCCAAACAGGTAAATTCGGGCAATAACTGGTGAAATTGAAAAATAAAACCAATATTGGCGTTGCGAAAATCAGCAAGTGCTTTGGGGTTTAATGATTGAACATCTACACCATCATAACTTATTTTACCCTTAGTGGCAGTATCTAGAGTGCCAAGGATTTGCAACAAAGTTGTTTTTCCCGCGCCCGAATCCCCAACAATTGATACGATCTCACTGTCTTTAATTTCGAGATTTATGCCTTTAAGAACCTGCAATTCTCCATAGTATTTTACAATTTCGTTGGCTGTAATCATGGTCTTGCGAAATTGGATTTTATTTTATTCAAAACAAAACAATATTTTTTTGTATTTTCGCCCACGTTTTTTAACCCCGATAATTATAGTCATTAAATGAATATTCACGAATTTCAAGCCAAACAAATCTTAAAATCTTATGGTGTAGCCATTCAAGAAGGCATCGTTGCTGACACTCCAGAAGGAGCAGTACAAGCAGCCAAAGACATTCAGGCACAAACCGGCAGCAGCTGGGTAGTACTTAAAGCCCAAATCCACGCAGGTGGTAGAGGTAAAGGTAAGATTGAAGGCATTGAGCAACGTGGAGTTGCTATTGCTAAAAACCTAGAAGATGTTAGCACTATTGCTAAAAACCTTTTAGGAAATACCTTGGTAACTATCCAAACTGGTCCTAAAGGCAAAAAAGTAAACCGTGTATTGGTTGCTCAAGACGTATTTTATCCAGGCGAAAGCGAACCTAAAGAATATTATATAAGTGTATTGTTGGACAGAGCAAAAGGACAAAATGTTATCATTTATACCACAGAAGGTGGAATGGACATTGAAGAAGTTGCTGAGCACACTCCAGAAAAACTACAAAGAGAATGGGTAGATCCAAAAATTGGATTCCAAGGTTTTCAAGCTAGAAAAATTGCTTTCAACCTAGGTTTAACCGGCAAAGCAGAAAAAGAAATGGAAAAATTCGTAACCGCTTTATACAGAGCTTACGACGAAACGGATAGCGCAATGTTCGAAATCAACCCAGTATTAAAAACATCTGACGATAAAATTATCGCAGTAGATGCTAAAGTTGATTTAGATGAAAATGCTTTATACCGTCACAAAGACTACGAAGCGTTAAGAGATGTTGAAGAAGAAGATCCAACTGAAGTTGAAGCTAAAAAATTCAACCTTAACTATGTAAAACTTGACGGAAACGTTGGTTGTATGGTGAACGGTGCTGGTTTGGCAATGGCAACTATGGACATCATCAAATTAAGTGGTGGCGAACCTGCTAACTTCCTTGATGTTGGTGGTACTGCAAACGCTGAAACAGTTGAGGCTGGTTTCAAAATCATTTTAAGTGACCCGAATGTAAAAGCCATCTTGATCAATATCTTTGGTGGTATTGTAAGATGCGACAGGGTTGCACAAGGTGTGGTTGATGCTTACAATAAAATGGGCAATATCCATGTTCCAATTATTGTTCGTTTGCAAGGCACAAATGCTGTTGAAGCGAAGAAACTAATCGACGAAAGTGGCCTTCAAGTTAAATCTGCTATCCTATTAAAAGAGGCTGCAGAACTTGTGAAGGAAGTTTTAAGATAATAAATAACTAACTGATAGTTACTTACAAAGGGGGCCTAAAGCCCCCTTTTGTATTAATTAATTTTTTGAAATAAATTTTATTATTCTTGAATTTAAGTTAGTTTCGAAACTTTAACAACCTCATTATGGGATTCATATCAGAATTTAAAGAATTTATTAACAAAGGAAATGTAATCGATCTTGCCGTTGCGGTAATTTTAGGTGGTGCATTCCAAAAAATTGTCGATTCGTTGGTGAACGACATGATTATGCCAATTATCGCATTGGTTGGCGGGTTTGAAAAAACCGAAGATCTAAAAGCAGGGCCGTTTACTTATGGCAAACTGATCGCTTCTAGCATCAACTTTTTATTAATTGCTTTGGTATTGTTTAGCATCGTTAAACTATTGAACAAGGCAAAAGAGAAAATCTAACCCTTTTACTTTATTTGGTGCCAGGGTAATTATCCTGGCACTTTTTTTATATTAAAATTTTTTACAACATGAGAAAAACACTCCTATTGTTCGCCATTGCTGCGCTCGCTATTCCTGCATTTGCCCAATCAGCCGACGAAGATGTAAAGAAAAAAGCATCAGAAGGCAATGTCATCAAAGACATTAAAGATACAGGTTGGGTAAAAGGTGGATTCTTTAGCACCAACCTATCCAGCAATACATTTTCAAATTGGTCGCAGGGCGGCACCAACAGCATGGCTATTATTGCCAACTCTAGCTTATTTGCCATCAACAGAAGCCGAAATGGCAAGGGCATTTGGGAGAATTATTTAGACCTAGCCTATGGGGTAATACGCAATGGTGAAGGTAAAATTGACGACCCAAGCGACCCAAGCAAACGCATTAAAAATCCGTTTGTTAAGAATGAGGACAAACTGGTGTTTCTATCAAAATATGGGCGAAGGATTAATGAAAAAACCAATTATTCAGTGCTTCTGAGCTTGAATACACAAATGTTTCCTGGATGGGCAGCAACGGATATTTTAAGAAGAGACAACCATGTATCAAATTTTTTGGCTCAAGGTTTTGGCTATTTTTCGCTGGGGATCGACTACAAACCAAAAAAGCATTTGTCTATTTACATTTCACCGGTAACGGCAAAATACACGCTTGTTCGTGAACAAAGACTGGCTGATCTTGGCCTATATGGCGTCGAAGCCGCAACTTATGACACCACTGGTGCCTATTTGGGAAATGCACCTAGAAAACTGAGTGATGGACAACGTTTACGCACAGAATTAGGTGTTTACATAAACATTACGTTTAATAAAGATGTGGCTAAAAACATCAATTACCAATCGCGCTTAGAATTGTTCAAAAACTACACAACACTTCCAAGTGGAAATGCATTTGAGCAAATTGACCTTAACTGGCAAAACACATTAAACATGAAAGTTAACAAATACATTTCAGTGGTTATAATCAACCAAGTAATATGGGATTATGATGTAGACATTAACAGCAGTTTGGAAGGCACGCAAAGAAATTGGCAATTAAAAAACTTTTTTGGTGTCGGCTTTTCAGCTAAATTTGGAGATAAATTATAATCTTATCTAGATTGTAATTTACTCAAAATGGCAACATTAGAAATAAGAGAACAAAGTCCTGACGACCGCAAGCTGCGTTTGGTTGCAAACGATTTAATGGCGGGCGACATAGCGATTTGTCCGACAGATACTTTGTATGCTTTTGTATGTACATTGTCTAATAGAGCTGGCATTGAAAAGATTTGCAAATTGGTTGGCAAAAAACCAGAAAAGGCAAATTTGTCGATCATTTGTTCTGACCTAAAACATATCAGCGATTACACCTTACAATTCAGCAAAAGCACTTACAAATTGATGAATAGAAATTTGCCTGGTCCTTTTACTTTTATCTTACGAGCGAACAACAAAGTACCCAAACTATTTTTAAGCAACAGAAAATCATTGGGTATTCGTGTTCCAAATTCAAAAATAGCGATGTCTTTGGTTGAATTGTGCGGAGAACCTTTGGTATCGGCGTCTGTTCACCACCCCAATTCATCTGAGATTGTTTTAGCCCATATTGAAGAAATAGAAAATCAATACGGCCATCAAGTAGCTTGGACCATTGATGCAGGTGAAGGTGGTTTGATGGGATCGGCGGTTATCGATTGCACAGGGGAAGAACCAGAGATACTTCGCGAAGGCCCAAGCCCAATATTATAGATAGCTTTACCTCTAATAAAAAGACAATTACGCCATTCTAATGGCCCAAAACACGCTAGCATTCTTTTATCAAGCATGGTGATAATATGAAAAAAAAACCTTAAAATTGCATTTGAATAAGCAAAATAAGAATTCGCTTTAAACGCAAGATAAACAAATGGCTAGTCAAGATATCTCAATAAAGGTCAATATAGGTGACAGGATATACCCCTTGAAGATACAAGCCAAGGAAGAAGAATATGTCAGAAAGGCTGCAAAGCTTCTGAACGAAAAAATGGGATTTTTCAATAGCAATTTTTCTGTAAAGGACAAAATTGATGGTCTAGCAATGGCCGCATTAGAGTTTGCAGTTGATGCTTTGAACAAATCAAACGAGAACACTCAATACAAGGAACAAAGCATTGACTTTACACCAATCGAAAGTCAAATCGCAGAGATTGAGAATATTCTAAAACCATAATCTAGCGTTGAAAAGTTAATTTATCACTAGCTTGTTCATTTAAACCCTTATAAATTAAATGAGCATATTATTGTACATCATCATTGGGCTTTTAGGACTTGCCGTTGGATATTTCGCCGGCATGCCTATCATTAAGAAGCAGCTTCAGGCGCAAGCCAATCTGTATCTTGAAGAGGCCAAATCAAAAGCAGAAGCAGTTAAACAAAGCAAAATGCTTGAATCTAAAGAACGCTTCTTATCACTTAAAACAGAGCATGATAAAGAAGTTCAAAAGCGCAATTCAGAAATTCAAATTTCCGAGAACCGCATCAAACAAAAAGAACAATCCTTAGACGACAAAATCAAAACCTACAAGTCTAAAGAAGATGACTTGGAAAAATTCAAAGGTCAACTTTCTACCCAACAAAACGCATTATCAAGAAAAGAAAACGAAGTTGAGCAAAGCCGTCAACAACAAATCAAAATGTTGGAGAAGGTTTCCAATCTAACCGTTGATGAGGCGAAAGCACAAATGATTGAAGCCGTAAAAGCAGACGCCCACACCGATGCTATTACCCAAAGTAAAATCATTGTTGAAGAAGCAAAGCTAAATGCAACGAAAGAGGCTAAACGTATTGTACTTCAAACCATTCAAAGAACAGCAGCTGAAACAGCTATTGAAAATACAGTTACTGTATTCAATCTTGAAAACGATGACATCAAAGGCCGTATCATTGGCCGTGAAGGCCGTAACATCCGTGCTTTAGAAGCAGCAACTGGTATCGAAATCATTGTTGATGACACCCCTGAAGCAATTGTTCTTTCTGGTTTTGACCCAGTTAGAAGAGAAATCGCCCGTTTGTCTTTACACAAGTTGGTGGCTGATGGCCGTATCCACCCTGCCCGTATCGAAGAAATAGTTGAAAAGACAAGAAAAGACATCGAGCAAGAAATTATCGAAATCGGCCAACGCACTGTTGTTGATTTAGGTGTTACTGGTTTGCACCCTGAATTAATCCGTATCGTTGGTAGAATGCGTTACCGTTCATCTTACGGACAAAACTTATTAAAGCACAGCCGTGAAGTTGCCAATCTTTGTGCGACCATGGCAACCGAATTAGGCTTAAATGCTAAATTGGCTAAACGTGCAGGTTTGTTACACGATATTGGAAAAGTACCTGAGGATGATGCGGAAACTCCACACGCATTGTTGGGCATGAAATGGGCTGAAAAATATGGCGAACACCCTGAAGTCGTTAACGCTATTGGTGCCCACCACGACGAAATAGAAATGACCTCTATGCTGTCTCCAATTGTGCAAGCATGTGACGCGATTAGCGGTTCACGTCCAGGTGCAAGAAGAGAAGACACTGAAAACTACATCAAACGTTTGAAAGACTTAGAAGCCTTGGCAATGAGTTTCAAAGGCGTTGATAAGGCCTTCGCTATTCAAGCCGGTAGAGAGCTTCGTGTAATGGTTGATAGTGAAAGAGCTACAGACTTAGAAGTTGACAACCTAAGTTTTGAGATTTCTCAAAAAATCATGAAAGAAATGATCTATCCAGGTCAGATAAAAATTACTGTAATCCGTGAAAAGAGAGCAGTTAACTTTGCAAAATAATTCGTTCTTCGATTTCTGAAAATTAATGTCCAACCGTATTGGCCATAGCTTAAACATTGCCTCATTTGGCGAATCACATGGAAACATGGTTGGTGTCGTTA
Organism: Bacteroidia bacterium; assembly: GCA_044357345.1. Lineage (GTDB taxonomy): Bacteria > Bacteroidota > Bacteroidia > NS11-12g > UBA955 > JABMMZ01. The sequence continues at coordinate 12,486 of JBIKPR010000047.1, forward strand.
TTGATGGTTTTCCTGCAGCTATTCCAATTGACGTAGACTTTATCCAATCAGAACTAAACCGAAGAAGACCCGGTCAATCGGATATTACTAGCGCCAGAAATGAAAGTGATGCATTCACAATCGTCTCTGGCGTTTTTAATGGTTTAAGCACTGGGGCACCTATTTGCATTCAGATACCAAACCAATCTCAAATTTCTAAAGATTACGAGCACCTCAAAAACGTATACAGACCTGGACATGCAGACAAGGTTTACGACGAAAAATATGGCCACCGCGATTATTTAGGTGGTGGACGAAGCAGCGCAAGAATCACAGCTGCATGGGTAGCTGCTGCAGCCATTTTCAAATCGTATTTACTAAACAAAGAAGGAATTAAAATCCAAGCAGTGGTTAGTGCCGTTGGTGATATCTCTGTTAAAAATATTTTTAACTTGGACTGGTCGCAAGCTGAATCAAATCCGGTTCGTTGCCCCGACCTAGAGACAGCCAATCAGATTGAAGAACTCATTAAAAAAACGGCACTTGTAGGCGACAGTTTAGGTGGCATCATCAGCTGTAAAGTTAATAATTGCCCAAGCGGTTTGGGAGAGCCTGTATTCGATAAATTAAATGCTGATTTGGCTAAAGCCATTTTTAGCATCAATGCGGTTAAGGGCATAGAATTTGGGGCAGGATTTAATGGAAGCAAACACAAAGGCAGTGAAAACAATGATGCACCAAACAGCTCGATGAACAACGATGGTGGAATTACAGCAGGCATCAGCAATGGCAAAGACATTTTGTTTAACACCGCATTCAAACCCGTTTCTAGTATAGCCAAAGAACAAATGGCCGAATACATCAATGGGGACATAGCGCCACTTCAAATCACAGGCCGACATGATCCCTGTGTTTTGCCAAGGGCAGTGCCTATTGTAGAGGCAATGACAGCATTGGTGCTATGCGACCATTTATTACTAAATTTAAAATACAAAAAATGACCGAATGATGACAGAATTTTTCCTTAACTTTCAGTCCAATACAGTAGAAGAATAAAATTTACACCACGAATAATCGAAAAATGAAGAAATTAATCCTTGCAATTGTTTTAATCCAAAGTATACTAAGTGTTTATAGCCAATGTTTAACCGACCATTACCACAAAGTTGCAAAAGCAAAAGACCCAATCATAGAAGCTGCTGAAAAAGCATTCAACGAAAGTGTTGTTCAAGTTGGCAACAACAAACGTGCTACCAAATACATCATCCCGGTGGTTTTCCATGTGATGCACACCAATGGATCGGAAAACATTTCCAAAAAACAAATCGAAGACCAAATCCGAATTTTAAATGAAGATTTCAGTTTTACAAACGCTAACAGATCGGGTATACGCTCTGCTTTTATAGGTGTAACAGCAGACTGTCAAATAGAATTCAGATTGGCTCAAATAGACCCAAATGGCAATTGCACAGATGGCATTAACCGCGTGTACACGCCTTTGCACTTTGATGCGAGAGACAATATAAAATCAGTTTCAGGTGCAAGATGGGACAATAAAAAATACTTAAATATATGGACCGTTAGCACCATTCAAGACAATAGCGGTTCAGGCGGCACTACTTTAGGTTATGCCTATTTACCCAGTGCTGTTGCGCAAGGCTTTAGTGCACAAGACGGCATTGTAATGCGCTCAGATTATGTAGGCACCATCGGCACAGGTTCAGTTAGCGGAGCAGGTAGAACCTTGACCCATGAAATTGGACATTACCTTGGCTTATTGCACACCTTTGACGGTGCATGTGCAGGAACCGGTTCTAATGCTGGCGACTTTTGCGCTGACACCCCTCCAGTTGCGGGCACTTTTACCAATGCTAGCTGCCCTAGTGGAGGAAACTCATGCTCTACAGATGCGCCAAATTTAATTGACCAATGGGAAAACTACATGGATTATTCTTCCGGTACTTGCCAAAGCATGTTTAGCTTAAACCAAAAAAGCAGAATGCATGCAGTTTTAACAAACTATAGTTTTAGAATTAATTTAGTTTCTACAGCAAACCTCCTTGCTACAGGTGTAAACAAAGGGAATGTTGCGCCTGTGGCATCATTTTCAAGCAGTTCTCGCAGTGTATGTGCTGGAGACCCAGTATTTTATTACGACAATTCTTGCAAAGCTCAAGTCACCAGCAAACAATGGACATTTACCGGTGCAAATATCACAAGCACAAATAAAGACACCCCTGTAGTAACATACAAAACCCCTGGTATGTATAAAGTTACTTTAAACGTAACAAACTCTTTTGGAAGTAATTCTACAACTATAGACAATTATATTGAAGTGAAACCACGCGTGGCTACTGGCAAACCAAGCATGATTCAAGATTTTGGAAAAGCTACTTGGAATGTTGGAACAGGTTGGAAAATACTTGACCAAGGAACGGTTAAATTTACACGAGATACCACAACAGGTTATAGAGGCAACAATTGCATTGTGGCTCCAATTAACAGCACTGTTGTGGTTGGACAACGCTTCCAACTGGTTTCTCCAGGTGTTGACCTTAGGCCACTGATTGGGAAGAATCCAAAAATATCGATGATGATTGGCTATTTAAGACAAAACACTTCTTCTTCTGAAGATTTACGATTGTATCAATCTAAAGGATGCGATTACTCTTGGAATCAATTCTTGTACAGAAATGCTAGCTTTATTTCATACAATGCAACGACCTATGCCCCAAGTTTCAAACCATCTTCACCATTGCATTGGAAGCAGGTAACATTTAGCTTGTCTAGTTATGAAAATGACAGCAATATTTCTTTCATGATTGAAGTTGTAAGTGGCGCTGGAAATGCTGTTTATATTGATGAAATCAACATAGGCCAATTCAACACTGCGCTTGAAGGAGTTAAAAATATCCAGAATTTAAATATTTATCCCAACCCTAGCGAGAATGAAATCAATGTTGCATACACCAATCTTGATGGCGAAACTGAAGTTTGGCTTGAAAATATCGAAGGAAAAAGAATTGCAAATATTATGGAAAGCAGCAATGAAACCGGCGACATACGAGTGACTTACAGCAAAGACCCATCCATCAGCAATGGAATTTATATTTTAAAAATAAGATCAAATGACCAAGTTATCAATAAAAAGGTAATATTTGCAAATTGATTCCAAACCTATAATGACAAAAAACTTAGTAATTGTTGAGTCGCCTGCAAAAGCCAAAACCATAGAAAAATTTCTTGGTAAAGACTACACAGTGCGATCAAGCTTCGGACACATTCGCGACTTAGACAAAGGCGACAATGCCATAGATGTTGCGAACGGATTTAAACCGAATTACATTGTTTCACCTGATAAAGTAAAAGTTGTGGCTGAACTTAAAAAACTAGCTAAAGAAAGTGAAATGGTTTGGTTGGCATCGGATGAGGACCGCGAGGGGGAAGCCATATCTTGGCATCTATTTGAGGTACTTGGTCTGAAAGAAGAGAATACCAAACGCATCGTTTTTCATGAAATTACAAAGCCTGCCATTGAAAACGCGATTAAAAATCCGCGTAAGATTGACAAGGCATTGGTAGACGCACAACAGGCCCGTCGTATACTTGACAGACTAGTTGGTTTTGAATTATCTCCCGTGCTATGGAAGAAGGTAAAGCCATCTTTGTCGGCAGGCAGGGTTCAATCTGTTGCCGTTAGATTGATAGTTGAACGTGAAAGAGAAGTGAATCAATTTAACTCAGTAAGCGATTATAGAATCACTGCTGAATTTACAAAAATCGGTAGCAGCAAACCGATTAAGGCAGAACTACCTCAACGTTTTAAAACAGAACAAGAGGCACTTAACTTTTTACAATCGGCATCGGAAAGTAATTTCACAATAAGCAATATTGAAGTAAAACCAGCGCAAAGAAAAGCAGCTGCACCATTTACAACCAGTACTTTACAACAAGAAGCCAGTAGAAAACTTGGTTATCCTGTTGCAAAAACAATGCTATTGGCTCAAAAACTTTACGAAGCAGGACACATAACTTATATGAGAACCGACTCTGTTAATCTATCGCAAACAGCCATTACTGGCGCGGCGGCAGAAATCAACAGAGCTTATGGTCCTCAATACAGTGCCCCTAGAAATTACACCACTAAAAACGCAAGTGCTCAAGAAGCGCACGAAGCCATTCGTCCAACCTATTTCGAGAACCATACAGCTGGTGCAGAAGCTCAGGAAGTTCGTTTATATGAATTGATTTGGAAACGTTCAATTGCAAGCCAAATGGCCAATGCAGAATTAGAACGCACAGTAGTTGACATCAATGTTAGTAAAGCCAATCAATTTATGCGTGCAGAAGGTGAAATCATCAAATTTGATGGTTTCCTAAAAGTGTACCTCGAAGGTAAAGATGAAGAGGACGAAGACGAAGATGCTGGTTTATTACCACCATTGTCACAAGGTGAACAGTTGAACTTAAACCAAATGGTTTCGGAACAACGATTCAGCCGCCCCGCACCTAGATACACAGAAGCAAGTTTGGTTAAAAAACTTGAAGAATTGGGAATTGGTAGACCGTCTACCTATGCACCAACAATTTCTACTGTCCAAAAAAGAGGCTATGTAATTAAAGACAACCGTGAGGGAACTCCAAGAAATTACCAAACTGCCTTATTGAAAGATGGAGAGATCAAAGTAAAGACGGCAACTGAAAACACCGGCGTAGAGAAAAGCAAATTATTCCCTACAGATATTGGAACATTGGTTACCGATTTCTTAAACGAACACTTTAGTGATATTATGGATTATAGCTTTACAGCAAACGTTGAAAAAGAATTTGACGAAATTGCGCAAGGCATGATCAGTTGGACCAAAATGATTGATGGTTTTTACAAACCATTCCACAAAGATGTAGACAAAACACTTGCCACCGCAGAGAGAGTAAAAGGCGAACGCATAATTGGTATAGATCCAGAATCAGGCAAACAAATTAGTGGCAGAATTGGACGGTATGGACCGTTGGTACAAATCGGTGATTCTGAAGACGAAGATAAAAAATTCGCAAGCCTGCGTGCTGGCCAATCTTTAGAAACATTGACACTTGAACAAGCTTTAGACTTATTTAAACTTCCGAGAGCCATTGGAGAATATCAAAATCTAAAAGTTACCGCAGCGATAGGTCGATTCGGTCCTTACATTAAATACGGAACTATGTTTGCCTCAATTCCAAAAGACAAAGATATTTTTGAAATCAATATGGAAGATGCGGTAGAAATTATTGAAGCTAAGATAAAATCTGAAGCCGAAAAATTAATTCGCTCTTTCACTGAAGATGAAAATTTAGAAATTTTAAAAGGCCGTTGGGGTCCATATATTGCCCACAATAAGAACAATTATAAACTACCAAAAGATTCAGTGGTTGATACATTGACTTATGCGCAAGTAATGGAAATTGTGAGCAGTCAAGCCAAGCCAAGCAGCAAAAAAGGTGTTAAAGTCGCTGCAGAAAGTAAAGCTAAGCCTAAAGCTAAAGCAAAGGCTAAGGCCAAAGCGAAATCTAAAAAATAAGATTAATGGATTAAACAGACCGTGAAACCTATAGGTTTTGCAAGTCTTGCATGCCAAAAATAAGTTTAAAAAACGAGCGATTGATTCATGCTAGAAGCATCTAAAATACAAGCATTATTATCCCTACTTGACGATTCAGAGCAAGAAGTTTGGCAAGCTGCGTATGCCGCATTAGCTGAGCTTCCCTATACTGAGACCGACACCTTACAAAACTATTTATATGAGGCCATCGACTCCCCTGAAACAAAAACAAGGTTAGAGCAATGCATCGTTGACATACGCATTAAGCATTTTGGCGAACTGATTCTAAATTGGAAAAACAAAGGTGGTGAAAACCTTTTGGAAGCCATGGTTTACATATGCCAATTCAGATACCCTGATGTCACCGAACTTGAAATCATGGAGCAATTGGAAACCCTTAGACTTGATGCTTGGTTAGAATTCCACTATGACCTTACCTCTTTTGAAAAGGTGAAAATTCTCAATTATATTTTATTTCAATTGCATGGATTTAGAGGTGATGAGGAAAACTTCCTGCACCACGACAACAGCTTTATCAACAAAGTGCTTCAAAACAAAAAAGGCAATCCAATTTCATTATCCATAGTATATATGCTCGTGGCACAGCGTTTAAATATTCCTGTTTATGGCATTAACTTACCTAGACATTTTATTATGGCCTATGTTGAAGATGAGGAAACCAACAACTTGGAAGGATTTAACGACAAACAAATTATCAGGAGCGAAGCCCAAGGTGAAATAAAATTCTACATCAATGCATACAATGGTGGTGGCGTATTTAATCAGGAGCAATTACAAGGCATTTTAAAAGAAATGGACCTTGAAGAAAAACCAGAATACATGCAACCCTGTAGCAATGCGGATATCGTATTAAGGGTTATAATGAATTTATACAACAGCTACAGTGTTGCAAAAAAACCGGAAGCAGATTTCGTCGACCGAGTGGTACAAAAATTAAGAGACCTTTAAAATTACACTCGGGTAAATTCTACAATTATCGATTTAAGCATTGGGTATTCTTCAATTAAAACATTTCGATTTGCCAATTCAAAATCTTTAAAATCAAAGCCAGGAGCTACAACACAACTCAATAGGGCATATGATTTTTCGTCTACTATTTTTGCAGCAAACCAAGTATATGCGGGAATAAGCGCTTGCAAAACTTCCCCACTTTTTATATCAGAACCTAAACGAATCGTCTTTAGTTGACCATCAACGATGCAATGAATATCCAAAGCAACACCCGAATGGTAAAACCACATTTCATCATTTGCTATGCGGTGAAAATGCGAACGGTCGCTGCCCTCTAAGAGATAATAGATAGACGTGCTAACATTTCTAAGCTCCCCATTTAAGTTGTTTAACGTATCAGCTGCTCTGTAGGTTTCTCTGAAATATCCACCTTCTGGATGCTTTATTAGTTGTAGCGATTCTATTAAAAGTTTTGAATCCATTTTAATAATTTATGAACCGCAAGATAAATAGATATTAATTAATAACAAATCAATTGCCAAAAACTATTCCCATTGGGACGAATTTGGAATAATCTCCCTTATTTACAATAATATCACGCACAATGGTGCTGCTAATATTTGAGGTAGATGGGCTAGACAAAAGGAAAACTGTTTCAATTCCCGGTTCCATTTCTTTGTTTGCAAAAGCTATGCTTTGCTCATATTCAAAGTCTAAGCCAGAACGTAGCCCTCTTACAATAAAATTGGCATCTATTTTCTTACAAAAATCGACAGTTAGTCCACTGTAAATTTGAATATCTAAACGGGTCTCGTCTTTAAAAACCTCCTTTATCCAAGACATTCTCTGTTCAATTGTAAACAATGACTTTTTTGCTGAATTACTGCCAATACCAATAACCACCTCGTCGAAAATCAAAAGTGATTTTTTGATAATATCGACATGTCCTTTGGTAATTGGGTCAAACGAACCAGGGAATAAAGCTGTTTTTTTCATTGCTTAAAGCGTGTTTTTATCAGAATTGAAACAAGTGAACGACGTGTTTCCATATTGCTTTTTCAAAAATACATTTTTATGTTTGAAAACCAAGCGGTCGACATGCTCTAAAACAAAGATTGAATCACTGTCCTTAAACCATTCAGCCTCAATTACATCTTGCACAAGATTGTGTATAGGCGCATAATCGTATGGTGGATCTGCAAAAATTAAATGAGGGATAGATTTACTTTTTGCAACAAAATCAATTGCGTCCATTTTGAATATTTGCCAATTGGGTATGTTTAAATTCTTCTTCAAAACATCCATATACTTGACGTTACGAAGCATATGGTCAACACTTATTAGCTCAGCAGCGCCTCTCGACAAACATTCCAATCCTATGTTTCCTGTTCCTGCGAAAAGATCAAGAACTGTGATACCTTCGAGGTCTATTTGTGCCTCAAGTATGTTAAACAAACTTTCTTTAACCAGGTCGCTGGTTGGCCTGGTATTGTCGCCGTGAAATGCAGGAAATTGAAATCCTTTATACTTTCCGTGAATTATACGCATAAAGACATGGCGTGGTTGATAAACAACAACTCGGGTAAATCTATGATTTCCTCATCCAAAAACGCGTTCTCCAAGCGTAGATTAGAAACTGATTTGAAATACGGGCTTAAAAAAGGCCTTACAGACTCATTGCTTGCCAAATGGTAATCTAAAAACACATTCGCCTCCCCTTGTGTGCAATCAGATGATTCAAGAGCGTTAAGAACAAAATACAAGATTTCTGTTTCATTTTGACAAACAAATGAATTGGAGAAAACACAAGATTTATCTTTAAAAATCATAACATTCAAACTATTGTTTTGTTGAAACAGATACACTTTAGTTGATTCCATGCGCAATGCATTGTAATTTGCAATTCCATAAGCAAAGTGATTGGTAGAAATAGACACATCTCCTAGGATGTGAAATCCAAAATTAGAACCTGTAGAATTAATATTGTCTGAAAACTGCAGGGGCACTAAATTAAATTCAGGATTAAAATCAACGGTTATCACTTCTTTAAAATCAGTTTCCAACCAAGGATCTGAAACATCTTCATATTGATGTAATATTTTATAGGCAATTAAGCGTTTGCTTAAATCTGCATATAAAGAGAGTACTTTAAAAGACGGATAATTAGAAACAAATAAATTAGATAGGCTTTCTGCCACTCCGGTCTCTAGGTAACGTTCAGCTACTATATGTTTTTTACTTCCAGTTTCCATTGCTATTTGTGGCAAGTATACCAGCTACTTTAAATGGTTTATATATTGGTTTTAAATTCTTAGTCCTGAATAAAAAGTTAATATTGAGCGCTAATTATTTAATCCAATAAAGAGATGCAATGATACTAAAATTAAGTCAAAAAAGCATTAAACAAAGGAAAACCGTTGAAAACATTGAACAACAAAAAACCCCACCGGTAAGGGTGAGGTTTTTTCAAATTTAAAAACAAACTTCAAATGATAAATATTAATTATCCTTTTTTAGCTTTCAAAGCGATTTTGATATTCAATTCATCTTTGATTGCGTTATCGCCTAATTTCTTCAACAAAGCTGCTGGAGAAACAGAAACTGAATTGTAGACAATACCAAATTGCAATCTGTTAACAGTAGCAGTACCTTCAGCAGTTACTTCGTCACCGTTAATGGTAACTTTAGCTGGGAAAGTGATGTTTTTAACAGAATCTTTAATGGTAAGGTTTCCGCTGATAGTGTGTGTATTTCCAGCTGCATCAGCAGTTAATGGTGTTACAGCAGTGATTTCGAATTTACCAGTTGGGTATTTAGCAACATCAAAAAAGTCAGGTGAAGTTAAATGACCT
>JBIKPR010000103.1:0-6264 GCA_044357345.1 Bacteroidia bacterium
AAACAACAACAATGCCAGGTTGGGCAGGTTCTTCATGGTATTTTTTAAGGTATATGGATCCCTCTAATAATTCGGAAATCGCATCAAAGCAAGCCTTAGATTATTGGCAGGATATTGACCTTTACATTGGTGGAAGTGAACACGCAACTGGACATCTTTTATATTTCCGTTTTTGGACAAAATTTTTACATGATTTGGGCATCATTCCTTCTGATGAACCTGCTAAAAAACTGATAAACCAAGGCATGATTCAAGGGATGTCTTGTTTAATTTATCGTGTGAATCAAACATCTAAATTTGTCTCCCTTGCACTTAAAGATCAATATGAAACTACCCCTATTCACATTGACATAAAACTTGTAAATGCAAATAATGAAGTCGATATAGTCGCTTTAAAAGCCTGGAGACCTGCCGAATTTAATGTGGCTGATTTTGAATTAGAAGATGGTAAACTCATTTGTGGCACAGAGGTTGGTAAAATGTCAAAAAGATGGCATAATGTAGTCAATCCAGATGATGTCTGCAACGATTATGGCGCTGACACCTTGAGGTTGTACGAAATGTTTTTAGGTCCTTTACAAGATGCTAAGCCATGGTCAACTCAAGGAATTGAAGGTGTACTAAGATTCTTAAGAAAATTCTGGCGTTTATTCCATAATAATCCAGAAGAGAATTTCAATGTATCCCCTGAAACTCCTAGTAAAGCAGAATATAAAATTTTACATAAAACCATCAAAAAAATCAGTGAAGACATTGATAACTTTTCATTCAATACTTCGGTTTCTGCATTTATGGTTTGTGTCAATGAGTTGCAAGACCTTAAGTGCAATAAAAAGGAAATATTAGAACCTCTAGTTGTATTACTTTCTCCTTTCGCACCACATATAGCCGAAGAACTTTGGTCCCTTTGTGACAATAATGATGGGGTTTCGTATTCTAATTGGCCAAGTTTTAATCCTGAATATTTAGTAGAAAATGAATTTAATTATCCAATATCATTTAATGGTAAGGTAAGATTTAATATGAATTTTGCTCTTGATGTAGATATTAAGGATATGGAGGAAACAATACTTAAGAACGAACAAACACAAAAATACCTTGAGGGAAAAGCACCTAAAAAGCTAATCATCGTAAAAGGCAAAATTGTGAATGTTGTTGTTTAGTGAAAACGTTTATTCAGTTTAAATTTGTCACAAGTCAATATTTTAATTAATATTGAATTGTATATGAGACATTCTATTGTTTTTCTATTTAGCATACTCTTTGTCGCTGGGTCTTGCTCTCTTCTTAAAAAGCATCATAATTTCGATGAAAAAGCCTTCGAAAAAGCTCAACTTGATGACTATTACTTGAAGCTGCTTGCTGACCCAAAAACTGGTAAAATCCCAACAAAAATTAGACAATCTGAATTGGCTTTTGCAAGCAAATTGCCCAAATTCACAAACAACAAACGCTCAGGAGATATATGGAAATCAAGAGGGCCGAATAACCAAGGTGGGCGAACAAGAGCTATAGCATTAGATGTTAACAATTCAAATATTATCCTTGCTGGATCGGCCACAGGTGGTATTTATAAATCTTTTGATGCTGGTCAAACATGGACCAAAGCCAAATGCCCTGCAAATGCTATAACCTGCATTATTCAAGACACCAGAGTTGGAAAAACCAATATTTGGTATGCTGGTACTGGAGAATTATCTGGAAGCAGCGGTACAGCAACCGGTGCCTACTACTATGGACAAGGCATCTTTAAAAGTACTGATGAAGGAAATACTTGGACGGTAATTCCATTCACAAATGGTGGAAGTACCACATCTTTTGATTCAGATTTTGATGGCGTTTGGAATATTGCAATTGATTATTCAAATGCCACCCAAGATGAAATTTATGCGGCTACTTATGGAGGAATATACAAAACAACCGATGGGGGATTGAATTGGAAGAAGAAAAGGTCTGGAGCATTGCCCAACTACTCTTACTATACTGATGTTGCAGTCGACAAACAAGGTATTGTTTATGCAACAATGAGCAGCGAAAGCACTCAAAAAGGTATATGGAGGAGCGTAGATGGTGAAGCCTGGATAAGTATAACACCAACTAGCTTCCCGAGTGTATATGGAAGAATGTGCATTGGCATTGCACCGTCTGATCAAAATCAAGTTTATATTGTAGCGAGCGGCACCACAAATTTTGGATTTGTTAGTGCCAATTTTCAAGGCACTAAGGAGTGGAATAGCTTATGGAAATATGATTACGTTTCTGGCAATGGCTCAGGTGCTGGCGGTCGTTGGGTAAATAGGAGTTCAAATTTACCTGATGCTGGCGGTGATTTCGGCTATTTTAGCACACAAGGTGGTTATGATCTTTATATCAAAGTGAAACCAAATGATACCAATGTGGTTTTTATTGGTGCAACCAATTTATGGCGAAGTAATGATGCTTTCAGAAGCAAGACTAAAATAGATTGGATAGGCGGATATGCCAAAAATACATCTAGACCTGACTTTAAACTATACCCGAACCACCACCCAGACAACCATCAACTCATTTTCTACCCTACCAACCCTGATATTGCTTTGAGTTCGCACGACGGAGGTATTAGTTATACCAATAATATTATGGCCAATAATGTAACATGGGAACTAAAAAACAACAATTACATCACTTCTCAATTTTATACAATAGCCATTGATCATTCATTAGCCAATAACAATAAAATTATGGGTGGCTTGCAAGACAATGGAACACAGTTTACAGATGTTTATGGCCTAGCATCTTGGCATATGAGCTTTAATGGTGATGGATCTTATTGTTTATTTATAGATGGCACAAATGAAGTGATTGCTAGTGCCCAACAAGGAAGAATTGCTCATTTGGAAATAGATAAAATTGGACAACCTATAAAATATGCACGCATTGACCCTAAACAATTAAACCGCGACAACTACGATTTTATAAATCCATTTGTTTTAGATCCATTTGACCAAAAAATAATGTATCTATCTGCTAAAAATCGCTTATTTAGAAATACCAACATTCTATCTAAACCATTAAGTACAGATTTTGATAGCACCCGATGGGATACGCCATTATGGGAAGAATTAATCAATTGTAAACCCCTTACTGGTCAAGAATTTTCAGCCATTTCTATTTCAAAAGCCAATCCAAATACACTTTATTATGGTTCAGATAAAGGTAGACTTTATAAATTAGGCGTGGCTAATATTGGACAATCAAATCCTATTGAAATTACTGGCTCTAATTTTCCAAGTGGAAATATCAATTGTATAGCACTAGATCCTACAGATAGCAATAAAATAACTGTTGTATTTTCTAACTACAATATCATTAGCTTGTTTAGCTCCGATAATGGTGGTTTATCTTGGATAAATATTTCCGGAAATTTAGAAGAAAACTCAAATGGCACTGGTTCAGGACCTAGTTGCAGATGGGCTGCGGTACTCAATTTAGAAAATGGAAGAAAATCATGGTTTATTGCAACTAGTGTAGGACTTTATGCTACCGATACTTTAAATGGTGTTCAAACACGTTGGATTCAACAATCACCCAATGGTATTGGAAGTAATATCGTAACCATGTTAGATACAAGAAGTTTGGATAATTTCATAGCTGTTGCTACCCATGGAAATGGTGCCTATAGTGCCAATATTTCTAATCCGTGGCAAATCACGAATGTTGGCTACGAAAGTTTAAACCCATTAAAAGTTTACCCCAATCCACTAAATAAAAATGAACCTCTAAAAATAGAATTGCAAAAATATTCTGGACAAAATTTAGAAATATCAATTTTAGATAACTTAGGAAATACCATACCAAGCGAATACTACAGAATAAATATCTTAGATAAAAAATACATTACTATTCAATTCTTAAACTTCTCTTCAGGAATTTATTTTATTAATATTCAAACCGATGACGGGTCTTGGACTGAAAAAATTAGTGTCCAATAATTATAAATAAAGATTATTGGCTCAACTGAATTTAATTCACCAATTCTGATTCAGTTTGTCTTATTTTTGCAAGTAAATAATGAGTATCCTTTTTAAATATCTAAAAAGACAATGGCCTACCCTATTATTGGCTCTATTTTTAGCTGCAATAAACCAATCTTTTTCTTTATTAGACCCACAAATTACTGGTAGAATTGTTGATGAGATTATTAATAAACACGGTGAGTTAAGTAAAGAGCAATTTATTTCCCATGCATTATATCTTGTAGGATTATCAATTGGTGTAACCATGGTTTCTAGGATTGCAAAAAACTTTCAAGACTACTACACCAATGTTATTGTCTTAAAAATGGGGGCTCAAATCTTTTCAGATGGACTCAAACATTCACTAGAACTGCCTTACCAGGTTTTTGAAGACCAAAGAAGCGGAGAAACATTGTCTATTCTAGAAAAAGTAAGAACCGATTCCGAAAAATTAATTACATCATTTATTGGCATTCTTTTCACTTCCATTGTAGGGATGATCTTTGTGATGATTTTTACAATTAGTGTTAGCTTTAAAGTTGCTATAGTTTATTTAGGGGCCATTGTTGTCATTGGTCTCATTAGCTCATTGTTGAGTAAGAAAATTAAAGTAATGCAAAAGGCTATTGTTGGCGAAACGACTGCTTTAGCTGGAAGCACTACTGAAAGCCTACGAAACATCGAATTGGTAAAGAGTTTAGGTTTGGCAAACCAAGAAATCGCAAGACTAAATAATACAACCTTCAAAATTCTAGGTTTGGAACTGAAAAAAGTAAAATATATAAGAAGCCTAAATTTTTTACAAGGAACAACAGTACAGTTTACTAGAAGCATTATGATTGTTGTGCTTTTATATTTAATATTTAACCATACCTTATCTGCAGGTCAATATTTCACCTTTTTATTCTATTCTTTCTTTCTGTTTAATCCCCTGCAAGAACTTGGAAATATTATTCTTATTCACCGTGAGGCTGAGGTATCCTTGGATAATTTCAAGAAGTTAATTGACACGCCTATAGACTATAAGCCAGCCAAACCAAGAGTGCTTAAAGGGCTTGAAGACTTTGAATTTAAAAATGTTTCATTCCAACATTTAAGTGCCAGAACACCCGCGTTAACAGATGTCAGTTTTAAAGTCCACAAAGGCGAAACTATTGCATTTGTTGGACCTTCGGGTTCAGGAAAAACGACACTTGTGAAATTACTTGTTGGTCTTTATCAAGCACAAACAGGGAATATTTTATATGAAGGCATCGATGCCAAAGAAATTGATTTAGATGAATTAAGAGAAAGAATTGGATTTGTCACTCAAGATACTCAATTATTCTCTGGTTCAATTAAAGAAAACTTGTTGTTTGTTGCACCAAAAGCAAGCGATGATGACATCATGAGTGCCTTGGACAGAGCGAGTTGCCAAAATCTTCTAAAAAGAGCTGATAATGGCATTGATACCGTAATTGGTGAAGGTGGAGTAAAGGTAAGTGGAGGCGAAAAGCAAAGACTGTCAATCGCTAGAGCTTTATTAAGAAATCCAGGGCTATTGGTTTTCGATGAAGCGACGTCTGCATTAGACAGTTTAACTGAAGATGAAATCACCCAAACAATTAAAAAAATTAATGAAGACCATTCTGCCATTACTATTTTAATTGCACACAGATTAAGCACCATAATGCATGCCAACAGAATTTATGTACTAGAACAGGGTAAGATTATAGAACATGGTAAACATGATGAATTGTTAGCCGAAAAAGGCCTATACTATGCTATGTGGCGTCAGCAAATTGGTGAAAGAAAATCATAGTTTTCTAGAACTTTAATTAAAAATATTTTTACATCTTATACTTATTAGAAATAATAAAATAAATTTGTATGCATGAAACTTCAATACTCTATTGCCACAATTTCTATTTTAGTCTCAAGTTTTGCATTTATGCATCCTGAAAAACCCAAAAATAAAATTATGAGCTACCCAGAAACGGATAGAATCCCCGTAAATGATACCTTTTTCGGCACTACAGTTATCGATCAATATAGATGGTTAGAAGATGACCTCGACCCGAAAACTAAAAATTGGATTAACAAACAAAACGAAAACACTTACAATTATTTAGCCCAAATTCCATACCGTGAATCCCTGAAAAAAAACTTAGAGAAAATATGGAACTACGAGCGTTTCTCTGCACCTTTTAATGAAGGAAATTACACTTATTTCTACAAAAACAATGGATTGCAGAACCAAAGTGTACTTTATAGACAAGCAAACAATGAA
>JBIKPR010000048.1:0-21281 GCA_044357345.1 Bacteroidia bacterium
GTTCACGCTACGGGATGAAGGAAATTAGTTATTTGTTATTGGTTAATCGAAATCTCAAACACACTCCGATTGCCCTGCCCAAAACTACTCCCTTCGGAGTACTCCCTTCGGTGTACTCCCTTCGGTGTACTCCCTTCGGTCGTGAGAACGCGTTGCTTAGTTCGTGAGAACGCGTTGCTTAGTTCGTGAGAACGCTGTGCTTAGTTCGTGAGAACGCTACACTTCGTTCCGCTAAGTTACTCGCAAGCTCGTGAGAACGCTACACTTCGTTCCTCTAAGTTACTCGCAAGCTCGTGAGAACGCTACACTTCGTTCCTCTAAGTTACTCGCAAGCTCGTGAGAACGCTACACTTCGTTCCTCTAAGTTCTTGCTCTTGCATCAATTTTTCATTTAACGCAATGCCTCGCCCCGATGGGCGCGACAGCCCTGTGAAATTTGTGCTTGCGCAACTGCGTGCTTTACATGGCGAGCGGCAGTAAGCCATGTAAAACACCAGCAGGTGCAGAGACAAATAAACAGGCTAAAGCAAACAGCGGGAAAAGGCGACAATTCAAATTGTTAATACAGAGCTGCAAGAGCCCTGCAGCAGAGCATTACATTTCGTTACTTAAACGCTACGGAGCATGCAAGGGCAAGAACCCTGTACTAGAGTTTTCTCAGAGCAGAAAACACAGTACTGGTTTAAGCAAGAGAAAGGCAGTCGGAATGAATTTGGAATTCGTAAACAACTAATAACTATACCCTATACGCTAACCCCTAAACCCTAAAAGAACCCCTAACTAAAAATCTGATAGACGATAAAACTCATCAACCAAGCGAATCCACTCATATAAAAGAATTGTACCAATGGCCATTTGATGGAATGTGTTTCTCTGTAAGTAACTGCCAAGGTGCTAAAACATTGCATGGCAAATGCATAAAACACCAAAAGTGATAAAACGGTTGCCAATGAATACAAAGGTTTGTTGTCTGAAACTCTTTTCTGTGACGCTAGGACAGCGCTTAGTGTTTTTTCGTCTTCAGGGTCACCCACACTGTATATAGTTGCTATAGTGCCTACGAAAACTTCTCTAGCGGCAAAGCTTGTCACCAAGGCAATGCCTATTTTCCAATCATAACCCAAAGGCTTGATGGCAGGTTCTATGGTTTTGCCCAAAATACCCGCATAACTTACTTCCAAGCGTTCACTTTGAATTTTTACAGCTTTGTCTTCGGCCTTATAGCTTGCATATTTTTGGTCTATTTCTTCGAATCTATTACCCGGGGCATAACTGGCGAGAAACCATAATACAACGCTAACTATCACAATGATCTTTCCTGCATTAAAAACAAAATCACCGGCCTTGGCCTTTATGGTAAATAGAATGTTCTTAATACGTGGCTTTCTGTAATCAGGCAATTCTAGAATGAAGAAGCTCTTTTCTTTTTGCTTTAATATCAATTTAAAAATAAACGCAAATAAAAGGGCTGCTACAAATCCTAGCACATACATACCCAAAAGAATAATTCCTCTTAAATCAACCCAACTTTGTTTTTGTTCAATGAACAGCAAACTCAAAAGCAGCGTGTAAACAGGCAATCTCGCTGAGCAACTCATTAATGGGGTTACCAATATGGTGATTAATCGGTCTTTTTTGTTTTCAATATTTCGGCTGGCCATAATTGATGGAATGGCACATGCCATGCCGCCAATGAGTGGGACAACCGATTTGCCATTTAAGCCAAACTTCCGCATCAACCGGTCAGTGATGAAGCTAACCCTAGTCATATAACCACTGTCTTCCAAAATTGCCAGTAGGGTAAATAATATAATGATCTGTGGCAAGAAAACGATAACACCTCCAATGCCAGGAATAACACCATCACAAACAAGTGAACTGATCATACCTTCTGGTAAGTTTGTTTTCAATGTCTCAGAAATAAAGGCAAATCCTTTTTCTATCCAATTCATTGGATATTCTGCAAACTTAAAAATTAGTTGAAATATAATAAATAAGGTGAAGTAAAACACTAAAAATCCATAGATAGGATGCAGCAATACCGAATCAATTCTTTGCGTGAAATTTTTATTTTTTTTTGCATCTTGCTCCAAGCTGCTGCTGAGGATCTTGTCAATCTTGTGATAACGCGCAGTGGTCTCCGCAGAAATATCCAATTCGTTATTCTTAGTTTGTTCAGGATCTAATTCCTTCAGTTTTTGAATTTGATCTTGTAAAAAATGGCGGTAATTGCTAAAAAAATTTGCATCACTTATTCCAGCACCATCATAAAACGTGCTTTGATGTGCTGAATCGACTTTGATAATGGCTTCTTTAAGTCTCGCAAGCCCGATTTCATTTCTTGCATTAACTGGACAAACAATAACGCCTAAGTGTTTCGAAAGCTCTGCGATGTCAATGCTGATTCCTTTTTTAGCTGCCAAATCATTCATGTTTAACGCCAAAATCATTGGGTAACCGAGGTCTGCAACCTGCGAATACAAGAGTAGATTTCTCGATAAATTTCCAGCATCTGCAACAAAAACAACCAAATCAATTGGTGTCTCTTTCGGGTCAATTAAAAAACCAACACTGATAAGTTCGTCTTCTCCCTTCGGATGTATGCTGTAGGTGCCTGGTAAATCTGTGATTGAAATTTTTTGATCATAGATATTGAAATATCCCGTTTTTTTCTCAATCGTTGTGCCAGGTAAATTGCTGATTTTTTGATGCAGGCCTGTTAAAGC
The DNA here is from genome assembly GCA_044357345.1 of Bacteroidia bacterium. Lineage (GTDB taxonomy): Bacteria > Bacteroidota > Bacteroidia > NS11-12g > UBA955 > JABMMZ01. The sequence goes on from JBIKPR010000048.1 coordinate 2,727, forward strand.
ATTAAACAAAGTTGTTTTGCCCGAATTCGGATTGCCCGCCAATACTATATGTTTAACCTTTTTAGGATTCAATTTTTTTCAATGTAATTTCAATGAGTTTTGCTTCCTCTTTTCTTAAAGCCAAAATGTAGCCATTGATGTCAAATGCAATAGGATCTCCCAAGGGCGCGGTGTAAAGTCTTTTGATTTTATTCCCCTCAAAACACCCCATTTCTATGAGCTTATTCCTAAGGTCTGAAATTTCAACATGATGAATCATGGCAGTATCTCCTTGCTTGAGCTCGCTGGCGTTCATTATAGATAGGGGCGCAATTTAGAACTTTTCTAAATAATAACATTTATAATTATTGCTTTTTTTTATGACGTTCGACATGTTCTGCCGTCTTGCTAAGGATACGGTTATACAGTATCTTCGCCGACCAAAATATTTGGATACAAATAGTATTACTGTAGCATTTGGTGATGGCATTGGTCCCGAAGTCATGAAAGCCACTTTCAAAACCCGAAGCACTTAAAAATATAAAACTATAAGTTTACCTAATTTTTTTTAACTTTGCGGGATTGAAAATAGAAGAAGAAATAAACCAGTCTAAATTCAATAGTGCTCAGGAAAAGGCGATAGTAAATATCATCTACACCGCAAATGCCATTGAAGATGCCTTTAAGAATGCTCTGAAAGTATATGGTATTAGTTTGCCTCAATACAATGTCTTGCGCATACTCAAAGGGCGAAAAGATGGACATGCTACGTGTGGGGATCTCAAGGATGTTATGTTGGATAAGAACCCTGACATAACTAGGTTATGCGATAAGTTGGTGGAGAAAAAACTCATTTTACGCAACAACAATAAAACCAATAGAAGACAAATTTTATTAAAAATTTCAGATAAGGGCATCAAAGTCTTAGAGGAAATAAATCCAATGTTTAACTTAGTCAATATTAACCTTAAAACCGTTGATGATAATGAGCTTTTGCTTTTGTCTGATATTTTAGATAAAGTTAGAACGACATTGAAAGCGTAGTATTGGTATAACTTTTGTTTACGTAAAATTAATTCCTTATAATAATATGAAAATACTACTGATCGTATCGATCATTTCCGTCTCACTAATTTCTTGTGATGTATTAAAAACTGTTGCAACAGAGGTAGCAACCGATGTATTAAGTGTTCCAAGTTCAACAGAAGCTGCCGGAGGCCTCAAAGATGCTTTAAAGCAAGGTTTTGGCAATGGCGTTAATGTTTTGTCCGTTGCTGGTGGATTCAATAAGAATTCTGCTATAAGAATTTTGTTGCCAACGGATGCTCAAAAAATTGCTGATAAATTAAGGTCAATTGGCATGGGCAATCAAGTTGACAATGTAATTAATAAATTAAATGAAGGTGCAGAAGCTGCAGTTTTAACCGCTAAACCAATTTTTATGGATGCGGTTACCAATATGAGTTTTACCGATGCAATGGGTATATTAACTGGTGGTAAAGGTGCTGCAACAAGTTATTTGAAGCAGAATACCACAACGGCATTGACCAATGCATTTAAACCAAAAATTCAAGAATCATTGGATAAAGTAGGTTTTACCGCGAATTGGGCTGATTTGGTTAATATTTACAATAAAAATCCTTTGATCACCAACAAACTGAATCCAGATTTGAACGGATATGTAACAGAGAAAACTTTAAGTGCTTTGTTTAATAAAGTTGAAGAAGAGGAGAATTTAATCCGTGAAAATCCAGCCAAGAGGGCAACTGATTTAATGGTGAAAGCGTTTAAGTATGCTGATACTCAAAAGAAGTCATAATTAATAAATGGTATTGCAAAAAAGGGACAGATTTTTCTGTCCCTTTTTTTTTGAAATGTTTTTAGTCCTTGTGACTTTCAAGGAAGTTTACCCACTCATCGTACTTGCTGTTGCTCAGCACCCGAGGGAATTTGTTTTGAGACCCAAATTTACCTTGTTCTTGCATCCATGAAATGAAAATATCCAAGGTTAAGATTTTTACTTTTACTTCTTTCAATGCATGCTTTCTCTCAGTCGCATAATCATCATTGGTTTGACATAGGTATTCATCCAACTTATTGGCAATTTCTTTTTCGTTTAATCCCAACTTATCGCATGCTATATACCATTGATGGCTGTGGCTTTTGTTTTTGCTTAATCCTTTTACCGTATATTCATTGATGGGTTCACCAATAAAGTCGCTTAATTGAGTAATTGCGGTATTCATATTGTCGACACTTAAGTGCTCCCCGCAAACACTCAAAAAATGTTTAGTTCGTCCTGTGATTTTTATTTCACAGCTTTCAATGTCAGTGAAGCGAATCGTGTCACCAATTAAATACCGCCAAGCCCCTGAACAGGTTGTCAATAATATAGCGTAATCTTGGTCTTTTTTTACTTGTCTAAGATTTAAACTTTCTGCATTTGGACGAACGTCATTGTTTTCATCAAAGTTGTCTTCATTAAAAGGAATAAATTCATAAAACATTCCATTCTTGAAGTTAAGCCTCATACCATCAACATCTTTCTTTGCTTGATATGCAACAAAACCTTCTGAAGCCAAATAGGTTTCAAAATACATGATCGGATGCTCGAGTAAAGCATTTAAACTTTTTCTATAGGGTTCTATAGCAACGCCGCCCCAAATGTAAACACTGAAATTGGGCCAAATATCATGGATGTTTTTTAAACGGTATTTTTCAATAATGTTTTCAAACAAAATTTGTATCCAAGCAGGCACCCCTGCTATAGCAACCACATCCCAATTGGGTGCTTCTTCAACCATTCTATCAATTTTGTTTTGCCAACTTTTTTCACTTCTAATGTCTGGAGATGGTTTTGAAAATCGATCAAACCAACCAGGTACATTGCTGCTGGTTATTCCGCTCAAATCACCCGCATAGGTATCACCTTGGTCGTTGAAATACAAACTTGTGCTGCCCCCAATGATGAGGTAATCCTTAGCCAAATAGTCTTTGGGTATATCGGTCTTTGCAATGCTAATGATCTGTCGAAGACTCGCTTTTGTAATCGATTTAATCATGTCTTCAGAAACAGGAATGTATTTGCTGCTGCCTTCTGAAGTGCCCGAACTTAGTGCAAAGAAATCGATCTTGCCTGGCCATGTTACATTTTCGCTGCCATTATAGGCCTTTTGCCACCAATCATGCATTTTTGAATAATCCATGATGGGTACCAATTGTTTATAGCTTCTGTAAACTGTTTTTGATTTTATAACATTGGTGAAATTGTGCGCAATGCCATATTCGGTTTGCTCAGCTTTGCTTAACAGCTTTTTCAAGGTGCGCAATTGTTGCTTGTAAGCATTATCTTGATTGAGTGTAAATGGAAGCGTCATGCGCCTTCCTGCATTTACAATCTGTTTCAGTATTTTCTTACGGTAACTATTGGACATTTATTTTTGAATCTATGATAAGGCTAATCTGTCAAGCAGATATGGATTTTATTTAATGTCAAAGTCAACAAAAACCTCTTCGCTTGTCGGATGGGCTTGGCAGGTTAATACATAGCCTTTTTCAACTTCATCATCTTCTAAAGAGAAGTTCATATCCATACTAACGCTTCCTTTGGTTACTTTCGCTCTGCAAGTACAACAAACCCCACCTTTACATGCAAAAGGTAAATCGGCACCTTTCTTCAATGCAGCATCTAAAATGGTATCGCCATTATATGGCAAATCAATTTGATATGTTATTCCATCAATTTTAACCGATACTGCTGCATTCGATGATCTGTCTACACTCGCCACGACTTCAGTTTGCAATGTCTTATTGACTTGTGCAGCCATTGTAGGTGTGGTAAACAACTCAAAGTGTATGTTTTTACTGTTCATCCCCAAAGCAATTAATTGGTCTTTAACAGACATAATCATATTTTCTGGTCCACAAAGAAATGCCTCATGTGCACCGTTGATGTTAATTAAATTGCCTGTGTTCAATGCGGCACATTTTTCAGCATCAATACGGCCATTGAGAATTGGAACATCTACTGCCTCACGACTTAGAATGTAATGAACTGTAAAGCGGCTTAGGTAAATGTTTTTCAATGCTTCAATTTCTTCTAAAAACATAATTGAAGATGTGTTTTTATTGCCATATACCAAGGTGAAACTGCTGCTTTGTTCTGTTGCCAAGGTGGTTTTAATAATACTTAGCATCGGGGTAATTCCACTTCCAGCAGCAAAAGCTAGATATTGTTTGCTCTGAGTAGGGTTCAATTCTGTGTAGAAATGACCGCTTGGGGTCATCACTTCTAAAGTATCACCTTCCTTTAATTCTCGGTTTGCATAAGTAGAAAACAATCCGTTTTCCACCATTTTTATTCCAACCCTTAGCTCATTGTCTAAAGGACTGCTGCAAATAGAGTAAGAACGCCTTACATCTTCACCTTTAATGGTATGACGTAAAGTGATGCTTTGACCTTGGGTGTAGGTATATGAACTAATTAATTCTGCGGGTATTTCAAACGAAATAGAAACCGAATCGCTGGTTTCTTTTTTTAGGTTTTTTACTTTTAAAGTGTGAAATTTTAAAGTGGACATGCTTGTAATAAAAAGGAGCACAAATGTAGTTAAAATTCCGAATGTTTTTAACCTTAAAAATTCGTCATAATATCATTTGTGGTTTGTGTAATTTAATTGAATTTATTTTCTTAAGTATCAGAATAACAAGACTATAATGAGTAATTTTTTTCTTGCAATTAGTCAATAATACGGTCAATATCCAACTTGTATACATCGTCCAAATGCGCGTTGTTGCTTATGTTCAAATTTAAGTCTTTTAAAATCCCATTGGCAACATCGTAAACGATTCCATGAATTTCAACACGGCGTTCTTGCGCCCATGCATTTTGAATAATTGATGTTTTTGAAAGGTCAAACACTTGCTCTTGCACATTTATTTCAACCATTCTTCTCGATTTCAATTCTACGTCTTTGATTTCGTCAATTTCTGTTTTATGCAATCGGTAAACATCTTTAATGTGTCTGAGCCAATTGTCAATGATGCCGACTTGTTTGTTTTCTAATGCGGCATTTATGCCCCCACAACCGTAGTGGCCACAAACGATTACATGCTTTACCTCAAGAACATTGACCGCATAGTCGAGTACACTTAACATATTCATGTCTGTATGCACAACCATATTTGCAATATTTCTGTGAACAAAGATTTCTCCTGGCTCAGTACCTGTTATTTCGTTTGCTGGAACCCTGCTGTCGCTGCACCCAATCCATAGAATAGGTGGGTTTTGTCCCTTAGAAAGTTTATTGAAAAAATTTGGGTCAGTTTCGTTTTTTTCTGCTACCCAACGTTTGTTGTTTTCGAAAATCCTGTTGTATAAATCAGGCATATTTTTATTTTTTTATTTTTTAATTGGTGAATGGAATGCTTTATAGTTTTCGTTTTTTGCAATTAAATATAGTCAGGTGGCGGAGTATCAGGTGTTTTGTGTGTTTTTAAATGAATCTCCTTATTTGCGGCAAGAGAAGTTTTTTTTAAGTGTCTTTTTATGACATTGTGCGCAGGCAGCGGCAAAGCGTCAAAATCCCCATCTTCAGAAGCATCATCTTGTTCCAATTTGTCAGACTCTGAGGCTTCAGAGGCGATGTTGCAGGTGATTTTATACAATTTATTAAATGCGCTCATTTTGCCTGCCGTTTGAGTGAAGGCAAACAAAAGCATCAAAGCCAATATCAATTTTGATTTTAACAAGTTGGCAAATATATGAAAATCATGTGATAGGATAGGTGGATTTATAGATAATTGAAAAAAAATAAACGCCTACTTTGATTGGGGATATAAAAAGTCAAAAAAACAATTTTGTTTAATTTTGTTTTTGCCTTGTTTAATAAATGAAATTCACAAAACTATCAATATCAATAGTTTGTTGTTTTCCGTCTATTAAATTTTTCAAACTAACTTCTGATTTTTCAATTTCAGATTCACCAACAATGACTGCCCATTTTATGTTTTTAGAATTGGCATAATCCAATTGTTTTTTTAGTTTGCTGGCGCTGGGGTAAATCTCGGTTTTGAACCCTTTCTCCCTGCATGTATTGGCTAAAGGTAAACAATAATTTATAGCGTTTTCATCCATTGGACAAAACAAGACATCAGCAAAACTAGAAATTTGTCCATTGAACAATTGCAGTTCTTCCATTACATCGAACAAACGGTCAATTCCAAACGAAATGCCGATTCCTGATACTTTTTCTTTTAGTCCAAAGACTTCTGTTAAGTTATCGTATCTGCCACCACCACTAATGCTTCCCATTTTAACGCTTGTAGGAACAACTTCAAAAATGCAGCCTGTGTAGTAATCCAATCCTCGGGCCAAACTGCCATCTAAAACAATTTGTTTTAAATCGTTTCCACATAAATCAATCAGTTTGTTTAGGTCTTCAACTGCTTTTCCTATCGATTCGGTTCCTGACAAGCTTTCCTTAAACACTTCTATGGTTTGCGTAGTAAGTGGTTTTTTATGTAGTAAAGATAAAACTGTTTGAACTTGGGTTTCCTCGAGTCCTATGCCAATTAACTCTTTTGCCACTCCATCGATTCCAATCTTATCGGCTTTATCAATAATAATGGTTATGGTTTTGAAATGTTGTTTCGCATTTGCTTTTTCGCAAACCGCTTCTAAAAGTTTGCGGTGGTTGATGCGGATTTCGTAATCATGAATTCCAAGTTTTGAAAATACAGTTTGATAAATTTTTATAAAATCAGCTTCACATAGTATAGAATCGGTACCTAAAACATCTGCATCACATTGCCAAAACTCTCTGTAACGGCCTTTTTGTGGTCTGTCAGCTCTCCAAACGGGTTGGATTTGGTATCTTTTAAATGGAAAACTTATTTCATGTCTGTGCATCGCCACAAAGCGCGCTAATGGAACAGTTAAATCATATCTTAGACCTTTTTCTGCAATTTTTGGGGTTAAAGATTTTGAATCAATTGAGTTCAAATCAAGATCTTTTAAATAATCGCCACTATTTAAAATCTTAAAAAGCAATTGATCACCTTCATTTCCATATTTCCCAGTTAATGTGCTTAAATTCTCCATTGCTGGAGTTTCTAATTGCATAAACCCAAACGATTGGTATACGTTTTCTATGGTGTTTAAAATAAATTTTCGTTTAGACATCAACTCCGGGGAGAAGTCTCTTGTGCCTTGCGGAATGGATGGTTTACTCATTGAAAGAATCCTAAGCTTGTACCAAATGTATTGGTAAGAGAAAAAAAATGCAAGCCCACATCGCACCGCTACAACCTGCTGCCCTTGCTGTGTTCCCACCCTGGGGGAGTTCACAGGGAGCTGGTCGTGCGGACTTGCACTGCAAATCTAATATTAATTACGTCTAAAACAAATTTATTCTAAAGCGATTTAATAAATTTTGAGACGCAGAATCACCCGTGATATTTTTGTTTTGATGAATATTTAAATATTTGATTATTAAATATTTGTGCCTGTATTTTATTCCTTTAGATTTTCTATAGTTTTCGAACCAGTTCTTTTACATTTCGAAATATATTTGAAAAAAAAATTTGTGGATTCAAAAAATTATTCTAAATTGCATTATAATTCGATTAAAAACCTCAATCTGCCTATAGATAAAAACATACTTAAACAACTTAGCTTATAAGATCCAAAAATTACCAAAGGTAAAGTGCCTTAACTTTAAAAATGGAGGTTTTAGTATGAAAAAGGTTCAAAAAAACGACGAAGAATTGTTAGCATTGTACATGGCTGGAAACGTGGCCTGTATGGATATGCTTATTAACCGCTACAAATCAAAAGTATTCACTGCAATATATTTGGTGGTAAACGACCGCTATATTGCAGAAGATATTTTTCAAGAAACTTTTCTTAGAGTGATTCACACAATAGGGAAAGGTAAGTATGAGGAATCTGGTAAGTTTTTACCTTGGGTGATTCGCATTGCTCGAAATTTGTCAATGGATTATTTTAGAAGCACCAAGCGTATGCCAACAATTTCTTCAAGTGAAGACAATGATATTTTCGCTAACATGCGTTTTGATGAAAGCAATTCTGAGGAGATGGCTATTAACCACCAGAAAAAGCAGGGTTTGCGTGAACTGATTAAAATGTTGCCTGTTGAACAAAAAGAGGTTCTTATCTTAAGACATTATGGCGATTTGAGTTTCAAAGAAATCGCGGATGTTTGCAATTGCAGCATCAATACAGCACTTGGAAGAATGCGTTATGCTTTAATTAATTTGAAGAAAATGATTGAAGAACGTGCTGCATACCTTCAGAGTTAATAAATGAATCTTGTTTTGGAAAAAGGGTGGAGTTCTGCTTCATCCTTTTTTTTATTTGCTTTTTTATTTGTCTCTCACAATATTTTGAATGTATCTTGCGTTACTAAGCCAAACACTCAAATTGCTTATGCAACAAAATTTTACTCAAGAAGACATCATTTTATACATTTACAACGAATTAGATCCGTCGAAAAGAGCTGATTTGGAAATGGCAATTGCAACGAATCCTGAGCTCTTGACTTTTTTTCAAGAGTCTTTGTTAATGGTTCATCAATTGGATCAAATTAATGACGAACCTTCAAATACGGTTATCAGTATATTGAATGAGGAGTCTCGGTCAAATTCATTGGAAATTCACTAAGGTTTAGTTTATTACCCTTTAGAAATCCAATCCAATGGATAGGGTAGTCATTGCTTTCTGGAATTTGTTTTCCAATAAGCCCCAACCATGGTCAAGTTTTATGTAATGGCCAAGAATTTTGGCGCGTACGCCCACCCCAAATGCATACAAGAAAGGGTCGCGCTGGGTTACCACTGACATGGTGTATAAAGGCGCTTGCACAATTCGGGTATTAAAAGGATTCTCAATGCTGTATGGTGATTTGCCTTTCCAAGCTGTTCCTATATCTACAAATCCAATCAACATTACACTTCTGAAAAACTCACTCGAAATTGGTTTTTGAATTAAATAAGCAAATAAGGGAACCCGCAATTCAAAGTTCATCAAAGCGTATTTATTACCGGCCCTTGAATTTCTTAGAAATCCTCTGGCTGGCGAAACTATGGTTTGAAAGGCATAATCATCACCTTTAAGTGTTGGAATATTGTAATTGAAATTGGTGTTTGAATCGACGTTGACCAACCAGTTTTCTACACCGCCCAAGTAGTAGGCAGTTGTTTGTGTGCCAAACGATAGAGCCGCGCTTAACCTGGCCGCAAAATATATTTGCCTATGTAATTTCTTGTACCATCTGAAATCAAAGCCATTGTTCGAAATAAATTGGTACTTGTTGTATCTGTTGTAATTGTCACTGTATATTTTAAATCTAAGGCCTTCAAATAAATTCAGTCCATTGCTTCTGACATTGTCAAAGACATATTCTATACCGGTTCCAAAATATAAATTTTGTCTTGTTGCTTGTTTAAGATAAACTGAATCAATGGCCTGGCTGCTTACGCGGTCATCTCTAACAAAGCCATTAAAAGAGATCCTGCTTCTTTCATTAAAAGGGTAAGAAATGGCAAATTTTACTTGGCTGTTGATGATGCGAATAGGGGAATTGGCATCATCCATTATTCGACCTCTTCTAAAAGCAGATAGATCTTTATCCCATCTGCCCGTTCTGTTTGCGTAATGAATATAATAGTCGGATGCTTTAATGCGCAAAGGAATGCGAATGCCAGCCGTAATAACGTGGTTTTTTTGAACATCGCTGATGCTGGTTTGAAAATGAGGCGATAACAAGGGATAATTGAAAACCTTTTCGTTCACATTGCTCGGGAACAAATAATTGCCGAGTATTGACTTGTCAAATTGCTGTAAAAAGTATTCAATTCCAAAATGTGTTTTTGCAATGCTGATATAGGGGTCGTTTTTTCGCTTTTCGTTTTTTAAACTATTGTCTAAATTTTCATAATCTTCAAACCCACTGATGTAAATTTTTTTAATTTTAAAACTATCAATGGGTACCAATTCTTTAGATTTTACTGTATCCGATTTGTTGAAGTCGAGCAACAAAAGACTTGAGTCGATATCATTGTTTAACCATTTTCTGTATAATGTGTTTTCTGCATTGTTGATTGATTCAGATTGGTAATCCGCAGCAATCGTTCCTACATAAATTCTATATCGGTTGTTAAAGTATAGCAAGTCTGCAATCACTGGCGCATTTGAAGCCAAATCATTGCGAATAACACAGCGTTTGTAATTGGTTAGTTGATAATTTTTAAGTGTTTTTAATTCATAGAAATAATTATTGATAATGCCATTTCGGTCACTTAAATAGCTGATAACATTTTCAGACATTTCAATTGGCTCTGTAGCGTTTGATTTTTCGTCTTGGTGCCCAATTATAAAGTCTGTTTGTTTTTTTTCAATATTAATTCGGTATACTGCTAAATAGTCAGATTCGAGATTTTGCAATTTGTATTGATTGCTAACATAAAGAACGTATTTGCCATCTTTGCTAAACTTGGGACTTAAATTGTCGAAAATATCATCGCTTAAATAGATGCTTGTTTTATCCATTAAATGGTATAACAATAAGTCAGATTGCCCGTTACGAATAACTGAGAAAATGATTTTTGAAGCATCTGGCGCATAACTAAAACCTTTGACAATTGGGATGTCCTTTAAAATTTCAGTATTTAATAATTTGCCGTTTAAATTAAATCGCTTTAAGATGGTTTGCTCATTCACATAAAGGACAACACTTAAGTTGTTGTCAATTGGGTTAAATGCGATTAAGGGGTAATTGAGGTCGATGTCACGGTTCAGCAACTGATGACCACCACTGCTAATTACTTTACTTGATTTAGAAAGAATATCATATATAACAATTTGGTAGCGTCCTAGTGTATTGGTTACGATGGCTATTTTATTTCCATCGTTGCTTAGCTTAAATTGTGTATGCTTTTTCTTTGCCAAATTTTCAGGCGAATTTTCTTGACCTTTGGGGAATTTAAATGCCAGCTCATCACTCTTATACTTGTCAATATAAAAGTCTTGCCAATCGTTTAACAAACTGTTAATATTGAGACCAGTGTAATAAATAAAGGCGTTTTCGACACTGCGACCGACACGTGTTAAGAAGACAATGTTGGAAACAGCACCTTTGCCATTTTTTTCTTCTAAGTAACGCCAAATGCTGTGTCCTGCAAGTATTTCATCTTCTTCTTGCAGTGAAGTGAAATATTTTTGCTTTTTGTTTTGAAAAAAGTCTTTTAGGAAGTTGTCATTTTCTATGTTCCAACTTTCTGCAAGGTATGCAACCAGTCCCTTGTAATACCATGCTGGTAGGGTGAGTAAAGCAGCAGTTTGTATACGCTCGCGAATGTTTCCACCGAAAATAAATTCATTTATTAAGACTTCTGCGACGGCTTTTTTAACTTGTTTGTCAAAATTTATTCGGCTACCATCAAAGTAAACACAAGCTACATTTTCATTTAAGGAAGAGTAACCCCCAGCATAATATTGAGGGTTGGTGATGTTAATGTTGCTTTTTTTGTATTCGTCATAATTGCTAAAAACGATGATACGAATCCCATTGCTTAGGTTGTAATTGAGGCGCGATTCAAAATTCGGAATAAATAATTGTACTTTTTCAAGCGCAAGTCTGGCCAAATTCTCACCATCTGAAAAATAGATAATTTCAATTTGATCTTGAATTAAACTATAGGAAACCTTTTTCTTTTGCGTGCTGTTTTGCCCATAATCCTGATACAAACCTTGAGCGTTTGCATGAAGTAATGAAAAGAAAAGAATCAGAAAAAGTCTCACCCTTTTTTAAAAAAGTTAAGAAGCGTCTTTGGAAGAATTTTTAACCTTTTTCGAAGTAGTGATATTTATTAAACCAATTTTAATGGCAGCAAGGACCAGACCCATTGAGTTTTTAGCATTTAATTTTTTAAGCATGTTCTGTCTGTGGTTGTCTACTGTACGTTTGCTTAATTCTAATTTATCTGCAATTTCCTCATTGGTCATTTCATTTGCAATGCAAGTTAATATTTCAATCTCTCTTTTGGAAAGCTTATCTGTTAACTCATTGCTATCCATCATTTGTTCGTTGCTGGTAGAGAAGTTAGGCCCTTTAACTTTGTTTGATTTTTGGGTTAACTTTTTATAGTATTGGTTCGCCAATAAATGAGCTACTTCAGGTGAAAAGAATGTGCCGCCATTTAACAATATTTTAATGCCATTAAACAAGGAATCAGAAGAAATATTCTTTAATGTATATCCTTTGGCACCAGCCATAATCATATCTTGAATGTGGTTGATTTCATTGTAATTGCTAATTCCTAGAATCGCTATTTTAGGATTCTCCTGGAGTAAAGCAGATGTCACCAAAGCACCATCTAGGTCGATTAATTGATAATCTACCAATGCAACCTTCATCTTTTCGTTTTTCAGGTATTCAACGGCATCATCGCTGTTGTCTGCATCCCACACTTTGAAATTCATGTCTTCACATCCGATTTCAAGCATTGTTTTTAATCCGTCTCTAACCATTGGGTGATCGTCAACAATAAGGATTTTAATGGTTTTTCTCATAATTTAGAAGTAAATATGGGTCGTTTTGATTTTTATAAAGGCAAAGGTATATAAAATTACAATGGAATGGTAATATTAAGTTTAACCCCTTTGTTTTTTTCTGGATTGAATATAAGATCACCTTTAAGGTATTTGATTCTTAGGTTTATGTTGTCAATACCATTTCCTTTTTTCAAACTCGCATTGTTGGTGAAACCAATGCCGTCGTCTGCCATATTTAAACTTAAAACCTTTGGTTTGACACTTAAATGGATGCTAATGTTCTTACACTTGGCATGTTTGATCGAGTTGTTTACAAACTCTTGAATGACCCTGTAAACTGACATTGAAACATTCGGATCTAATTTATCTGTTTGTTCTTCAATTTTAACATCAAATTTAATTCCTGTACTGAAGTGGATCAAATCAGCTAATTGTTTAATAGACTGACCAATTCCGAATTTTTCAACAGATCTTGGCATCAATTGGAAACAGATGTTTCTTATTTCGTCAGAAACGTTGTCGATCAAAGCTTCAGTTTTTTTCAACAATTGAATTCTTAGAGTTTCATCTTTTTGCTTTTGAATTGAATCAAAGTAAAATTTGAGTGCTGAGATTTGTTGGCCGATGCTGTCGTGTAAATCTGAAGCGACACGGTTTCTCTCTTCCTCTTGGGTTTTGATAATTGTGGCAATTCTTCCAGCCTCTTGGTGGATTTTGTCTGTCAGGTCATGGATCTTTACCAAAGAATGGCATTTGTTGTTATCAATTACAGAAACATGACATTCCACCATGATTTTACGTGACGATGAATTGGTAACTTCCGATTCGAAATCTATTGCCTTTGAATTTTTATCCAGTTTTTGTACAGTGGAGGCTAGGTTGAGTTTTAAGAATTTCTTAAGGTTTTGGCCAATTACATCTTCTTTTTTGTACTCTGTAAGTACTATAAAGCTTTCATTAAAGTCAATAATAACACCTGCATTGTCTATAACAACTAAGCTGTCGGTAATTGAATGGAATGCAGAGTTGAAAAAATCTCTTTTAATGGTTGTTTCTTCAAGTTCTTCCCCCAACATATTAATGCCCGACATAATACTGTCAAGGGTGTCGAGGTTATCTGATAGGGAAAGTTTTTTGGTGAAATCACCATGCGAATAGGCTAGAAGGGTGTCCTCTAAGGCGAGAAACCTTTCATCCATTTCTAAGTTTATAGGGTCTGACAAGTGAATTTTAATTTTAGGTTACAATAATAAGTATTTCATCAATAAAGTCATATCTAGAGTCAATAGGGAATCTATTGCGTTTTGAGCCATTTTAAAGCGTCTTCTTGGCTGACAAAAGCTTTAACATGTAGTTTTGGATTTGTTAATTTTAAAAAGAAGTTAATTAACATTTTGCTAAACAATGAGTTTTCTATGATAGCAGCTGACTTTAGTCCGCTTATTCCCTCTTCAGAAGAGAGGTAATCGCGTGCCGACTTATCCATACTAACTACACCTGCATCAATAATAAGTACAGGTAATGTGCTGCCTTCAAGCAGAACTAGACGTTCTTTAACAATGTTTTGCACATCATCTAGCGTTAGCTTCAAGCCGGCTTTGTATGTGGCAAACAATATGCCATCTAGTACTTCCATTTTGATTTGACTGTTCTCGAATTTCTTCATTACTAAAGGGTATATGCAAACCTAATGGAATTTATCGAAATTTGATATTATTTTTTTTAACCAAAGTCGACTTATGTAGTCCAAATTGGATTTTTCTGATTTTCTTTAAGTTTTGTTCTAGTGGCAAAATGGTTTTGAACCTTTCTCTGGTTTTCGATTTCCTCCATTCTTTTGAATAAATACAGCTTGGGTAATCCACATGTGTAACTGGGGTTCCTGGCTTTTGTTTTAGATGTTTTTTGCGGTATTTATTTTTAATAATCATCTATTAGTCAGTCATTTAATTGTTTTATTTGTGTAATATTTAAGCTTTTATAACTATTTTATCAAATTGTTTTAACGGAAATAATAGTGTATAGTTTTCCACATTGACTTATTTTGCGAACATTGTGATAGTTTTAGAAGGTGTTTATTTTAAATGAGTTAAAATATGTTGAAAAGATTTTTGTTGTAATTAATTTATAATCAATATGTTATATAATACTAATTTGGTAAAATGTGTATAAAGTACTAAAATTTTCACTTTTTTGTTTTTTTATTAGATTTTATTCTACACCTTTGTACTCGAAAATACTTATCCATATTTTATGAACAATTTTCTAAATACAGTCAACGATGTCATTACAGATGGTAAAAACAGTGGGATTTTACATTTAAATGTTTCTAACCAAGTTTTACATAGCAATGTGTTGTCTATTAACCACAAGGAGCTGATTAATTTTAGTTCTTGTAGTTACCTCGGGTTGGAGTTTGACCAAAGACTTAAAGAGGGTGGTATTAAGGCCATAGAAAACTATGGTACCCAGTTTTCCGCTTCTAGAGCATATTTATCTTCTGTTCATTATCAAGAGTTGGAAGAGAAGTTTAACAAAATATTTAATGCGCATTGCATTGTGGCGCCAACTACAACACTGGGTCATATTGCCACTATCCCAGTGGTGGTTTCCGACAATGACGCTGTGATTTTAGACCACCAAGTGCACAATTCTGTTCAGACTGCAGCAGCGCTTTTGAAACCAAAAGGAATTCACGTGGAATTGTTAAGACATAACCGCATGGATTTGTTAGAAGAACGTATTGCTGAGTTGAGCAAGAAATACCACAAAGTATGGTATATGGCCGATGGTATATATTCAATGTATGGAGATGGGAGTCCAATAAATCCCATTTATGCTCTTTTAAATAAATACGAAAGGTTTCATTACTATGTAGATGATGCCCATGGAATGAGTTGCTATGGTGAACACGGAAGAGGTTTTGTTCTTCAACACCAAGAATTGCATCCTAAGATGGTTTTGGCTATCAGTTTGGCTAAGGCATTTGCAACTGGTGGTGCTGTTATGGTTTTCCCTAACCCTCGAATGGCTTCATTTGTTCGCACTTGCGGTGGTCCAATGATCACAAGCGGTCCTATGCAGCCAGCTGCTTTAGGTGCTGCCCTTGCTTCCGCTGACATTCACTTGTCACCCGAGATTAATGACATGCAAGTTGCCTTGCACGAAAATATTAAATACACCAATTTGCTGATTAAAAATGCGAATTTGCCTTTGATTAAAGACCTTGATTCTCCTGTGTTTTTTGTTGGGGTTGGTTTGCCTAAAATTGGATATCAGTTGATTAAAAAAATGATGGACGATGGGTATTATACCAATCTAGGTGCTTTCCCAGCGGTTCCAATGAAAAACACCGGTGTTCGTTTTACGATTACCAGGTTGCATACATTTGATCAAATTGAAGGCATGGTAAGTTCAATGTCTAAACACTTTGACCAAGTTTTAGAAGAGCAGCATTTTTCAAGAGAAATGATCTATAAGTCATTTAAGTTAGAAGCCCCGAAAGAAAAGTTAACGCGCGAATTCCAATCGAATTTAGTGATGTCTAATCAGCTTAAGGTTGAGAAATTCAAGTCGATTAAAGACATTGATGCAAAAGTTTGGAATAATTTATTTGAAGGCAAAGGCAGTTATGATTACGATGGTCTAGTGTTTTTAGAAGAAACTTTCTCTGGTAATGATTTGCCTGAAAATAACTGGGAATTTGATTATTTAGTTGTAAGAGAAAAGGCAAATGATAAAATTGTTCTAGCAACCTTTTTAACCACAGCGCTTTGTAAGGAAGATATGTTGGCACATGAGGCTGTATCTGAAAAAATAGAACAAATCAGGAAAACAGATGATCCTTACTTCTTGACGTCAAAAATGGTGATGTGTGGTTCATTGCTTACCGAAGGCAACCACATATACATTCATGAAATAAGCAATTACAAAAAACAAGCGTTTAACGAGTTGTATATGTTTGCGGCTGGTTTACAAAAGCAATACAGTGCAACCTCTATTATGATTAGAGATTTTCATGATGGAAATGCTTTTATGGATAAAATGATGTTGGAAAATGGATTCTTTAAGGTTTCTATGCCTGATTCTAATACCTACAACAACATGACTTGGAAAAATGAGGACCAATATCTAAGTACCCTTTCCAAAAAAGAAAGGTACCATGTACGCAGCCAAATTTTCAAATTTTCTGATCAATTTGTTTGCGAAGTGGTTGATAATCCAAGCCCTGAGCAGGTTAATAATTGGTTATCACTTTATAAGGAGGTTAAAACGGGAAGTTACAAGTTGAATACTTTTGATTTACCTGATGTTTTGTTTAAAAAAATAAGCACGTATGAAAATTGGGAGGTGTTGTCTCTAAAATTGAAAACTGAATCTGGGCTTGAGGAAGTGGCTGTTGTTTTTAATTATAAATCAGGGAACACCTACAATGCGATGTTTATTGGAATTAACAAACACATTCAAACTGAATTTAGCGTGTATAGACAGGCCCTGTATAATATTTTAAATAGAGCAAAGGATTTAAACTGTATTCAAGTTCAACTTGGATTCACCGCTTCTCTTGAAAAGAGGAGATTGGGCGCTGTTTCTCATCCAACTATTGCTTACATGCAAAGTGAAGACCATTTCAACGCATCGGTTATCGAATCCATGCAAGTTGTCAAGAACCAGGTAATCCATTCAAATTAATAGTTTTACAAATGATTTAATTATTAAATTTGTTTAATTTTATTTGAATCTTTATCAATTAACATATACATTTGTACCTAGTTTAAAAACTAAAAGACAGATTTATGCTTATTTCACCATTAGATTTAGCCTTGTTCAACAGGGCCTCTGTGATGCAAATTTTAGAAAGCAAGTCTGTATTTGTGTGTGAAATGCCATTGAATAATGGGTTTAAACTTCACTTGTATTCGGTTTCGAATTTTTTTGTAGAGGAGTTGTTAGATTCTTCAAACAATATAATCGAATTGAAGCCAGTAAGTACCTCTTATGTGGCGAGTTTGTACTGCCGAGATTTTAATCTCAGTAAGCAAATTCTTTAGGATTTCTAAAATTTCGTCTTAAAACAGAATCAATTGAGCAGCAATGCACAGGTTGATTCTGTTTTTTTTGCATTAAACACCTGTCTCTTTTATTGAGTGGAAATTCCGGTCATATTGACCCCCTTCTGCCGGTTAAACTAATTGACTTCAAAGCTGTTTCAAACAATGAAGTTCCTGTCGTTTCTTGGACTACAACAATGGAAAAAAATGCTAAACATTTTGAAATCTACAGATCTTTAGATGGTATCAACTACACTTTGGTTTCTACTGTTGCTGCGAAAGGAAATAGCCAAACATTAACCAACTATAGCTTTTCTGATAACAACTTATACGGTCAATCTGCACCTAAAGTATTTTACAAATACAATCTCTTTATGCAACATATATTCTTTTTAGTATGCGTTTCGTCGAGACGCAATGAAAGTTTTGCTTATCAAAAAAGGCCAACGATATTTGGCCTTTTTTGATAATAAGATATGCCAATTATAAATTGATGCCCATTTCAGAAAGAAGATTGTCGGCATGGTTCAGATATTTCATGGTGAAAAGAACATACCGAATATCTACTGCAATACTTCTGCTGTAGTCTGCATTCCAACTGTAGTCATTCAACGTCGCGGTGTATGCACGGTCAAAATTCACACCCACTAAATTGCCCTCAGCATCCATAACGGGACTGCCACTATTTCCTCCAGTTGTATCCATATTGTAAAGCATGCAAACAACTAGGTCCTTTGTCTCAGGATCCAATAATTCTGCAGCAATATTTTCAGTTTCTAATAGTCCCTTAACCGCCGGAGAAAGTCTATAGTCTATATTGTCAGTCGCATTTTTTTCAAAAATTTCTTTTCTTTGGGTATATGGCTCTGGATGTTTATTTAATCCTGTTTTATAGGCGCTGATGTAACCATAGGTAAATCTTAGGGTACTGTTTGCATCTGGAATAAATTT
>JBIKPR010000049.1:0-21125 GCA_044357345.1 Bacteroidia bacterium
AGTTTACTGTTGATAAAACTGAAGGAGTTACAAATCAGCAAATCAATTCTATTCTAAAGAAAATTTCCGAAAAGCCCAATATAAAGAGTATTAAGTACCTTGGTATTTTGGAAACAAGTCATGTAATTAGGGATAGTATTGAGGTTGATGCGCAATTTTATATAGAATCAGAAAAACTCAAATCGACAAAAAAAGACAGTGTAATATGTGCATTCAATGAAAAAGATTATGGCAAGTCATTCGACCATAGCAGAGCGATAGGCCTGCCGGTAATAAGTGCATTATCAGGAAAAATGAGTAATTTTCATATCGCCGTATTTGATGCAGGGTTCCACAACGCATTCAAAATAAAAGGCATGGAAGATTTGCTTGACACTGGACTCATTGTTCGTGATTTTGTTGACTACGACAACAGCGTTTGGGAAGACGATCAGCATGGTTGCAATGTACTTGGATTTTTGAAAACATACAATCCGGGTTATTACATAGGATCTGCACCATTTGCAAATTATACATTGATTAGAACAGAGAATGCAAATTTGGAGTCATTAACCGAAGAAGTAAATTGGTTATTGGCTGCAGAATTTGTTGATAGCTTGGGGGTTGATTTAATTTCAGCGTCGGTAGGTTACCATTCATTTGATGAAAAGATTTTGAGTCATACCTATGAAGAAACCACAGGTGATTCGAGTATTATCAGCAAAGCAGCAAATAAAGCATACAATAAAGGGATAATGGTTGTGGTTAGTGCAGGAAACGAAGGCAATCATGCATGGAAACATATAGGTTTTCCTGCAGATTCTAAACATGCAATAAGCATTGGTGCATGTGATGCTGAAGGTATTTATGCAAAATTTAGTTCAATGGGCCCAACAATTGATGGACGCATCAAACCAAATTTTTTAGTGGCCGGTTACAAGGTTAATGTAGCTTCAATCAATGGCTTTTATTCTGGAAATGGCACTTCGTATTCTACCCCTATATTTTCAGGCGCATTGGCTCAGTTAATGTTTTTGCATCCAAATTTACCGCTAGATTCAATTAAAAAAGCCGTAGTAAGTTCATCAACACATAGACATATTCCCGACTCACTGTATGGCTATGGCATACCCGATTTTGCATTGGCTTCAAGAATTCTTAGTGGTTTTGAATCCATAAATGAAGATTTGTATTGGGTCAACCAAAATGCAACTATTTTACAAGACTTAAATCTATACTTTGTTTCATCGCATATTCAAAATGTAAAGTTTTACATTTATACAAGCATAAAAGGCAAGCAAAGATCAATTTATAAGAAGGTTTATGTTTTAGACAAGGGAGAAGTTTTAGAAAGTGATTTGATGTTGCAATACTTTCTGTCAAAAAAACAACTGCGGCGCAAGAAATGGCGATTAAGCAATTTGGAACTTGTTTTCGAGACAGCAAACGGAACATTTCAAAAAACGTTTCAAATAAGGCAATAATTCTTGAGTTTGTTTTAAATGAATACCATTAAATTTGTAGCTCATTATGTTACCAAATATTCCTGGATTAAAACACACTTCAAGCAATAATTTTTTCATCATGGCCGGGCCTTGTGCAATAGAAGGAGAAGAAATTGCATTTGAAATCGCAGAAAAGATAAACTCAATCAGCAATAGGCTCGAAATTCCTTGGATATTTAAGGGCTCGTATAGGAAAGCGAACCGTTCAAAGTTGGATTCCTTTACGGGCATCGGAGATGAATTGGCTTTGGGTATTTTGAATAAAGTTGGAAAGCATTATCAAGTCCCAACTGTTACCGATATTCATGAAACACACGAAGCTGCTTTGGCTGCTCAGTATGTAGATGTATTGCAGATACCTGCTTTTCTATTTCGTCAAACGGAATTGCTGGTAGCGGCTGCAAACACAGGAAAGTTTGTAAACATTAAAAAAGGTCAATTTGCTGCGGCAAGTGCCATGAGTCACGCCGCTCAAAAAGTGATTGATAGTGGTAGTGATAAAATCATGTTAACAGACAGAGGCAATATGTTTGGTTATTCTGATATGGTGGTTGATTTCAGAAACATTACCTGGATGAAAGCCATGGGTTATCCAGTAATTATGGATATTACGCATAGTTTGCAACAACCGAATCAAAGTTCTGGAGTTACAGGTGGATTACCTGAAATGATAGAGACAATAGCCAAAGCTGCAATAGCTGTTGGAGCTGATGGTTTATTTATTGAGACTCATCCAAGGCCCAAAGAAGCAAAAAGTGATGGAGCGAATATGCTGCAAATAGATTTATTGGAGCCATTAATGGAAAAACTTCTTAAAATAAGAAAAGCCATTCTTTAAGAGAATGGCTTTTGGCATTGATCATTTAAGGATCACATTACTTTTGACAAAAACTTATAATAATCTTTCTTTGTATCATAAAAATCTTGAGAGGTTATGGCCATTAAATCTTCTAAATTTTTATCAGATTCAATCATCTTCACATTAATATAGTTAGCCTTTGCAACAGCCTGCGCACTTAATGAATCATTTTTAAGATTGATATCGTGCAATAATTCATCCGTATTAAGGGCCATTATTTTAAATTTATTTTCAAAGTGTTCAACTTGACTTAGAATTTCTTTATTGGTATTTTTACTAACGACTTCTTCCAAGCGTTTTCTTAGCATTGGTATTTCAACAGCAAAGAAGTTAAGTTCTCTTTTCCAATCTTCGCAAAGAACATGTAGGTGTGTGATTGATTCTTTCATAACGTATAATATTATGAAACAAATTTAAATCTAAACTCAAAATGAGAAAATGACCCTGCTCATAAAACCGCAAGTAATATTACCGATTATTTACTAAGTCGCACCCAAGTGCATAAGGGTAAATTAAACCCAGTTTGGCAAGGCACTATTGATTCGCCCCAAGTTGCATCGCTCTTATAATGTGACTTTAACAAATTGACACCAATGGTTCCGCTTAAACCCATACTGTATAAATTAAGTAAAACGAAACAATTGTCAGGATCAGTAATTTGGGCACAATAATGAACCAGTTCATTGATCTGTTCCTCTAATACCCATTTTTCGCCACCTGGTCCTCTCCCATATGCTGGTGGGTCTATTATAATTCCTTGGTAAACAGAGCCCTTATTGGCCTGTCTTTTTACAAATTTAAAAGCATCTTCTACCAGCCAACGAATGTCGTTGGCCTTTGACAGCTGTTTGTTTTCATTCGCCCAAGTCACAATATTTTTTACCGCATCTAAATGGGTAGTATCTGCACCTGCATTAGCAGCAACAATACTTGCAGCACCAGTATAGGCAAACAAATTAAGGACTTTTGGCTTGTTGCCAATGCGTTTAATTTCTTGATCGATAAAATGCCAATTGCTTACTTGTTCAACAAACACGCCTAGGTGTCCAAACGAAGTACAAGAAACTTTAAGTTTTAAACCCAAAGGCTTGTATTCTATTTCCCATGAATTTTGGACAGGCTTGAAAAAGGTCCACCCTCCATTTTCATTTTGGGAATCGCGGTGGCTTTTTTTTGAATTGTCACGAACAAAGCGTCCATGGGCTTTAGACATCCAAACAGAGTCTGAAAACTGTTTGGGCCATAAAGCCTGGGGTTCAGGACGAATGAGTATGAACTTACCGAAGCGTTCGAGTTTTTCTTCAAATCCGCTATCGATTAATTCATAATCGCTCCAAGGAAAATCTTTTTCTAAAATCAATTTAAATCTTTTAATACGTTAACTGCCTCTTGAATATAAATGTCTTTTTCAAAAGATTTGTTCCAATCTGCTTTGATTTTTTTCTTGATTTCATCATTGCCAATTTGCTTGTCATCGTCACTTGCATTGACAACTGTGTATGCTTGAATTGCTTTGATCATTTCTTCATATTTTTTATTGTCAATTTCGAGCTGCTTCATTTCCATTCTATATTCTTCTAAATTTAAAGTAAATCTAGTTTTTTTATTTTGTCTTTCAATTTTGCGCGCAAGTTGTTCGATTTCCGCAAACAAAACACTTTCTGCAATGCGTTTTGAACTGTTAACGACCGCATTTTTTATTGCGAGTTCCCTATTGTTGCTTATATTGTAGCTGGCAGCTTGAATCTTATCAGAGCCCAACGAAAATTTGTTTTCTTTTTCTCCGAATTCAAGGTATCTGTATCTGTCAGGCATTAAAATATCTGGAGTTACACCAACCAATTGTGTGGTGGTGCCATTAATTCTATAGAATTTTTGGATGGTAATTTTCAAAGAACCTAGTTTTTCGTTTGAGCTGGTTCTAAAGGCATCATCTAAATCGATAAATCTTTGAACAGTCCCTTTGCCGAAAGTTGGCGTTCCTATGATTGCAGCTCTTTTATAATCTTGCATAGCAGCAGCTAAAATCTCTGAAGCGGATGCACTGTTTTCATTGACCATAATTGTGAGTGCACCATCCCACAGCACTGTTTCGTCCTCATCTTCTAGAACTTCTGGTTTCGCATCTCTAGACTTAACTAAAGACATAGGACCTTTGTCAATAAACAAACCACCAATATCAACAACATCACCTAATGAGCCACCGCCATTGTTTCTTAAGTCAAGTATAATTCCTTTAACATTGTCCTTCTTTAATTTTTCAATTTCGATGGCCATGTCTTTTGCACAAGAACGTCCATTTCTATCGTTCATATCCACATAGAAAGTAGGCAAATTGATGTAACCGTATTTAACTCCATTGTGTTCAATGATGGCTGATTTGGCATAACTGTCTTCCATTACGACAACTTCCCTCACTATTGGAATGATAATTAAAGATTCATCAGGTTTTTTGACCGTTAATTTTACAACCGTTCCTTTTTTACCACGAATAAGTTTAATGGCATCATCAATTTTCATGTTGGTTACATCTACTGGTTCTGCATTTCCTTGAGCTACTTTTAGGATGATATCTCCAGCTTTTAATTGACCTTGTTTATAGCTTGGACTTCCCGGCACAATAGCAGCTACTTTTAAAAAACCATCCTTTTCTTGTAATTGAGCACCAATACCTTCCAATTTACCAGACATGCGAATGTCGAAATTTTCTTTATCAGCTGGTGGGAAGTAATTGGTATGTGGATCAAACATTTCGGTAATGCAATTGATGTACATGCTCAACAAATCTGTGCGGTCAAATTTCTTCAAACGGGTAAACCACTCATTTTGATTTTTTAGCACCTCTCTTCTAGATTCAGCTTCAAGTGTATCGTAAGATTTTGATTTAATGAAGGTATCTTTTCTTTCAAGTGCTTTTTCCTGGATGTCCATTTTCCTTGCAAGTTTTTCAAGTACTTGTTGTTTGAGGCTTTTATTCCAAAATAGCTTTTGTTCAGATTCGTTGTTCAAGAACTCAGCACTATCTTCATTAAATACAAAGTAATCTTTTTGTTTAAAATCAAATGGTTTGTTCAATAATTCTTTATTCCATTTTGAAATTTGTTCTACCCTTTCAGCATGAATTGAATTTGCTTCATCGAAAAAAGCATATGAACCTTTTCGAGCTTGATCGTCTAAATCTTTCTTGAATTTCGACAGTTTTTTGATGTCTTTTGCTAAAAAAAAGCGTTTATCAGCATCTAACCTATCCAAGTAAAGAGAGAATAACTTTTCAGAAAAATCATCGTTGATTTTTTGAGGTTGGTAGTGGTAATTTTCTAATATTTCAACAATGGTTTGAGACAGCTTGGTTTCATTTTGACTGGTTTCTCTGTAACAAAAAGCAAGGGTTAAAAGAACAAAAGCTGGGATAAGTAAGAGTGAATATTTTATTTTTCTCATGGTGGCGTTTGAAAGCATTATTTATTAAAGTGAAAAAATCGTGCCTAATTTATTTGGTTTCAGTTGGCATCTGAACAGGCAGGATGTTGTTTGGAGTAACTGGCATATTGGTATTACTTTCTAATTCTAGAGTATGAATACCTTGCTCGAAAACAAGATCGACAGGGATGTTTTTTGCTTTGAGTTTGTCTAAATCTTTTTGAAGTTCAGCATGAATCAAACCTTTCTCAGCTATAAGTTTTTTAACACCGTCTAAATCTCCATCACCTTGCAATTTTATAATAAGAGCAGACAAACTGTTCATAGCTAATTTCATTTTTTCAAAATCAACCTTGTAGAATCCTGTTTTAGCATCGCGGATAAAAGCACCTTGTTCCTTGAAATAATTGAAGCGGATCATATTGGCCTGTCCGTGTGCACTAGCGGCGCCGAAACGAACAGAACGAAAAATTCCAGCCATAAAGGTTACATAATAATCCATGATTTCACCTTCGGTCAATACTTTTTTCTCAAACAATTGAGTAATCATATACAAGCCTAATATATCGGCTTTGCCTTCTTCTAAAGCACTGTAATAAGGTCCTAGAGCTTCTCTAACAGTGCCTTTCCCGTTGATGGTGTTTTTTATTCCTAGACCATGAGCAACCTCATGAAACATTGTATTTGAAAAAAATGCGTTAAAAGTTACATGTTTTCTTTGTTCAGGGGCAACCATTTCGTTGGCAATTGGGAGCATAATAAACTCAAATTTAGCTTGAATGGCATTTTTGAATTGGCTTCTTCTTGTCCCTTTTTCTAATTGCAGTTTTTCATCATTTGGTAAGTTTACTGCAATGGTTTTACTGCCAGAATTACAATCACCTGCATAATAAATGATGTCATAGGCATTTAATTGACTACTTGTACCGGCTTCTTCTTTCTTGTATTTTAAATCAACAGGGAGATTTTTTTGCAAATCGGGTAAGAAGGCAACATACTTTTCTAGTTTTTGGCTCCAAGCCATGTCTTTAATGAGCACATAGGCTTCGTAGGCAGTTTTATTGCCATACAATTTATCTTCATAATTTTCAATTGGACCTATAATTATATCAAACTGATTTGATTTCATATCCAACCAAATACGATCACTTGCATCATATTGATTTGACAATAAAGCTTCAGAACGTGATTTTAAGAATTCTTTGAAGGAAGAATCTTTAAAGAATTCAGCGGCCATTTTTAAGCACATTGAAGCCTCAAGCAGCATTTGTTGGTATGCTTCAGTGTATGCCACTACTTTCAATTGATTCTCCTCACGAACTATAATGGTGTATGGATCAGATTTTTTAGGGTCGTTTAAACTGTCGTATTCACCCTTACGCATATCTGCTGGGTAAAAGTTAGCACCTAAAGGTTTAGGTCCAATTCCTTTAACAAAAGATCTATTTTCATCCAATCGATCCCATGGACCATAATTAATATCCATGTATTTTCTCAAATTTGGATTTGTAATTGAATCGGTGGTTCTGCTGCCAGCAAAAGCTTGCATTTTGAATATCTCATCCATTAGCTCTGCGGCGCGAATAAGTTGTTTTAATCCTTCTCGTTCAAGAGCGTCAATCTTACTTAAATCCGTGCTTAATTTAACTTTTTTATAGGCGTCCAACTTAATTTTGATGCTGTCTTTAGGGGCTGCATTTAAATATTGAAATGCGAAAATGGTAAAGAAAATGAAGTATCTATTCATAACAAAGTTCAAATATAAATGAAAATAGAATATAGGGCATTTAGAATCGAGAGAATTATTGATTTTAAGGTTAAAAATTACATTGCGATATTCAGTGAGTAAAGTTTTCCGGGTAAAACACTAATTATATTTTTCAGTTCAAGATTTAAAAGAATAAAAGCCAATTGTCCCATTTCAAAATCAAAGTGGTAATAAAGTTCATCAATGGTCAATTTTTCTTTCTCAAGAAATTTAATTATTTTCAATTCATTATCATCTAACAAATTAAATAAATTGGGAACAAAGGTTGGTTTCGATTTTGCTTTCGACCCTAAATTTAAATCTTGAATTAGGCTTTCAATATCTGCAATAATTGCTGCTTGGTTTTTATGTATGAGTCGGTTACATCCATTGCTCCATGTATCGGTAATTTTACCAGGGAGAGCATATACATCACGGTTATATTGATTGGCTAGGTCGGCCGTAATTAAACTACCGCCTTTATTTCCGCTTTCAATAACAATGAGCGCATCACACATACCCGCAACAATTCGGTTTCGTTTTGGAAAATTCTCTCTGCTACTTGGGGTATGGTAAAAATATTCCGTTAAAAGTCCTCCGTTGCTACACATGTCAATAGCAAGTTTGTAGTTGGTACTGGGATAAATGGTTCCTAGTCCATGCCCCAAAACACCGACAGTAGGGATATTGTTTTTAAGAGAAGCTTTATGGGCATTTGTATCTGTGCCACTTGCTAAACCGCTAAGGACTATGAGGTCATAATTTTTCAATGTTTGAATTAACTCTTCAGTAAATTGTTTCCCATAGAAGGTAGACCTTCTTGTACCAACAACAGATACTATATGTTTTGCATTTAAATTGGCATTGCCTTTATAAAAAAGCACCAAAGGACAATCATCACATTGCTTCAATCGCTGAGGGTATTCCTTATCTAAATAATATAAAGCTTGAATTCGGTGCTTTGTAAGAAGTTCAATTTCTTTTTCAATTGAATTGAAGTTTTGAAATTTTGAAATATTATTGGCGGTTATTGCTCCGATACCAGGAATCTTTTTTAATTCTGATTTTTTCTGTTTGAAAACAGCAGAAGCACTGCCACAGTATGCGATTAAATTTTTAGCCAAGTTTGGTCCAATTCCATCAATATTTGTGATGGCAATTTGAAAGATTAATTCTGAATTCTCCAAAATCAAATGAGATTATACAATACAGAATGGTCAAAAGAATTGGTAAGCTCAAGCTTTTTGAGGCCAATGAAATACGGTAAGGTATTTTTATGTTTCATAATTGTCATAATAGTTTACTCGAATTTATTAAAAAATACCGAGAAATTAAAAGGAAAATTACGAAAAAGTAATAGAAGGTTTAAAGATTCTCTTTAAACACTAAGGGGTTTCTTTTTTTTTGCTAAGATTGAAAAATCGGTATCGACCGCTTTTATTGTGTTTCTAAGCAAACCTAGACCAGAAATTTCCATTTCAACCACATCATTTGCTTGAAGCCATTGAGGCTTAAAATCCTTATTATTTAACAAGCCTGTACCATTTAGTTCTAAGAAACAACCCGTACCGACGGTTCCAGAGCCTATTACATCACCAGGGAAAACATCCACACCATAGGCACAACGTTCAATTATTTCAGCAAAGGTCCAATCCATATCTGAAACGCTGCCTTTGCTGACCTCGATTCCATTGACACGGCAAGTCATATCCAAGGCAAAATTATTACCAACGTGGTTGTTTTTCGCAGGAACTTTATATTTTTCCAATTCATCGGGGGTTACCATATATGGTCCGATAACCGTAGAAAAATCCTTGCCTTTAGCTGGGCCAAGATTTAGCAACATCTCTTCCATTTGCAAAGTTCTCGCGCTCATATCGTTCATAACCATATAACCTGCGATATATTCATCTGCATTTTCAGCTTTGATGTTTCTTCCTTTTTTCCCAAGTACCACAGCGACTTCAAGCTCAAAATCTAATTTTTGAAAATGGTCAGGCATGCACCAAATTTCACCGGGACCTTGAATTGCATTGTGGTTGGTAAAATACATAATTGGATACTCATCAAATTCGGGGATCATCGGAACACCTCTGTTTCTTCTAGCTGAAGCCACATGTTGTCTAAATGCGTAACCATCTCTACAACTTGTTGGATTGGGAATTGGAGCCGATAAAATATTTTCATCATAAGCAAGAGATGTTTGCTCAATTTTACCTTCGGTGATCTCTCTTTCGAGGTTGCGCATCGCATCCATACCCTTTTCACCAGAATTAAGAAATTCGAGCATATTGTTAGGTATAGAAGTTTTGATGTTGTTTACATCATAAATATTTCCATTAATCAAAATTCCCAATCTAAGCGATTGGTCTTGGTTTTTAAAAGTAAGAATTTTCATTTTATTTGAACGTTAACAAAAAGGATTTTAATCCACTAATATTTGGCACTGTCATATTATCTGCACCTTTTTTATTTGACAAAAATATAGAGAACCAATCTGTCATATAAATGGTTTTGAACAACTGTGTGAGACTTGAATTGTCTAGATCAATTTCAAAAATGGTATTGCCTTGCTTTTCTAATAATTGTTTTAAGTATGCAAAACGGCCTTTGTTTCTATCGTTGGATTGGCTATTTAGAAATATAAAGTTACTTGGCAATATGCCATAATAGGTTTCAAAAACGTTGTGATTGGCTTCTGGAAGAACATTGATAAATGCTTCTACTTTTGCATTTTCTTGAATTTGTTGACAAAAACGAATGCCGATTGATTCAGTTACACCATCAGCAACTATTGTGAATTTATTATTTAAATGGTTTGCAAAACAATCGAGCATAGAATTGGCTCTATCTTGCTCTAATTTTACATTACTGTAAATACTTGATATAGATTTTAGTTCAGGAACTAAATCAATTCCAAACAACTCAGAGAGTATTAACAAATTATAGGTCAATGAAAAACCTAATGCCATTCTTGGTTGGTAACCCGTTTCAACAATATAATAAGGAACATTATCTCTTTCAACCCATTCTAATAAAGTACCACCCGATGTGATACAAACAATTGTACATTTTTTACTTCTTGCCTCTTCATACATGGCCAAAGTCTCTTCTGTGAGTCCGCTGTATGAACTAAGAATAACCAATGAATTGGATGACGTATAAGCTGGCAATTGATAATCGCTGTAAACTTCAATAGGCAAACTTACTTTATCGGTAAGATAAGATTTAGCTATTCTACCACCTATTCCTGAACCGCCCAAACCGCCAATAACGATGTTGTTAAATTGTGAAGCTTTTAATCCGTGGGAAGTAAAATTATCTAATGCAAATTCAATTTGATGGTAAAAATTTGTTAAAGCGAATTCGTGATTTATTTGTGTCATTAAATTAAAATTTGCTGCGAAAATAACCAATTTAATGTTTTATTTATCAAAATTTATCGTTATATTATAACTTTGCAAATATTTTGAATACCGAAGAAAAACTAGACGAACAAGATTTATTTGAGCATTTTAGATTTGTTGCAGATAAAGGACAAGAACCAATGCGTTTGGATAAATTCCTTACGATGCGGATTGAGAATGCGACAAGGACTAAGGTTCAAAAAGGTATAGAAGTAGGCAGTGTTTTAGTAAATCAAAGGACAGTAAAGAACAATTACCAAATTAAACCAGCAGATATTGTCACCGTTGTTTTACCAAATCCACCCAGAAATCCTGAATTAATTGCAGAGAACATCCCCATTAACATTGTATTCGAGGATGATTCTTTGATATTAATCAACAAAAATGCCGGTATGGTTGTTCATCCTGGCTATAACAATTACTCAGGGACTTTGGTCAATGCCTTATTATTTCACATCAGCAAATTACCTGAATATTCTGATGAGATGCGTCCAGGATTGGTTCATAGAATAGACAAAGACACCAGTGGTTTGATATTGGTAGCTAAAACTGAAGGCGCTTTGGTTCATTTAGCAAAACAGTTCTACGACCACAGCATACAAAGAATTTACCATGCTTTGGTTTGGGGAGATGTAAAAGACGAGCAAGGCACAGTGGTTGGGAATATTGGCCGCGATTTGCGAGACCGTCGATTATCCGCTGTTTTTGAAGACCCTAATGTTGGGAAACACGCTGTTACCCATTACAAGGTGCTTGAAAGATTTGGATTTTGCACCTTGGTAGAATGTAAATTAGAAACAGGCAGAACCCATCAGATAAGGGCTCATATGAAACATATTGGCCATACTCTTTTTGCTGATGATGCATATGGTGGTTTGAAAGTTTTGTCACACGCTAAGTTTCCTAAATTTGAATCATTTATTCAAAATTGTTTTGAAATTATGAGCAGGCAAGCTCTTCACGCAAAGACCTTGGGATTTGTTCATCCAGAAAGCAAGAAACTATTAGATTTTAATTCTGAACTACCAGATGATTTTAACGGCGTTTTAGAAAAGATTAGAAATTTTGTTGCATCCTAAACGCTTATTAATCCATGTAAACGAATTAAACAGTGTCTAAGAAATTTGACGCAATTGATTTTTTTTTTCTAAAACCAAAGGTTTCTATTCGGGTACTAAACTTAAGCCAAAACAAATTTCAGAACCTGTAAATCAACGTATTTAATCCTTAGAAAACACATTGAAGGTTTATTGACATAAGAAATGTATATCGTTTCAAGTGAAAAAGTTAGTTTGTAGAACTACTTTTATAGAAACCAATGCTTTGCAATAAAACAATGTGCATTAATAATTAAAAATTTAAAGATAAATATTTTAAATTTGCTTGCAATTGTGAATGAGTAATACTGAAGAAAATATCCTTTCTGATTTAGTTTTGGAAAAAGATCAAGCGGCTTTAATGGCGCAGTTTTCAATATTAACATTAAATTCTGAAGGCTATTTCTTATTGGTGGGCAATGATTATAAGATTATTGCTTTCAACGAAGATTTTCGCAATTTATACCAACAGTATTTTGGCATAACGGTTTCAATTGGTGATTCTATAATCGATTACACCCCACCTGAACGAGTGGAGGAAGTTAAGATAATTTATTCGGAGGCATTTAAAGGCATTGTTTATAAATGCGAATTAGAACTGCCTCTCCCTGATAACAATAAAATCGAATTCAAAAGCATTTATAGACCTGCATATAATTCGGAAAGAGAAATTGTTGGTGTAATTTTATATTCCTATGACATTACTGAATTCAAAGCCTTAGAAAAACAAAAAGAGCATGCAATTCAGCAAATAGAGATTGAGAACAGCAATTTCAGAGCATTAATTGACCACTCTCCTGACATGATTTGGAGTTTTGATTTAAATTTCAATTTAATCAACTATAACTCACTTTTTGAGGCGTATTTCAATTCTACTTTTAATGTAAAGATAAAACCTAAGCATAATTATTTGGAAGTAATAACTCATTACACCAAATTCGATATATATAAAAACACAACTGAATTGTTCTCTTCTGGAAAATCATTTACGTTTATTGACTATACAATAAATGACACAAAAGAATATTGGAGTGAAATAAGTTTTAATCCAATATTTGATTTAGAATCCAAAAAAATAACAGGTGCCGCTTGTATTTCTAGAGATATTTCAGAAGCAAAAACAAACGAGAAGCGATTGCTTTTGAGCACAAAAAGATTAAAACAAGCGCAAAGAATTGCAGGGCTTGGAAGTTGGCATTTTGATTTAAAAACCAAATTAAGTTCTCTTTCCGACGAAGCATTGGAACTATTTGGAATAAGTTCAACGGAATTTGACTATCAATATTCAACATTATTAAAACGCATTCATGTTGAAGACCAAGACCAATTTCAAAAAGCAATTAGTGAAGCTGTATTATTGAAAAAAGACTTTAGCTTGTATTACCGTATTGTTAAAGACGATAATTCCGTTGTACATGTATATACTGATAACGATTTCGAATATGATGACAATGGCAATGCTATTGGTTTTTACGGAATTATTTTAAACGTATCAGATAGGGTTATTAAAGAAGCTGAATTAAAGAAGCTATTGTTTTTAACGCAAAAACACAATGAATGGTTGAACAATTTTACCCATATCGTATCTCACAACATCCGTTCAAACAATAACAACATCAAAAGTTTGGTTGAGTTGTTAATTGAAAATTCTGAAGGTGATAGAGAACTCTTGCTTAAAATGCTTAAGACGAGCACCAATAAGCTAGATGAAACGATTTATCATTTGTCCGAATTTGTAAAATTCCAAAACCAAAATGAAAAAAACTAT
Source organism: Bacteroidia bacterium (assembly GCA_044357345.1). Taxonomy (GTDB): domain Bacteria; phylum Bacteroidota; class Bacteroidia; order NS11-12g; family UBA955; genus JABMMZ01. Next base: position 13,783 of record JBIKPR010000049.1, read on the forward strand.
GCTTTATTAAATCTCAAAAAGGAGATTGCAAAATCGACAGACGGCATTAACCAGCACATAATAATAACCAATTCTACAATCATTAATGCAGTAAGTGAACAAATCAACATCAAGGTTGTACCAGCGTTTTTAGAAAGTATATTGATGAATATGTTAACCAATGCCATTAAATACCGCAGCCCTGATAGACCATTGGTTTTGAAATACAGCAGTGAGTTGAAAGAGGATTATTGCATTTTAACGATTGAGGATAACGGCATTGGAATTGATATGGATAAAAATCGAAATTCAATATTTGGTTTGTTTAAAACATTCAACGGAAATTCAGATTCTGTGGGATTGGGATTGTTTATGACTAAAAACCAGATAGAATTAATGCAAGGGAAAATTGAAATTGAATCAACATTAGGAAAAGGAACTATATTTAAAATTTATTTTTATGAGAAAAATTGACTTAGCGTACATCATTGACGATGATGAAATTATTATTTATTTAACGGACAAGCTCCTTAAAAAAGTAGAGTTTGCAGAAAAAGTAGAAAAATTCACTGACGCTAGCGCTGCAATTGAACGTTTGAAATACGCCATTGAAATCGGCGAAAATATTCCAGAGGTTATTCTATTTGACTTAAACATGCCCGTTGTGAATGGTTGGGATTTCATAGAAGAATTCAGGAAGTTAAAAACAAACATACCTGCATTCGTATTTACCTCTTCTATTGACCCTGCTGACAAGCAAAAATCTTTTCAATATGCTGAAATCAGAGACTTTATTACAAAGCCTTTAACCATTCAAAAGCTTGATAAAATCTTAAGATTAATTACGGAATAATTACTGAGGGTCAACATCTGCAATTAATTGCAACCCCTTAATATTGTCTCTTAATACCAGATAGTCGAAAGTTTTAGAAATAAAATTCTTGATTGTTTTTGGGTTGTTTTTTTCAGCATCAATCTTAATCAACAAATTCCTGATATAAAGGTTCCTGATTTTAGAAACAAAAGGTGTCTCAGGGCCAAGCACCATAGAACCCAACTGCATTTTTAAAAGTTTTGCAAATTCTGAAGTGGCAATTTGAATTTCATCAGCCGATTTATGCTTCAAGGTTAATTTTATCATTTTAGAAAACGGTGCATAATTAAACTGCTCCCTTTCAACAATTTGTTGCTGGTAAAACCCTTGATAATCATTGTTTGCGACAAATTGCAATACTGGATGATTTACTTGCCTGGTTTGAATGATCATTTCACCCTGTCTACCTTGTCTTCCTGCCCTACCAGACAATTGATGCAACAATTGAAAAGTGCGTTCGTGGGATCGAAAATCCGGAAAATTCAATAAATGATCGGCATTAATAACAGCCGTTAATTGAACATTTCCGTAGTCTAATCCTTTAACTGCGATTTGAGTCCCAACCATCACATCAGCTGCACCTGCTTCAAAATCATTTAATAAATTGCGGAAAGAATTTTTCTGTTTGGTGCTGTCTTGATCGAATCTCATGATTCGAAGTTCTGGCATTAAATTTTGCAAATCCTCGGTTATTCGCTCAGTTCCAAACCCTTGAATCGTCATCGTATTGTTTGCGCATGCCTGGCATTTGCTAATATTCCCTTGACTAAATCCACAATAATGGCATCTCAAATTATTTGAATATTTATAATAGGTTAATGCGATATCACAATTGATGCATTTACTCACCCAGCCACAGGTGCTGCATTCGAGCATAGGAACATAACCTTTCCTGTTTTGAAACAAAATGGCTTGAGACTTTTCATCTTGTAATAGTCTTAATTTTACCATCAGCTGCTCTGTGAAAACACCTGACATCGTTTTTTCTTTTGTTTCCTCCTTAATGTCGGCAAAAACAATTTTCGTTTTTAGTGCTTTTCCATACATTTCAGGCAAGGCAACCAATCCATATTTTCCCAACAAGGCATTTTGATAGGTTTCAACCGAAGGTGTGGCAGAACCCAGGAGCACCCTTGCTCCTACCGATTTTGCTAATACCAAGGCGGCATCTCTAGCATGGTATCTAGGTGCTTTTTCATGCTGTTTGAAAGCTGGTTCATGTTCTTCATCAATGATAATAAGTCCTAGATTTTGCAGTGGCATAAATAAAGAAGAACGAGAACCTAAGATTAGTTTTACTTCTCCAGACTTCACTTTATTCCAAATTTCAACCTTTTCATTTTTGCTAAATCTAGAATGAGAGACCATCATTTCAGAACCAAAGTAAAGTTCAAGGCGCTGAATTAATTGTTCGGTTAATGCAATTTCTGGAATCAAATACAAAACTGTTTTACCTTTTTTCAAGGCAGATTTTATCAGTTCTATATATATGTATGTTTTCCCAGAAGATGTAGCACCGTATAACAGTACATTCTTATTTTGGTTGAAATGGTTTATGGTACTTACAAACGCAGAATTTTGCTCTTCGCTTAATTGGTATGTTTTCTCGATTATTTCTCTATGAATAAACCGCGAAGACTCAACTTGATATTGCTCTAAAAAGCCTTTGTCAACAAGAGCTTTTAATGCCGCCGTCTGGATATTGAAATTTTTGATTAAATCAGACTTAACAGCATCTTTATTGGCTTGAGACAGTAAAACTAAAAATGCTTGAAATTGATTTTTTGCTTTTTTTTCTAGTTCATTTAAAAGCATTTCGATTTCAGATTCACTTATGTTGTCTTTTATTTTTATTCTGGTAATTTTCTTAGGCTTGTAGGTCTCAGAAACATCTTCAAACATGACGATGAGTTGTCTTTCATACAAACTCTTAATGATTTTGACTAGAGAAGATTTTGATTTTAGAACTGTTTCTAATTCTGAGATCCTTAACTTCTCTTTTCCTTTTAGGGCTTCAATAATTTTAAGCTCACGCTCATCCAACTCAGATTCCTCGTAAAACAAATCATCTTGTAATGCAATAAAAGTCTCACTAGCCATTTTAAGTCCCGCAGGCAAAGCAGCGGACATTACTTCGCCGAGGCCACACATATAGTAATCGGCAATCCATTTCCAAAAACCCAGTTGACTTTGGTCAACAATAGGATTATCGTCTATGATCGATATTATATTAAGGGCTTCATAATTTTGAGGAGCTACAGTTGTTAGTTTAACGATTATCCCGGTATAAACCTTTCTATTTCCAAATGGAACAAATACCCTTTTACCCTCTACAGCCAATTCGAAAAACTCGCTTGGAAGTCTGTAAGTAAACAACTTTTGTAAAGGAAGCGGTAAAACAACTTCAGCGAACAAAGCACCAGATTCAGAATCTTCAATATTTAATGGATCTGAACTCAAATTGTTTTAGGCGTAATATAATGCAGACACTTGCCTTCACCTGCATTAATATGATTGGGAAATTGAAAGATTACCATGCCAGAAGTTGGCAGTTCATTACAGGCATCTTCACCAAGATAAAAGGCAAGTTCTGAAATCCCGAAATTATGACCAAGAACCATTATAACATCAGCTGTTGATTCATTATTTTGAATGATTTCTAAAATATTGGAGGCTGTTGCATGGTATAAATCATCTAAATAATTGACGTTATATTGAGCATTAATTGCTTTTTGGAATTCAGAAATTGTTTCTCTTGTTCGATTTGCTGAACTGCAAAGAACAAGGGTTGGGAATAAATCAAAATGAAGAAAAGCATTTGCAACAGAATGAATATCGTTTATACCCTTTTGTTTTAAGTTTCGGTTAAAATCTTTTTTCAATAAACTTGGATCCTCACTTTTGGCGTGCCTTAGGAGTATTAATGTTTTCATTTTGATTTTAAGATGTAAATAAAATTGGCAAACCAAGACAAAATCATAAGTGAACCACCGACTGGAGCAATTGCACCAAAATATTTTAAAGCCTGTAAATTTTGCAATTCAGAAATCGAAACCAAATACAATGAAAAACTAAAAATCATTGCACCAAATAACATTGAGTAAATGGTCCAAAGTTCAATTCGCAAATTTGTTGTATTTTTGAGGACTAAAAATAAAACTACAGCGATACTATGTGTCATTAAATAAGACGAAGCTTTGTTAAAGACATCTAATTTATATGGAGAAATAAGTTTACTAAGAGTATGCGCACCAAAGGCACCTAGTAAAACAGAAAGACCTGCCAACAAAGCACAAGTTGCAAAAATCGTTTTATATTTATTAGGAATTAACACAGCACAAATTAAACGAAAATGAAATTAAATAACATCAAGACTTACATACTTTTTACAGGTATTTTATCACAAGTTATTGGTTTAAATGCCCAAACGTATATTGGATTAAACCACAGCAATTTAGGCGGCATTCACCAAGCAAATATAAACCCAGCAAATATTGCTAATTCAAGACACCGTTTATACTTTAATGGCATTACTGCTGGTTTTGGTTTTAACAATGATTACTTAAAACTAAACCTCCCATTTCCTATTATGAATCTAATAACTGGTAAAGTACCGTCTGCATATACCAATTCGAATGGTTCATTGGCTTTTGAAGACAATTGGTTGAAGGAAAACGTCAATGGAAAGGCCAAGAATATGAATTTGTATTTGCAAACAAAAGTGCCAGGTTTTATGATGAGTTTACCACACGGATTTGCCTTAGGTTTTCAATACAAGAATACGGTTAACTTCCAAATGAACGATGTATCAGAACCTTTGGCAAGATTGGCTAGATATGGCATTGACAGCTCTAAAGGTGGTGTTAGTTATAGTGGACCAAATCAATTTCAAATTGGACAAACTTTTGGAGACAATTCGTTTACTGTTAATGTAAATGCTTATGGTGAATTTGGTGTTACTTTAGCAAAGACAATTATAAACACCGATAATTTTGTGTTAAAAGTTGGAGTGACACCTAAACTTTTATTGGGTTACGCTACTGGATATGTGAAAAATAGAGGTCTATTGGTTAAAGCTGCAGGCACAGATACCATTGTCTTTGGCGAAACGGATCTTGAATATGGGTATACTGATATTGCTGCATTTTCGAATTTACAAAACATCAATTTTGGAGTCATCAACAACAAACTACAAGGCAGTGGGTTTGGATACGACATTGGTGCAGCATTTGAATATAAAAACAAAGCCTTAAAAAATGTCACCAACAAAAAAAACAACTATATATTTAGAGGTGGAATTAGCATTTTAGATGGGGGACATATCTCCTACAAAAACAAAATTAAAAACACACGTATCCGCAATACAGGTGGCGATAAAACCTTAATTCTTATCCCTGCATTTGCTAGTGCCTGGGGAGTAGGTACAGATAAAGGTTTGAAATACACAGACAGCATTATGCGTACATTGTTCAACGTCGACACAACGGCAAAAACACTAGAAACAAAAATGCCGTCAACCATCAATTTACAATTTGATTACAACATCATTAAGATTTTTTATATTGGTGCCAATTTTTCACAGGACCTTAGAGGCAAGAAATCTATTGGTTTGAGAAAACCTTCTTATATTGTAATTATCCCAAGAATAGAAAGTAGATTTATAGAAGTTGCAATGCCAATTGGCATGATGAATGATTACAAAAACCCAAGATTGGGAATGTACGTTCGAATAGGTCCTGCATTTATTGGCTCAGACAATCTTATTGGACAATTAAGAGGAAAAGACATTTATGGAGCTGACATCTATTTCGGTGTTAGTTTTGGCATAACTAAAAAAAAGAACAAAAGCAGTTCTGATGAGTCTTCTGATGGTGTTAAATAAGTAAGAATGATACTATTTATTCAGATTTAATGACTTAAATATCAACATCAATAATATCAATTTTTTGATTCAGATATAATTTAATTAATTTGCAGCATGAATCACGAAACAGAAAAAGTTGAATGTTTAATAATTGGCAGTGGACCTGCTGGATTTACGGCAGCAATTTATGCAGCCAGAGCGGATATGAAGCCAGTTATGTACGAGGGATTGCAACCTGGAGGACAATTAACCATTACCACTGACGTTGAGAATTACCCTGGATATCCGGATGGTATTGAAGGTCCGATGATGATGGATAACTTCAAGAAACAAGCGGTAAGATTGGGCGCAGATATTAGATATGGCATTGTCACCTCTGTTGATTTTAGCCAAAGACCATTTACTTGCATAGTTGATGAGAAAAAAACAATTGTAGCTGAATCAGTTCTCATTGCCACTGGTGCAAGTGCAAAATGGTTAGGAATACCTAGTGAGCAAAAATTAAACGGCAGCGGCGTAAGTGCATGTGCAGTTTGTGATGGTTTCTTTTACAGAGGGCAAGATGTCGCAATTGTTGGTGCTGGAGATACCGCATGTGAAGAAGCAAGTTACTTGGCTAAACTTTGTAAAAAAGTTCATATGATTGTTAGACGTGATACTTTCAGAGCCTCAAAAGCAATGCAACATCGCGTACAAAACACGCCGAACATTGAAATTCATTTCAATTCTGAGACAGATGAAATACTTGGTGATACAGTTGTTGAGGGTGCGAGAATAAAAAACACAGTTGATGGAAGCATGAAGACGATAGATGTGACTGGATTCTTTGTTGCAATTGGCCACACACCAAACACATCTATCTTCAAACCATGGATAGACATGGATGAGCAAGGTTATATCAAAACAAAACCAGGAAGTTCATTTACCAATGTAGAAGGTGTATTTGCTTGTGGAGATGCCCAAGATAAAATTTACCGTCAAGCAGTTACCGCTGCAGGAAGTGGATGTATGGCAGCCTTAGACGCAGAACGCTGGTTAGCAGGCCAACATTCTGCATAACAATGTCTCAAGAAATTACAATAAAACAGGCCCAAAATGAAGTTGACCAATGGATAAAAACCATAGGAGTCAGATATTTTAGTGAATTAACCAATACAGCCATTTTAATGGAAGAAGTTGGGGAATTAGCAAGGATTATGGCCAGAACCTATGGTGAACAATCAAATAAACCAACAGATAAAGCAAGTAATCTTTCAGATGAAATGGCTGATGTGCTTTGGGTATTAATTTGTTTGGCCAACCAAACAGGAGTCAATTTAACAGAAGCATTTAGGCAAAACATGGATAAAAAAACGAATCGTGATTTTGATCGACATCAAAACAACGAAAAATTGTCCAAATAGATTCATGTTTAATACGTAATTTTGCTCTCCTTTTTTATATGACATACGAAGTAGTAATCGGCTTAGAAATACACGTACAATTGCTTAGTAAAAGTAAAGCATATTGTGGCGACAATACTGAATATGGCGGTTTGCCAAACTCACAAGTAAGTCCAATTACCATTGCCCATCCTGGAACATTACCAAAACACAATATTAGTGTAATAGAACAGGCCATTAAAAT
>JBIKPR010000104.1:0-6103 GCA_044357345.1 Bacteroidia bacterium
AAAAAACATACGTTTGTAAACCAAATTCAGGATTAATAATCAACTGTAAACTATTAACAGGATTAATAAATTAAACTGTAAACTTATTTTAGGACGAGTCACACTGAAGTGAAACGAAAGTGGGTACCCTAGACCCTAATAAGTCCAAATATTCTCGCTTCCGAAATAAAAACTATCCCCTAGACCCTACTCCGCCCACTGAAGTATAACGAAAATGGGTACCCTAGACCCTAAAAAACCCTATTTTCGAAAACATTTGTCTTTCTTAATAAAATTGCTTATCTTTGCAACCCTTTTAAGTAAAATAACGTATGAGTTTAGTCAATTATGAATCTGCAATCATACTAACACCCGTACTGTCTGAAGCGCAAATGCAAGAAGCCGTAAAAAGCTACAGACAGTTGATTGCAGAGCACGGTGGCACCCTTGTGAATGAGACCAATTGGGGTCTTACCAAGCTTGCCTATCCGATTAAAAAAAAATCCACAGGCTTCTATCACTTCTTTGAATTCCAGGGTAAACCTGAGTTCATCTCACAACTTGAGACTCTCTACCGCAGGGACGAGAGAATCTTAAGGTATTTAAACACCAAATTAGACAAACACGCTGTAGTCTTCAACGAAAGAAAGAAGAAAGGCGAAATTGCACCAGCAGCTAAAATCGTTAAGGAGGACGCTAAAGTATGAGCAAACCACAAGGAAAACCAGGACAAGACAATTTCAACTTCAACAGCCAACAAGCTCAGCAAGTAATTAAAAAGAAATACTGTCGTTTCAAAAAACATGGTATCAAGTATGTTGATTATAAAGATGCAAACTTCCTTTTGAAATTCATGAACGAACAAGGTAAAATCCTTCCGGGCAGAATCACAGGAACATCTGATAAATATCAACGTAAAGTAGCTACTGCTGTTAAACGTGCCCGTTTCATGGCGATATTACCATACGTAGCTGACGGTTTAAAATAATCATTAATCAAGGAGGAATACAATGGCAAACATGAAATTAATTCTTACTCAAGACGTTAGAAACTTGGGTCATAAAGACGATGTTGTGGCAGTGCGCCCTGGTTATGGTCGCAATTACCTTATCCCACAAGGTATGGCGAAAATGGCTACCGAATCTGCTATGAAAATGCTAGCAGAGGACATCAAACAAAGAGCATTCAAACAAGACAAAATTAAGAAAGATGCTGAAGCACTATCTACCAAATTAGAAGGTGTGCAAGTAACGCTTAAAGCAAAAACTGGAACCAGCGGTAAAATTTTCGGTGCTGTTACTACCCTTCAGGTAGCTAACGCTTTGAAAGACCTTGGTATCGAGGTTGACAGAAGAAAAATCGTTTTCTCTGAAGAACCTAAAATGCTTGGAAGCTACACTGCATTAATCAACTTACACAAAGAGGTTTCTAAAGGAATCGCCATTGAAGTAGTTGCAGAGTAATTCTTATTCTTTACAATACCTTAATTAAAAGGGATGAAAATATTTTCATCCCTTTTTTCGTTCTTATACTTCCCTTATATTCGTGTATTATTTCTAATGAATAACTCTCTCAAACTTTGTTTAGCGCTTATCCTCTTCTTTGGCGTATTTTCTATCTCCGCTCAAAACAAACAAAAAGGTCTGCTTTGGCAAATCTCCGGCAACGGTCTTAAAAAACCCAGCTATGTATACGGCACCATGCACGTAAGCCAAAAAATCGCTTTTCACCTTGGCGATTCTTTCTACATCGCCCTATCTAAAAGTGATGTCGTTGCCCTAGAACAAGACCTCGACAGTGTTATCCACCGCTGGATTACCGAAAGTGAATCGGACAATCCTGAAGATGCTGCAAAAGTATATCCCCGCGATGCCTACGATTTCCTTAACCTATACACCTTCACACTCAACAGTTACAACAAAGCACTTCTGCAAAAGAAACTAAGCGCCCAAGTGCGTGAGGTCAACTACCTGCTTACCCGCGGCGACCAAGATGATTTTGAAGAAAATGCTTGGCTGGATTTATACATCTACCAAATTGCTAAAAAACTTGGCAAAGGGTTTACCGGTGTGGAGGGTTTTGAAGAGAGCCGCGACCTGGTTAAGAAATCGCAAAAAGAACCTAAAGATTCAAAAAAGAAAAAACCAAAGAAATACAATTACAAACTAAGACAACAAATTGCCGAAGCTTACCGCAAAGGCGATATCTTTATGCTCGATTCGATAGACCGTATGACCGAATCGGAACACTACCTCGAGTATATGTTGTATAAACGCAATGCCAATATGGTAAGGCGCATGGATTCTATTATGCACTTGGGCAAAACCATGTTTACCGGTGTGGGGTGTTCGCATCTACCAGGAAACAAAGGTGTTTTGCAAATGTTGATTGAACGCGGTTATACCGTTAGACCCGTGCAAAGCATCGCTTTGGAAAAAAGCAAAATGGCCAAGAAGTATGAAAACATGGTGATGAAACACAGCTACACCACCTATACTTCTGAAGATGGTTTGATTTCGGCTGTTCTGCCAACCCGCCTCACCAAGGTTAACGACAACAGTTCATATTCTTCATACCTTTCGCCCGACCTGGCCAATGGCTATTACTACCAAATTGAAAAGATATCTTGCAACACCATATTCTCTGGCAAAACGCCTGAAGATTTGCTATTGGTTATAGACACCATGATATTTGAAAACATCCCTGGTGAAATATTCGAAAAGAAAAACATTGTCTCCAATGGTTTCAATGGTATGGAAGTGGTGACCCGTTTGAAGACCGGCGATCTAAACCGTTTTCAAATCCTCGCCTCTCCTTTCAACGTGTACATTATCCGTTTATCAGGCAAAAAGAATTTTGCGGTTTCTTCTGAGGCCAATAATTTCTTTAAGACCCTAAAAATAAACGAAGGTAATGCCAGTGCTTGGCGCAACATTAGCAGTCCCGATTCTGTATTCAACATCGAGTTGCCGAGCAGCGACAAGGAACTCAAACTCCCTATGCTGTATAAAGCCAATCCGAGTTTCGAACACCTGGTATACGACAAATCGTCGGGCAATACCTACCTCATCAAACAAGAGGATATTTTAAATGAACACTATTTGGAAGAAGACAGTTTTGAATTGCATGTGATGGCTAGAAGTTTTGCCGCCACCGACAAGTTCAAAATCTTAAACACCAAACAATTCATTTGGCAAGCCTACCACGCCATGGATGTTACGTTTGAAAACAAAACCAACGACAAATTATTTGCCCGCTTTGTTATTTGCGGAACGCGATACATCATGTTTGTGTTAAAGCCTCAACATGAGGGCGCGGGATTTAACGAGCGTTTTTTCAGCAGCATTCAATTTAACGGCAAACCGAAACTCAATTATTTTGAATACAACGACACCAGTTTGTTTTTCAAAGTGCAAACCCCGGTTAAGCCGATACTCACCAAAAAAGTCCCTTCCTATGCCTCTTATTATGGTGGCGACGAAGATGAGGATGATGACAAAGAGAACAAGTACAAAGGCAATTACAAAGAAATCTATTTCAAGACCGACAATTCCAACGAATTCATCAATGTGAGTGCTTACAAATACGGATACTATGAGAGCCAAGACAAGAACTTAAACGATTACTTCAAGTCATGGGAAAAGAAAATGTCATTAAAAACCTTGTCTATTAGCAAATCAAACCGCAAGGGCATCGATTACATCACCTACACCTATACCGACACCAACAGCATGCGCTTAATCAAAGAGATGAATGCTTTGCACGGTCAGATGCGCTATTCGGTGGTGGCTTATATGGACACGCTTTCTGGCAACAGCGATTTTGTCAATACCTTCTTTAACAGCTTCGATGTCTCAGACACTTTAATGGATGACCATATATTCACCAAAAAAGGCTACCGTTTTTTCCAAGACTTCAACAGCAAAGACAGTGTGGTGCGTAAGGCTGCGATTAAAAACTATACCGAAATCAGTTTTTGCCAAGCCGATATTGCCAAACTTTGCAATGTGATAGACAGCATCAATATGAAAGGTGACGCAGCGGAAATTCGCAGCGACCTCATTGTGAAGTTAAGTGAGATAGACAGTTCTCAAGCCATTATCATTCCTTACCTACAAAAATTGTATTTGCGTTTTTCTGATACTGCCTACATGCAATTGGAAATATTGAAAGCCATGGCCAATCAGAAGAACGACAAAGCTTTTCAAGCCATTAAGCCAATCTTGTCTAACGACATTCCAATTTCCGACAATGTCTACAACATGCGCGAAATGCTGTGGTCGTTTGGCGATTCATTAAAACTGACCAAAATAATATTGCCTGAATTAATTGAATTGACCAATTACCCTGAATATAGAAATACTGCTTACAGCATGATTTCAAAGATGAAAGACAGTGGCATTATAACGGTTAACGATTACGCCAGCATACACGACAAATTGGTGAAAGAAACCAGAATAGAATACAAACGTATGATGGCGAGTATAACCAATGAAAACCAAGACGGCGACTACAACCGCTACGACAACAGCAGGTATTCTATATCGTCAATGGATTTCACCAGCAGCAAATTTGACTATTCAAACAACAGCCATAGCTACTCATTATTGGGTGATATCTTAGATTTAAGTTTACCCTTGCGCGACAAGAGCAGCACGGTGAATGATATTGTAGGTAAAATATTAAAGATTACAGACAATGAAAAACGCTTGAGTTTATTGCCTGTATTGTTGAAATACAAAATCAATTTTGCAGATTCAGTTTACGAGACTTTGGCGAAGAACAAATCGACCCGCAAAGAATTTTACATGGTATTGGCAGAGGCCAAGCAGGTGAATTTGTTCCCTAAGGCTTACCTTAACCACCAGGCATGGATCGAATCATCCATCAGCGAAGAAGAGAGTTCCTATTCAAAGCTCGACACCTTTGTGGTATTGAGCAGTCAGAAGCTTTACATGGGCAAAGACAGTGCTTTGGTGTATGTGTGCAAATACAGAATGGAAGACGAGGAAACTTGGTCACTATACCTTTCTGAGTCCTTGCCTACCGATAGCAACAAATTTAATTCCATGAAGGACAATATTCTGTTTGAAGGTGCTTCGGAAAGTTTGGCTGAAGAGTCTGACATCGACACATTGGTAAACGACATATTGTTCGAGAACTTGTTGCGTTACAGACGCACCCACAACGGCGGTTACTACTATAAAAGGTATGAGCGTAGTTCGAGTTACGATTGGGCGTTTTAGGCTTGGTTATTTGTTATTTGTTATTTGTTATTTGTTATTTGTTAATAGATACAAAAACAGGAAAACATGTTGTTGGTGTCCTCGCCAACAACACCATAAAAAAAACAACCTGGTATACCTTTACGATTTCTTTGAAACGAAATACCTAAATATTACAGGTCGTATCACTTAACCCCTTCAGACTTTGTAGCCTTGGCGAAGAAGGCCTGCTCTTGCTATTTTAGTGTGCACCTCACCTTTTACCCAATAGTGTGTTTTAGCTCTGCAAAACTCTACTGTAGGGTCGCCCACCGAATTCTATTTAAGTAATTCAAGAGCCCCGTACTAGAGTTTTTCACTTCCCATGGCAGAATTCGCTCAAAACTGCGAATACGCCATAGGACAGGTTGTTGCAAACACAGTACGGGGTGAAACTACACGGCGGTCTTCGGGGCGCGGCATTCCTGTAACGACTATTCATCTACAAATATGTCACTCCCTCTAGTGCGCAATACTTCATATCGCCCCGTACCGTGTTCTCGCTATGGAGAACTCTGGTGCTGGAGTCACTCTCACTCCCACACTCCCATTATTGCTTAAACCCTTCTGGGATTAAACAAAAAAAAATCCCGACCACAAGGATCGGGATTCTAATATAAGTTGCGGGGCTGAATTATTCAGCTGCGTTGTCAGTTGTTTCGTTGCTTTCTTCAGCAGCTGGAGCAGTTGTTTCAACTGTTTCAACTTTAGCTTCAGTAACGTCAGCAGTTTTGCTTGTTTTACCTCTTCTAGTTCTGGTTTTAGCTGATTTCTCTTGTTTACCGATTTTGTCAGTATATTCGTTAAAGTCAACCAATTCAATCATCGCCATTTCAGCGTTGTCACCCATTCTAGTACCT
>JBIKPR010000105.1:0-6086 GCA_044357345.1 Bacteroidia bacterium
AAGCATATTGTGGCGACAATACTGAATATGGCGGTTTGCCAAACTCACAAGTAAGTCCAATTACCATTGCCCATCCTGGAACATTACCAAAACACAATATTAGTGTAATAGAACAGGCCATTAAAATTGGGATAGCTTTAAACTGCGACATTACCCGTTACAATCAATTTGACCGCAAGAACTATTTCTATGCGGATTTGCCAAAAGGATATCAAATTACCCAAGATAAAACTCCAATTTGCACTGGTGGATTTGTTAAAATCAAGTTGAAAGATGGTGGTGAAAAACACATCGGTTTAACTAGAATACACATGGAGGAAGACAGTGGAAAGAGTATGCATGACCAGGATCTATACGACACTTTGGTTGACTACAACCGCGCAGGAGTTCCACTTATTGAAATTGTAAGTGAACCTGAAATTAGAAGCAGCGAAGAAGCATACGAATATGTAAGTGAAGTTCGAAAATTGGTTAGATACCTAGGAATATGTGATGGCAATATGGAAGAAGGATCTATGCGATGTGATGCCAATATTTCTATAAGAGAAACTGGTAGCTCTATATTTGGAACCAAAGTGGAAGTGAAAAACATGAATTCAATAAGCAATGTTCGCAGAGCCATTGAAAGTGAAATTATTCGCCAAACAGAAATGAAGAATAATGGCGAAGAGATTGTTTCTGAAACCAGAGGTTTTAATGCATTAAAAGGGAATACTTTCAGCATGAGGAGTAAAGAAGCGGCTAATGATTACCGCTACTTTCCTGAACCAGACCTTCCTCCTTTTCGCATAACAGATGAATTTCTAAACCAAATTAAAATCAATCTGCCTCAGCTTCCTGAAGAAATGTATTTGAAATTTAGAAATGAATTTGGATTGTCTGAATACGATGCGCAAACCATTACAGATGACAAGCAAACGGCATTGTATTATATTGAGTTAAGCAAGCATTGTAAAAATTATAAAGCTGCTGCCAATTGGGTTCTTGGTAGTGTGAAATCCCATTTAAATGAAACAGCCAGTGAAATAGGAGATTTCAAATTACGTCCTGAAACACTATCTGCGCTTATAGCTTTAATAGACGAAGGACTATTAAGCAATACGGCAGCATCACAACAAGTTTTTCCTATGATGCTAAAACACCCTGAGAAAACACCACTTGAAATCGCTGAAATATTAAACATTATCCAATCAAACGACATTGGACTAATTGACTCGGTTGTGCAAGAAGCTTTGTCTAAGTACCCAGAGAAAATAGAGGAATACAAAGCTGGCAAAAAAGGTCTTTTAGGATTGTTTATTGGAGAGGCGATGAAATTGAGCAAAGGAAAAGCAGATCCAAAAGCTTTAAACAAAGCCGTTGCAGATGCTCTAGATAAATAATTAATTTATTGTGCTAATGCATTTTCTGCATTCTCATGTCTCTTATACATTAGAATTGCCATTATTAGATTAACAATGACCAGGTTTCCTATTTCTAGAGTGAATAATTGCGAATCTTGATCAAATTGCATAGAACTCATGATTCGCTGAGACAGAACAAACACCAATACCATAGAAGCAATTGCCACAATGCCTGCGAGCACTTTTCCGAATTTATTATCGTTCATAAATAACTGCATGTGAAACAATACGATAAGAATAACAGCAGGAAAGTTAACACTGTTGCTGTGTTGAAAGTTTACAGAATGGTAAAACCATAAAATAGAAACCATAATAAAATAAAATTCTGGTACCCATTTTAAATTGAAATAAATTTGCTTCATACTATTGTTGATTTTTATTGGTGTGTTTCAATAATTCAAGTTTTCAACAATTCCTTGCAACAATGATAAAGTTAAATCATCAAACGCCAAAATATATTTAAAAAAAAGTATATTTATTAAAGTCAATGAAACAATTCTTCTTCAGCTTCATCCTAATGTTTGTAGGCCTTAAGGCTTATTAAAACAAAATCATTTACCCTAATAATTTTTACATGCCTATAATAATAGACGGGTCGGCATTAAAAGGTTCAAAACCCATTCAAAGCAGTTATCTTTAAGAAAAGAAACAGAAATTAGTGACAATCAATAAAACTGCTGATGGCGCATAGATTCCTCATTTTACAACTTCATATTTTCCAAATAATTATGGCATTCATAACTGCTCCGGTAATGTTGCAGAAATGGTAGAAGAAAAAGGAACTTCAAAAGGAGGTTCATTGGTTTCAAGCCAGTATGACATCATGTTGATTTCAAAAGAAAAATACTCAGAACCCAATGCAAGATTAGGATTTAGAGTATTGGTTGAAGTTGTCGAACGCTAATTAAAACGGGGAAACAAACAAGCTAAACGCTTGGTATTTTTTATCCTTTTCAGAAAGAATTGGATTCTTCACTGCCCAATCAATAGCAAATTCTCGATCATCCCAAGCCAAACCACCTTCACATTCTGGATGGTAGGTATCTGTGCATTTATATGAAAATATTGTATGGTCTTCTAAAGTTGCAAAACCGTGGGCAAAACCCGCTGGTATGTATAGCATTAAGAAATTTTCTTCAGTTAAATCAACCGCATAACTTTTACCATAAGTTAATGAATTTTTTCTAATGTCTACAACAACATCTTGAACGGCACCTTTAATCACTCTAACCAATTTGCCTTGAGCATGAGGAGGAGCTTGAAAATGCAAACCTCTTACGATGCCTTTATTAGAAAGCGATTGATTGTCTTGAATGAAATTTTCATTGATACCAATTGATTCAAACTTTTCTTGGTTAAAAGACTCGAAAAAATAACCCCTTTCATCTATAAATACCTTGGGTTTAATTAATATCAATCCTTTAAAACCCGTTTCAATCAATTCCATGTGCAAAAATAAGGTCTTAGAACTTAAAATTTAGTTTTAGATTTAAAATAGTCATCCACAAGAATTTGACTTCTACATTTAAAGAATAAAAAGTAAGTTTGCTGTATAAATGAAGCGAATAAAATCCTTATTAATTATTATTGTCTCAAGCTTAATCTTATTAAGTGTAATAGGAATTTATGTTTACAAATCACCCGCCTTAAACATCAGCAAAGAACAATTTGTCTACATAGACAGCACAGATAATATTCAAACCATTAGTAAAAAATTAGAGTCTAATTATGGATTAAAATTCCCTTTCATTTTTGAAGCCATTTCAGATAAAATCAATTTGAACAGATGGGTAAAAAAAGGCCGTTACACGCTTACCCCTAGCATGAACCTCGTTGAATTGGCTAAAATATTTAGAGAAGGAAAAATGAAAACAGTTAATTTGGTGATTAGACCTTTAATTTCCTTGGAGAAATTTGCGGCACTTTGTGGAGAGAAGCTAGAAGGTGACAGCATTGACTATTATAAAATATTAAGCGATACTGCATTCTGCAAAAGCATAGGATTCAGTAAAGAAACGATGTATGCCTTAATTCTACCAGATACTTACAATGTTTATTGGCATAGCAGTGCAGAAGAGTTGTTGTCTAAATTAGCTGAAGAGTACTTACAATATTGGATTATTGAACGAAAGGTAAAGGCAGAAGCAATTGGCTTATCTCCGATAGAAGTTTCAATACTAGCGAGTATAGTTTCTAAGGAAACGAACAAAAATGATGAAATGCCAATGGTGGCGGGTATGTATCTAAACCGATTAAGGATTGGCATGCCATTGCAAGCTGACCCAACAATAAAATTTGCTTTAAATCAACCGGGTTTAAAGCGTGTATTAAAAGTGCATTTAAGTGCTCAATCTCCATACAACACTTATTTGAACAAAGGCTTGCCTCCAGGACCAATTTGTGTTCCATCCAAACAATCTATAGATGCAGTTTTAAATGCCAGCAGCCATAACTACCTATACATGTGTGCAAAAGAAGACTTTAGTGGCTATCACAACTTTGCAAAAGAATACAACTTGCATTTACGAAATGCTAAACGCTACCAAGAAGCGTTAAACAATAGAGGAATTAAAGAATAGGTATAAGCTATTGTGCCAATTGCTTATCTTTATTTTTCTCGTATAACAGGCTATCAAACTGCATTGGATCAACTTCAGTTTTAGGCGCAATTATCTTAATTTTTGGTTTGTTATGAATGTATTTGAAATACATAAACAATGCAGAACCCATAAACAAAGAAACAAATCCGATTAATACGGCAAGTTTAATAAATTGAATTTTCATAATAGATTAAAAGCTTCTACCAATTCCAATTACCCAGCGACTTTGCACAAAACCTTTATCTGAAAAAGGTGGAGTGTTCAATATAAATGGCATATCAAATCTCAACGTAAATGGCTGTATTAAATTGCGTTTCCCCCATTTAGAAACCGTCATACAGGTACCTAAACCAGCATCCATTCTAAGAGGTGAATAAACAGAATTTAAAACATTGGTGTTGTATATAACACCAGCATCCGCAAATACATAGGCATCGAGTTTCAACCAATTTCGTGTCATTTTTGGTTTGAACTTAATAAAACGATCAAAGTCAATTTCAACTGAAGCAGATACTCCTCCATTTCCTTTGTATAGTTGGTAAACTAAGTTGTCTTTAGTCACAGGAGCTAAATAACCTGTGTAACCCCGTAAGTTAAGTCCTCCACCAATTTGAAAATGGTTGGTACCACTTCCATAGCCTAAATATTCTTGTGGAATCCAGCCGCGGGAACGGGTAAATTTACTCTCGAGCATTTCCTCCATATTGGCAGAAGCTAAGTTTAGCATAACTTCTTCAGGTATAGAACTGCCTTCAATGTGTTGGAAATAGAACCTTGTTTTGATGTCTAATTTACCAAAATGGTTGTTGTTTAAGACTTCTATTTTAAAAGAACCATAAGCATAATCTTTTGTTAAACTGCTTCCTCTCAAAGACGATTTAATGATTCCATTTCCTCTTTTGTATCGGTAGCTTCTATTAAAATCAATGATGATGCTGGTATTGCTTTTGTTTTCTCTATTTACACTTGCGGCATTAGGCCAATAAACACTAGCATTGCTGTCCATTGTAATGGATTTAAAGTGTATGTTTACAAAGTTTTTTCCAAAAGTTTTCTTGAAACCTAAATCATCATAATAAACACCATCAAGGTATCTGGTATCCCAAAAAACATACGCATCTCTTCCAACTAAATTCGAATAATGCAACCTGTAAGAAAAAGGTTGTCTAACAGAAGTCGTGTATTTCTTTTCTGCACCAATTCCAGAGTTGTACCAAATATTAAAATCTAGAACATGTTTAACTTTAGCATATTCAAAACGAGAATGCATACCAATTTTCAATCCATCTACAGCATTAAACCATAGGTCTGGTCGCAGGTAAACGTTTTGATGATTAAAGCTAGAGGTTTGTGCAACTCCTTTGTCAAATTTAACGATTGAAGGCAGCGCATAATTATTGCCATCCATTCTATTATCCAATCGGTATATATCTGCTAAACGGTGGGTGGTATCTATTTCAATGGTTCTAATTTTATTATTCAACACGACGGTATCGAAGTATTTTTGGTTCAACAAGCCCCAACCTTTCCAAGTTTTAAGCACTGTCCTGCCCTCTTGTTTGGCAAAATATGTATTTGGAATTAGGTATTCGTAGTTTTTGTTTTTCTTATCTTTAATGGTTAGGTCAATAGGCATTTGCATGTCGCCTTTGCGCTTCAGCTCAATTTGATAATAATATTTACCATCGTTGGAATTGCGTTTTATCCTTTGGAATCCTATAAGCTTGTAGTCGATAGACTTGGTCGTTTCCATCCACTGGTCGAAAAACCAATTCAAATCAACCTTGCTGTATTCAATAATTGCTTGTCTGAAATCGTCAGGATAAGGATGGGCAAATTTCCACTTATTAAAATAGTGTTTCATTGCGTTTAAGAACAAAGTATCCCCTAACACATATTGAAGATTGTACAACATGGTTGCTGTTTTGTAGTAAACATGTCTGTATCCACCGCCATGCCCGACAGCAGATCCGAAATCATCGCTATGGGTATTTAATGGCTCATCGTTTTTGTTTAACGCATCGTTTAAGTATCCATTGTAAACCGATTGTTCATCGTATGAATTCGCATGCATTGGAATATT
>JBIKPR010000106.1:0-6066 GCA_044357345.1 Bacteroidia bacterium
TAGACGTTTTGGAATAAAAATAGGTATGAGTGTTTCTTTTTAACAACAATGAATAACTAAAATGAAGATTTTAATCATTATCCCTTCTCGTTTTGGATCAACCCGGTTTGAAGGAAAACCATTGGTAGATATTCATGGCAAATCATTGGTAAGACGCACGTATGAGCAAGCGTTAAAAACAAATTTGAACGCCAAAGTAATAGTTGCTACCGATGATGAACGAATTTACACGCATGTTCAAGCATTTGGTGAAAGTGTAATGACTTCAGAAGAACATGTAAGCGGAACAGACCGGTGTTTTGAGGTTGTCGAAAAATCTAGTGAGGCATTCGACATCATTGTTAATTTGCAAGGCGATGAACCATTTATTCTTCCAAGTCAGATAGAATCTTTGGTTAAAGCATTCGAAAATCCTGAAGTTGAAATTGCGACACTAAAAAAACCAATATTAAGTTCAGTGGAATTATTTAATCCAAATATTGTTAAGGTCGTGACTCAAAAAAATGGACTTGCTTTATATTTCTCCAGACAAAGTATACCATACATTCGGGGCAAATCAGAAGAGCAATGGATTAACGTGCATCAATTTTACAGGCATATTGGCATTTATGCCTTCCGAGCCAATGTGGTTAAAGAATTAAGTAAACTCAAGCCATCTGAAATGGAAATTGCTGAGAGTTTAGAACAATTAAGGTGGCTAGAAAACGGATATAGAATCCATGTATCTGAAACAGATTTTGTCAGTCCCGCGATTGACACAGCCGAAGACCTCCTGACTGTTGACAATTTCTTGAAAATGAATCCTGAGATGATTTAATAAAAAGGCCTACCTTTGTCATCCGGTTATCTGCTCCATCTATTTTCAAAAAAGGCTTCAAAATTTTATTGAAATCTAGTCGATTATAGGACTTCATTTAACCACACTTTATTATATGGAACAGAAATGTAAATACGTTTTCGTAACCGGCGGCGTTACATCCTCATTGGGGAAAGGCATCATTGCGGCCTCATTAGCAAAATTATTACAAGCAAGGGGTTATAGAGTAACCATTCAAAAATTCGACCCTTACATCAACGTCGATCCAGGAACATTAAATCCTTATGAACACGGCGAATGTTATGTCACAGAAGATGGTGCTGAAACAGATTTAGATTTGGGTCATTATGAACGATTCTTAAACGTACCTACCTCCCAAGCGAATAATGTAACTACAGGTAAAATATACCAAACAGTTATTGAAAACGAAAGACGAGGTGATTATTTAGGCAAAACGGTTCAAGTTGTACCACACATTACAGATGAGATAAAACGCAGAATGAAATTACTTGGAGAATCTGGTAATTTTGATATTGTAATCACTGAAATTGGTGGAACTGTTGGTGATATCGAATCACTTCCATTCATAGAAGCTGTAAGACAATTAAACTGGGAGTTGGGTGATGACAATACAATTGTTATACATTTAACTTTAATCCCGTATTTATCTGCAGCGGGTGAATTAAAAACAAAACCAACCCAACATTCTGTTAGATTCTTGCTTGAAAGTGGCGTGCAGCCTGATATATTGGTTTGCCGCACTGAACATCCATTGAATGCAGATATAAGACGAAAAGTTGCATTGTTTTGCAATGTTAACGTTAATGCGGTTATAGAAAGCATAGATTTAGAAACAATTTATGATGTTCCATTGGTTATGCTTAAAGAGAAATTGGACAAAGTTGTTTTGGCAAAATTAAAATTACCAGCCAAGCAAGAGCCAATTTTAGAGCAATGGAAAGAATTTTTATCCCATGTAAAACATCCGAAAAACGAGGTTCAAATTGCACTAGTTGGAAAATATGTTGAGCTTCCTGATGCCTATAAATCAATCAATGAAGCATTCATTCATGCTGGTGCAGCAAACGAGTGTTCGGTTAAAGTTAAATATGTTCATTCTGAGTTATTAACGGATGAAAATGCAGCAGATAAATTAAAAAACTATCAAGGAATATTGGTTGCGCCTGGTTTTGGTGGAAGAGGAATCGATGGCAAATTGGTGGCAATTAAATATGCACGTGAGAACAACGTGCCATTCTTTGGAATTTGTTTGGGTATGCAATGCAGTGTAATTGAATTTGCACGCAATGTGATGGGCCATACAGATGCACACAGCGTTGAAATGAAAGAAGACACCAAGTATCCGGTTATTGATATGATGGTAGAACAAAAAGCAGTTACTCAGAAAGGTGGAACCATGCGTTTAGGTGCATACGATTGCAATCTAAGCAAAGGATCTTTAGCTTCAAAAATCTACGGTAAAAACAAAATAAGTGAACGTCACAGACACCGCTATGAATTTAACAGCAAATATTTAGCCGAATTCGAAAAGCATGGCATGATGATTACTGGCATCAATCCTGATACTGGATTGGCTGAAATTGTAGAAATTCCAAAACACCAATTTTTCATTGGCGTTCAATTTCACCCAGAATTAAAAAGTACTGTAGAAAATCCACATCCAATTTTTGTTAAGTTTATCAAAAAAGCGATAGAGACCAAAAGCATTTAATACAAAAATAATATATTTGAAAACATGGTTTAATTGACCATGTTTTTTTTATGGCAAAAATCAAAACATTAAAATACTGCCCCATGGGACATGTATTTGCGAAAAGTAGTGATTGCTTAGTATGTCCTATTTGCGAAAAAACGAAACCGAAGGAGTCATCGTTTCTTTCATTTTTTCCGGGACCTGCTAGAAGAGCTCTAGAGAGCAATGGCATTAAAAGTTTGGGTGATTTAAGTCAATTTACAGAGAAAGACATCACTCGGCTTCATGGTCTTGGACCGAAATCAATCGTCTTAATTAAAAAACTAATGTTAGAAAATAAAACTTCATTTAAAAATACATAAAATGAACTCAAGCACTAAGGACAAGATTGATTTACTTATTGAAAATTCGCCATCAGAACTCAAAAAAACCATCAATGAAATTAGACAATTGGTTTTAGAATCAGATCCACTAATTTCTGAGCAGGTAAAATGGAATAGTCCTAGTTTTTATTAAACGGGTGAAACAAAGTCCTCTAATGCAAAAGAATATCCGAGAGACCTAGTGGTGATATACCTGACGCGCGCTTACATCTTATTAATATTCCCAAGTGGTTCAAAGATTCAAATGCACGACGATTTATTGGAAGGCGACTACAAAGACGGCAGAAGAATGATAACTATTAAGGATCACGACACCTTTCTTGCGAAAAAAGCTAAACTAAAATCTGCTGTTAAAGATTGGATTATACAAATCAAGAGAAAATCTTAAGGTTTAGAAAAACATTTTTGACAAAAAATTGTTGTTACAACAATGCCGTTCAATCCTCACAAGAAAAAGCCTATCCACATCCGAATAACTGAGGATGAGATCAAAGAGGCTTTAGAGAGCGAAGAATCAAAAGACCGCATCATTGAAATGGCTTGGGAAGATCGTACACCTTTTGATGCCATTTACCTTCAATTCGGCTTATCCGAATCGGATGTCAAATCGCTAATGAAAAAAGAACTGAAATTTAGTTCATACAAATTATGGCGTGAACGTGTTGAAGCTTGCAAAACCAAACATGCAGCAAAACGGAATCAAGATATTGACCGATTCAAATGCAGCATGCAAAAAGTTATTAGCAACAATAAAATTTCCAAACGCCATTAACAGGCGAAATTTTATTTCATATATTTTCTTTGTGTAACAAAAGTTACTGAAATCAATTCTAAATAATCGGAATTTTGCCTGACAAATTACAATTTGCAATAACCAAATGGAAAAGATTTTAAAACACAAACTATTATTTATTGGCATAGGCATAGGAGCAATATCAGGCTATTTATATTACCACTATGTAGGATGTGTAAGTGGCACTTGTGCAATAACTTCCAAACCATTAAACAGTATTGCCTATGGCGCCTTTATGGGTGGTTTAATCTCAGACATTTTTAAATCAAAAAAATAACAAATGAATATTCAAGAATTAGTAAAAACCAAACAATGCACAGTCGTTGATGTGCGCTCTCCAGAAGAATTTCAAGGTGGACATGTTGCCGACTCTGTAAACATACCATTGCAAGATATTCCAAACCAACTAGAGACCTTGAAAAATATAAAAAAACCATTAATCTTATGCTGTGCATCTGGTAACAGAAGTGGACAAGCTCAAAGATTTTTAATGGCTCAAGGCCTTGAATGTTTCAATGGTGGTTCATGGATGGATGTTTGTTAAGTAAATTATGATAAATACAATAAAAAAATTATTAGGCTTAGGACCTAAGGTAGATTATGCTGCTTTGGTTAAACAAGGTGCTATTATTTTGGATGTTAGAAGCAAAGGTGAATTTGCATCAGGTCATATCAAAGGATCTTTAAATATTTCAGTGGATACCTTGAGTAGAAGTTTGTCTCAACTTAAAGACAAGCAAAAACCAATCATCACCTGCTGCGCGAGTGGTATGCGCAGTGCTTCAGCAAAAAGTATTTTAAAAGCTAATGGATATGAACATGTGCAAAATGGTGGCTCGTGGATTGGTTTAAAAAACAAAATCAACTAAAATGAAAGAACGTCTTCTTACAGGATGGACATTTCAAAGAGGCTTGTATTTGGCTATGGGACTTACCATTATTGTGCAATCTATCATTTCCAAACAAATTATGGGAACATTCTTAGGCGTGTATTTCGCATCTATGGGATTGTTTGCCTTTGGCTGTGCTGGTGGTAATTGTTTTGGTGGTAGTTGTGAAACTAGACCAATAAAAAAAGCAGACAAGAATATTGAAGATGTTACATTTGAAGAAATAAAATAAGAAATAAAAAGTATATAAACACAAATGCACAAAATAATAATTGTATTAGTTGGTATATTGTCGTTGGCGTCATGTAAGCAATCCAACAAAAATGGCCAACAAGAGAGCTTAAGTGCTACAGAATTTTCTAAAAAAATTGATGGAAAACCAGAAGCCCAAATAATTGATGTAAGAACACCTGAAGAATTCGAAAAAGGACATTTGCTTAATGCACATAATTACGATTGTAATGGCAACAATTTTGATTCGGAAATTTCTAGCCTAGATAAAAACAAAGCCATATTTGTTTATTGTTTGAGCGGAGGAAGAAGCAGCAGCGCAGCCAGCAAAATGAGGGCTGAAGGATTTATAGAAGTGTATGAACTTGACGGAGGTTTCATTAAATGGAGGGCTGAAAACCTGAAAGAAACTACTGGCAATAAAACAATGCCTGTAGGATATTCTATGAAAGATTTTCAAAAATTAACACAATCAGACAAAAAAGTATTGATTGATTTTTATGCAGATTGGTGCGAACCTTGTTTAAGAATGAAACCATTCTTAGAAGAAATAGCATTAGAGCAAGCTGGTACATTGAAAATAATACGCATCAATGCTGATGACAATCAAGCTCTATTAAAATCTTTAAATATAGAAGGTTTACCTGAATTACAGTTGTATCAAAACAACAATAAAAAGTGGGCACATAACGGCTTTATGTCAAAAGAAGAGCTGTTAAAGCAATTGGAATAAATTAAAAGAAATATTTAATTTCCACTTAGATTTGCTGAACATTAGGCAATTAAAATGGAGACGCAGAAAAACAACCCACTTCACGGTTTAACATTAGAAACTATTTTAGTTTATTTGGTTGAAAAATTTGGTTGGGAAGAACTTTCTGATGAAATAAACATCAATTGTTTTAGGACAAACCCGAGTCTCAAGTCAAGCTTAACCTTTCTTAGAAAAACCCCTTGGGCACGCACCAAAGTCGAGAGTTACTATCTCTACGTTAAGCGCAAAGAATCACAAGGGAAAATGTAGTTTCTAAAAAAAGATTTTCTTTAGAATGACTAGGACTATTATTCCGATAACAAACAAATACAATTTGGAGGTCTTTTTACCCCAAATTAAAATATGGTTTTTATAGTCTTTGTAATAAGCGAATGCCACGGCGATGACAAAAGATGCTGAAAGGATTGTAGCTAACATATTATACTTTTAATAATTCAAGGGCATTTTGTTTAGCAATTTCAGT
>JBIKPR010000107.1:0-6063 GCA_044357345.1 Bacteroidia bacterium
TCGCATTTTTTTCAAAAATTTCTTTTCTTTGGGTATATGGCTCTGGATGTTTATTTAATCCTGTTTTATAGGCGCTGATGTAACCATAGGTAAATCTTAGGGTACTGTTTGCATCTGGAATAAATTTCTTTTGATTGTAATTAATTCTTGCATCCAAAAGGGTGGGCATTAAATTGTTTAGTTGCATACTGATTGCCGCGCTGCGGTCTTCAATTTCTTTTAGTATTGGCATCAAAACTTTCGCCAAGGTTCGAAGTTTACTTTTTTCTTTGTATACCATCCATGGAATAGAATCCATGTTTTTCGTTAGCTGCTTTGCATCGTCTAAATAAGATTCTTCATAGGCTTGTTTTACCCATTTCTCAGGATTTTTTATTTTTTGTATCGATTTTACTTGTTGGTTTTTCGGAAGCGCCTTCGCTCTTTTTATCATTTCCACTAAAAGGACTTGTTCTAAATCGTGATCCAACATATTGTTGCTAATTCCCAAAGCGCCTTTTTTTCGCCAAGCATTCCACATCGTATCGTTGCTGGCCCCAGCTTTTGGGTTGCTAGATATGTATTTTTCAATTTTAATGGCATTAATAAGGGCGTTACATTCTCTTCCAAACAAATTCAAAACCATATCGCGCTCAGCATTTGCCAATCTGATTTTGTACAAGCTGTCTATTTTATTCAAAAAATCGGTGCTTACACCTTTCGATTTCATTTTGTCTTTTAATGCCTCTTGCTCTAGGGTTTTGATTTGCAACAAACCGGTTTGATTCAGGCCAAAAAGCTTGCCTTCAAAGTTTTTCTTCGTATTTGCCAGCTGTTTGATGGTTCCAGCTAATTTCAAATATCTATTGCGGTCGTCTTTTCCCAAGGTCTCCATAGCGTTCATTTTAAATCCATACCAATTGCTTACAAACGGTAATACATATTGTTGTTGGTATTGAATGAACTGATATGGTTCTTGTCTGTAGGTTGTACCTGGGTATCCAAGTATAAATACTAAGTCTTTGTTCTTGCTGCCTTTTGGATTTATTTTTAAATGTTTTTTGGGAATGTAAGGGACGTTTTCAAGACTATAATCAGCCGGTTTGCCATCTTTTCCAACATAGGCTCTAACAAAACTAAAATCACCCGTGTGTTTTGGCCACTCCCAATTGTCTGTTTCACCGCCAAACTCCCCAATCGTTCTTGGTGGAACGTATGCCAAACGGACATCTTTTAAGATTTGATAACGGAAAAGGGTGTAGCTGTAGCCAACAAACATTTCACTAATTTCAATGCTCAATTCGGGGTATTTGGCTTGTTCTTCTTTTTGCAGGCTTTCTATGTTTTTTCGAATGATGTCTTTTTTAGCCATCGGTTCCATGTTCAAATTAACACCATCTAAAATCTTGATGCTAACATCTTCGTAGCTCTTAGTTATTTTACAGGTCAAACTTGTTTTTAATTCTTTGCTTTTGTCACTGGCAAAAAAACCATTTTCCAAATAATCATTTTCTTTGGTACTTAATCCTGCCACTGCGCCGAAAACACAATGGTGGTTGGTTACAATAAGCCCTTCTGCTGAAACAAAAGAACCTGTGCACCCTCCAAGTCTAACCAAGGCATCTGTTAATGCAATTCCATCAGGATTGTAAATGTCTTTTTCTGAAATTTTAAATCCTGCTGCTTGTAAATCAACTTGTTTTAAATGGCTTAATGGGAACATTCCCTCATCTGCTTTGTGAGAGGGGAGTAAGATTAAACAGACCAAAAGCGCTGTGAAAAAAGCGTATGTTTTTAGCATATGTTGTTGTATGTTGTTAAATAATTTTAATGCTTGAAGGCAAGTTTATTCGAAATAACTTGCTTTAATGAATTGGTCAAGTTCCTTAATTTCCGTTTGGGCGTGTTTTAAATCTTCTCGGTTTCCTTCCCACCATTTTTGACCTTTGTAAAGGAAGATAATATGGTCGCCTATATCAAAAACAGTTTTCATGTCATGGCTATTGATGATGTTGGTGATGCCATACTCATGTGTTATTTCATTGATAAGTTCGTCGATCACTCTCGATGTAATTGGGTCTAAACCGCTATTGGGCTCATCACAAAACAAGTACTTTATATCAAGTGCAATTGCTCTTGCGATGCCAACACGTTTTTTCATGCCTCCACTTATTTCACTTGGATATTTGTTGTTAATATTTTCCAAATTCACCCTTTTGAGGCAGAAATTGACACGATCGCGGCGCTCAGAAGCGTTCATTTTGCTAAACATTTCCAATGGAAATGCAATATTTTGTTCAACGGTTAATGAATCGAACAAGGCCGTGCCTTGAAACAGCATCCCAATTTCTCTTCTGACATCTCTTAAGTCTTGGTCTTCAAGAGCCAATAAATTTCTGCCATCAAATTCTATCATGCCGGTATCTGGTCTTTCTAAACCAACCATGCATTTCATCATGACACTTTTACCACCGCCACTGGCTCCTATGATTAAATTGTTTTTACCACTTAAAAACACGGCATTGATGTCGTGCAGAACCTGACGGCCTTCAAAACTTTTGTTTACTTGCTTTAGTTCAATCATTTTACAATAAAATTTCGGCCAATATATAATCAAAAAACAAAACCAATACAGAACTATACACCACAGCTTTGGTGCTCGACTCACCCACGCCCAATGCACCTCCGCTGGTGTAGTAACCTTGGTAACTGCTAACAGAAGTTATGATGAATGCAAAAGTGAAAGCTTTGATGGTGCTAAAAACCAAGGTAAATCCTTTGAAAGTTTCACGGGCGCCGCTTACAAATTCTTGATGGGTTAAAATTCCAGACAATTCGCCAGCCATATAACCACCATAAATACTTAAGGTAATGGCAATAAAGTTTAACAAAGGAATCATTACAACACCTGCGATAATTTTAGGCAATGCCAGATATGCTGGGGCATTGATGCCCATTACATCCAAGGCGTCAATTTGTTCACTAATACGCATGTTCCCAATTTCAGAGGCAATATGGGCTCCAACTTTACCTGAAAGTACCAAGCAAGTGATGGTAGGACCTAATTCCAGCATGGTGCTGTCCGATACAATTGTTCCAATGACCGACTTTGAAATCAATCCACTTACCAATTGGTAAGCGGTTTGCACGGTTGTAACAGCACCGATAAATAAGGCGGTGATGGCAACAATGGGCAAAGAACCAATGCCAATTTTGTACATTTCATCAGAGATGCGTTTGAAAAAAATGTTTGTTTTTTCGGGCTTTGAAACCATTCCTTTGAGGAATAATAGGTACTGCCCAAAATGGAAAAAATAATTTTGATTCATAAATGAAATAAAATGGGTGTAAATATAATCAAAACGCAAGTAGTTTAATTTTGAAAATATACACGGCCTTTGTGAATTGTATTTTGAGGCAAATCAAAAATATTGTAAGTTTGAAACATGCAAAAGATTGCCATCGTAACAGGAGGTTCCAAGGGAATTGGAGTTTCAATTGTTGAGAAATTATTAAAAGAAGATTTTTATGTTTTCACAATATCTCGAAGCAAGGGAGAATTGGGGCGCTTGGTCGACATTTATCCTGAAAATTTACAAATTGTGATAGCCGATTTATCTGTAAAATCTGAGGTTTATCAATCGATTGACGAAATAAAGGGGAAAATCAGTCACCTTGATATTCTTGTTAACAATGCAGGCGTGTTTATGCCTGGCAAATTATCGGAAGAGCGCGACCACGATTATGAACTCCAAATGGCATTGAATGTCTCAGCTGCTTATTATATCAGCAAAGCGTTTATTCCAATGATGAAAACTAAGAAGGATGCTTATATTTTCAATATTTGTTCAACAGCAAGCATCATGGCTTATGAGAATGGTGCTTCCTATTGTATCAGTAAGCACGCTTTGCTTGGGATGTCTAGAGTAATGCGAAAAGAATTGATGAATGACGGCATCGCAGTGAGTTCGATATTGCCAGGAGCCACGCTAACAGACAGTTGGGCGGGCAGTGAATTGCCTGAATCTCGGTTTATGAAAACCAGCAGCATTTCAGATGCATTGTGGTTCGCATGGGCAAACCGTGAA
Source organism: Bacteroidia bacterium (assembly GCA_044357345.1). Classification (GTDB taxonomy): domain Bacteria; phylum Bacteroidota; class Bacteroidia; order NS11-12g; family UBA955; genus JABMMZ01. Next base: position 4,068 of record JBIKPR010000107.1, read on the forward strand.
AATTGTGTTTTAGAAGAGATTTTGTTGCGTCCGCGCCTGGGCGACATCTGATTTTAATTAACTGATTGTTAATTAATTATAATATCTTAGGTTTTTTTTACCTCTTTTTTTGAAAAACTTGCAGCATTCGTGTTAAATTTGGCGTCCAATAATTATAAGAAAATAATAATACGTCATGAAAAGAATTTTATTTACAATCTTGGGCCTTGGACTGTTATCAGTTAATGCACAGGTAAAAGAAAAAATCAATTACGATTACCCGCAATTTAAAATAGTGGTTAAGAACGAGAACAAAAACGCCAATTCTAAGAGAGATGTTGGTAAAGGTTGGTTCGATTATGCAAGTGCATACAACGATTTCAATGGTGCTGGTATCACCAGTTTTGTTTCTTTCATCCAACCGGACACCAATCTTTACACTGTGCAAACAGACGGTGCTAAAAGCAAAACTGGTTTTCATATTTTGGGCAGAGTAAACGATCCAAGAGATGAAGTTTTTTCTAACAACCCTGCAAGATTCTCTAGACACAACACCTATACTTGGGATTCAATTCGTTTCACTCAGTTCTACGTTCGTTTTGCTGATTTTATGAAAGTTGGTGCTAATTTGGTTCCAATTGTTGACACAGTTTTTATTCAATATTTCTTGCCAGCTGGTTTGGATAACAAATCTTATGTTTACCAATCAGACCCAAGTAAAGCATTCTACTACTCTTGTCCAAAAGTTGCAGCCTACAATCCTAAAACAAGATTGAACGCAGGTGCATTCAAAACTGATACCATCTTCTTAACAAAAGCATTTGCTGATAGCGTAAGTTTAAACGGTGCTCAAACCACTTTCTTCGGAAGACAAATTTCTATACCAGTTGGTGTATCAGTTCCTCACAATGAAACCAACCCTAATGCGAGCATAGTTGGTCACACAATTACTTTCAAACCAATGAAAAAGCCAGCAGTAGGTGATACAGGTATCGCATACAATGGTTCTACTTGGAACAAAAAATACAATATGTACGGTGTTAGATTGTATAGCAAAGCAGGTGTTTCTGTTGACAATTCTGACAAAGAAGCTCAAAACAATTCAGTTATCACAAACTTTGAAGTGGTGTACGGTCAAACAGTAAGTATCTTCAAATCATATTTACCAGGTACTGTATTCACAAATACAATTTTTGAAGGAACTGATTACCATTTAACCACAAATACTTTGAGCATTAAAAACGTAGATGCTAATGGCAATGGTTTAGGAAATGTTTACCCTAACCCAAGCAACAGCAACAATGAAGTTTTTGTTCCTGTTAAATTGGCTTCAGCTCAAAACGTAACTTTAAGCATCTATGATGTAACTGGCAAATTGGTTAAGACAATCAGTGCTGATTATGCTGCTGGTGACTTTGACGTTGCAGTTTCAACTTCAGGTTTAAGCAATGGCATTTACACTTGCACAATGACTGCTGCTGATTTCACAGCAACGACTAAGTTTATATTGAACTAAGTTACCATAAAACATTTAAAAAATCCCTGACAATTATTTTGTCAGGGATTTTTTTATGCTTACTTTTGCAGTCCTTTAATAGGTAATGCACCCGTAGCTCAATTGGATAGAGCACCTGACTACGGATCAGGAGGTTTGGGGTTCGAATCCCTACGGGTGCACAAGATACAATGAATGCCAACTTTCGCAGAAAGTTGGCATTTTTATTTCCCCAAACCCAATCCAAGCCGCCAATAAGATTTCAAATAAAAAACGAGATTAACTGGCGGCTTGAAGATTGGGTTGGGGGAATAAAAACCATTTTTAAAAAAAATTGGCATTCATTGTATCTTGTTAGCGCCATTTCGAATGGGATCAGCGGAGCTAATCTTTTAGGTCCCGAAAACTTTCGGGATAGAGGTTATGGTCTCTACCTTCGTTTCACTGCGGTAGAGAAAGTAGGGTTTAGTAATTTCAAACTATTTGGAAATTCCAATTAATAAGATTTTCCAATCCAAGCCG
>JBIKPR010000050.1:0-20309 GCA_044357345.1 Bacteroidia bacterium
TAGATTTAAAGAATGGTTAATGAATTAGTACTAGAATGTTTTAATAAATTAAATGGACATATAATTAAATAAATGGACATTTTGAAGCGTCAATTGCTTTTGAAAATAAATACTTCAATGGTTTACTTAGTCGGATTTCAATCAAATACACCAAGTTGGTGCTTCATTTAAAACACGGAGTTTGTTTTGATCTATATGCCAATAAAAACTTGCATAATCTTTTATGCTCTCAATGTCGTGTGTTGAAACCACAATGGTTTTATTCTGGTCATTACAAATTGATTTTAAATCTCTGAACAAGCGCAATCTTGATGGGTAATCTAAAAAAGCACTGGGTTCATCCATGAGAATTAAATTTGTTTTCTGTGCCAAAACGCGAGCGATATTTGCCTTTTGCCATTCACCATCGCTCACTTGGTTTAAATATTTATGTCGGATATTGCCAATGCCCATCAGGTCAATTGCGTGTTCAACTTCTTTTTCAGCTTCCTTATGTTCCGATATTTGAAGGTATGGAAATTGGCCAAACCGCACAACATCATCTATACGGATATACTCTTCCTTGATTCTTTGAGTGCCTGCAAAGGCGAGTGTTTGAGCGAGTTTTATGTGGGGTAAACTAGCAATGGATTTGTTTGAAAAAAGGATGTCTCCTGAAATGGCTTTGTTAATACCGGCAATGGTTTTAAGTAAGGTTGATTTTCCACTTCCATTTTCACCTGTTAACACAATTAAATTGTTTCTAAAGGCCTTGGCGTTTATTCCATCAACTATTGAATAGTCTTGTCCAATACTTAAGTTTACCAATTCTAATACAGGATTCATTAATGTTTTCTTTTTAGTAAAATATAGATAATGAATGGCCCTCCAATTAATGCCGTAACAACATTGACAGGGATATTGAAACCAAATAATTCACTTGAAGATATAATGTCGCTAATGAGCGCCATTGATGCACCTAAGGCCGCATTAACAAACAACATATACCTAAAATTGACTGTTTTGATCAGCAACCTAGAAACATTAGGGATGGCCATGCCTATAAATGCAATTGGTCCACAATAAGCCGTGGCGATACCGCTCAATATTCCTGTGCAGATTAACAATTGCAGGGAAACGTTTTTGGTGTTTACCCCCAAAGAGTATGCAACTTCATCGCCCAATAGCATAGTTGATAATTGAGGCATCATGAACCAAGCCCAAGCAATGCCAGATAATGTTGCTAGGCCAAAAAATAACAAATCAAATTCAATTACCTGGCTAAAAGAACCCATACTCCAAAGGGTAAAGTTTTTTAAATCGCCAGGAACAGCCATATAGTTTAAAAGACCTTGAAGGGCACCGGTTATTTGACCTATAATCACACCAAACAGCAAGATGATGGCACCCGAACCAAAGCGGGAAGAGACCAACATCACCAACAATAAGATGGATGTTGCGCCTATAAAACCAGCAAGAGAAATGCCGATGCCATGGTTTAGAAAAGGGAAGTAGTGGCTACCAATTATTAAGATAGCAACAGCCAAGGAGGCACCAGAACTAACACCAAGGATGTAGGGACCAGCAAGATTGTTTTTGTAAAGTTGTTGCAATATAAAACCAGAAACAGACAAGGAAGCTCCAGCAATAAGTGCTGTGAATGTTTTAGGAATTCTATAATTCCATAACAAATCAACTTTTATCCCATCAATTTGAAATGGGGAAATCCACTCGGGTATAGCGAATGCGCTGATTATTAGCAGTGTAATTAGGCCAATGGTGGCAATTGTTAATCTATAAGCTTGCATGGAATACCTTGTTCAAAACAACATTAAAAGGATTGAATTTCCCTCATTTAACTATGATATATATCAACAACTTAGCAATATTATGGAAACTTAAATTTTTTTCTTAAATTTGCAGCCCTAATTTTATACAAAAAAAAATGACAAACCAAGACATTTTATCAGGCGTTGTTGCATCTGCAGGCAATGCATTTGTTAATCTTACACCAGATGAACTTATTCAAAAAGCTTTAGAAAGAAATGAAGGTATACTTACCGACAGAGGTGCTTTAGCTGCTGATACAGGCGAATTTACTGGTCGCTCTCCTAAAGACAAATTCACAGTTTGCGATGATAAAACAGAAAACACTGTTTGGTGGGGTCCTGTTAACTTCAAATTTGAGCCTTCTAAATTTGATGCATTGTTGGATAAGGTTTTAAACCACTATAAAGGCAAAGATCTTTTTATCCGTGATGCGTATGCTTGTGCTCATCCTGACTTTAAATTAAACATTAAAGTTGTTACAGAAACGGCTTATCAAAATTTATTCGCAAACAATTTATTCTTGCGTCCTTCAGAAGGTGAGAACAATCCAACAGAATGGTTGATTTTGGCAGCACCAACTTTCTTAGCAAATGCTGAAGAAGATGGTACAAGACAACACAATTTTTCTATCATCAATTTTAGCAAAAAAATCATCTTAATTGGTGGTTCAGGTTATACTGGTGAGATCAAAAAAGGTATTTTCACCGTGTTGAATTATATTCTTCCTCAAGAAAGAGGTGTTCTTTCTATGCACTGTTCTGCAAACATCGGTGCTAAAGGCGATACTGCAATTTTCTTCGGATTGTCTGGTACAGGTAAAACAACTTTGTCGGCTGATCCAGACCGTAAATTAATCGGTGACGATGAGCACGGTTGGGCTGATGATTCAGTGTTTAACTTTGAAGGTGGTTGTTACGCAAAATGTATTGACCTAACTGAAGAAAAAGAACCACAAATTTGGAATGCAATTAAACGCGGAGCTTTGGTTGAAAACGTTCGGTTCTTCGAAGGAAGCAATAAAGTAAATTACGAAGATGTTTCAGTTACTGAAAACACCCGTGTGGCTTACCCAATCGATTTCATTGACAACATCGCAGTTCCATCAGTCGGAAAATCTCCTAAAAATATATTCTTCCTTACTTGTGATGCATACGGTGTATTGCCTCCAATTTCAAAATTAACTGCTGAACAAGCGATGTACCACTTCGTTTCTGGGTATACCAGTAAAGTAGCAGGTACTGAAGCGGGTATCACCGAGCCACAAAGTACTTTCTCTGCTTGTTTCGGTCAAGCTTTCTTGCCATTGCACCCCGCTAAATATGCAGAATTGTTAGGCGCTAAATTGAATGCTGATACAAGCGTTAATGTATGGTTGGTTAACACCGGTTGGAGTGGTGGTGGCTATGGCGTTGGAAGCAGAATGAAATTGTCTTACACTAGGGCAATGTTAACTGCCGCATTAAACGGTGAATTGGATTCAATAGAGTTCACAAAACACCCAGTATTTGGTGTGCAAATGCCAAACTCTTGTCCTAATGTTCCCCAAGAAATTTTACATCCAAGAAATACTTGGGCGGATAAAGCTGCTTACGACCAAACGGCTAATTCTTTGGCAGACAAATTCAATGAGAATTTCAAAAAGTTTGAAGATGGCAGCAGCGAAGCAATTAAAAATGCAGCGCCTAAAGCGGTTCAAACTCAATAAGATTATAAAATATTACGTTGAAAAGGGTAGCGAAAGCTACCCTTTTTTTATAAAACAGTACAGGTAAACCCTATAAAAAATCGTATGCCTTGGTTTGGAGCGTATACATAATTTGGGTCGAAACTAAGTGCGTATGGGTTTTCGAAAGTTTTCTTTATTTGACCATTTACATCATATTCCACTTTTTTGTCAAATGGATCGTGTGCCCTTGCAATAATGAATGAATTTTTGCGCATGGGTGTAAAGTTTAAAAGGTTTTTCACCCCTCCAAATATTTTTATATTTTTGATGCCTGTATACGTTAATTGAATATTTTGTATACTCCACCATGGTGAATATTTGTTTCGTGGATCTAAATCGCCAAGTGTTGGAAGTTGCATGGGGCTGTATATGTTCCCTGTATAATCTACTGATGTTTTTATCTTTTTAAAAGGATAGGAGATTGTCCAGGTTCCTGTAAATTTTTCAGTTAAAATGGGTGTTTTTCGGATCCCTTTATCTATGGTGTAAATATCCAAGTAACTAACACCGAAAAGAGCATTTATACCACTGCGTAAATTCAAGTCTATATTGGCGCTAAAGCCAGAACTAACTGAGTAGCCATTAATGTTGTCGTAGTAAATATAGTTCGAATTGCTGAGGTAGTCCGCTTGAATTCGGTTGCTAAAATGCGTGTAAAATACAGTCATATCCAAACCAATTAAATTGTTTGAACCAAATCGATGCTTTTTAAGGTAGTTGATGTTTAAGTTAACGGAGCGTTCCGGATTTAATGATTCCTTTATCACAACAGATCTTGCCCCTGTTAGTGCGGCATGGTCCTCGGTAAATAAATTGACCACTCTGAATCCTGTTCCTGAATTGATGCGCAATACATTGTTGAGATTAAAGATGTGTTTATAAGCAATGCGAGGGGTGTAAATTTTACCATGGACTTGGTGCAAGTCAATTCTAAAACCCAAAAGCAAATTATTTTTTGTGTTGATTTTGATTAAGTCCTGAATAAATATGCCCGGCAAAGCTATTTTTTGAGGTTTATTAATTAAAATTAGATTGATGTTTTCTTGCGTTCCGACAGTGTTGTCATCGTAATAAGTATACCTGTAGGCTGCACCCAAAAGCAAGGAGTGTTTTTTAATGTCTTTGTCCCATGTTGCTTGTAAAAATGCAATTTTTTGAAGGGCTATAAACGAAACGGTTCCGTAGGCACTGTTTTGATGGTGGCGGTTAACACTGGCTGAAAGGTTTATTTTTTCTTTTATTGGCAACTGGTAATTTCCAAAAAGTTCAACACGTGTCGTAAATATACTTTCTGCATAAATACTGTCTCCTAATCTAAATGGTCTGCTCCATCTTATATCACCTCCCCAACGGTTTTCATAAAAATAACGCCCTGCAATTTGAAAAGGCAAACTGCTTTTCCGCTGAATATTTATTTTTTGAAATATGGACAAACGGTGCTGCAGGGTAACATCTGTAAATTGATCATTGTTTTTGTCTGTTTTTTGGTCAAACCAATAATGGTTTATCCCAGTTAAAATGTCAATTTTCTTTTTTATCTTTAATTTATAGCCAATATCGGTATTGCTTTCACCCCATGATGTACTCATGTTTTCAAATGTTAATTTGGCCGAATTGATGGGTCGTTTGGTTATCACATTTATAACCCCTCCAATTGCCTCGCTGCCGTATAAAGTTGAAGCTGGGCCTTTTATGATTTCAATGCGTTCTACCATAGAACTTGGAATGCCAGATAAGCCATATACCGTTGATAAACTGCTTACCAATGGCATGCCATCAATTAAAACCATTGTATATGGGCCTTCCAAGCCATTTATATGAATATCGCCTGTGTTGCACACATTGCAATTTACTTGAGGTCGAATGCCATTGATGTTTTGCATGGCCTCAAATAAGCCTGAACTTGGGTTTTTTTTAAAAAAGCTTGGCGTGTAAACCTCAATGTTAACTGGACTTTCTGATCGTTTCATCTGTTTTAAAGTACCCGTTACCACATATTCTTTAAGCCCTTCTGATATAGGAGTTAAAACTGCAAAAATGTTTAATTCTTTGTCTTTTTCAATTCTAAAGCTAATTGTACTGTCTCTATATTTTTCCGACCTAATCTGCAATTCATGCGCTCCTGTATCGATTGGTTCAAACTTACATACTCCTGTTGAATCTGTGAATTTAAAATGTTTTTTATCCAAAATAACTTTGATTCCCTCTACACCAATTTGTCTAAATGACAAACGAAGACTTAAAGAGTTGCTTTGTCCCCACAAGCTATTGTGGCATAATAATGATGTTATACAAAGACAGAATAAGCGAAGTTTCATTGATCTTAGTTTGGTTTTAAAGCATGCAAAACTAATAAAGTTAGACTAGTCTAACAAAAATAGTTTTATTATTTTCATATATTTGCAAAGATGTTGTCATTTACTGAAGAAAATTACCTCAAAGCGTTGTTTCAATTGATCCATGAAAACAGGTTGAAAAGCGAGGCCGGCACAAATGAATTGGCTGTGCATTTGGGTTTAAAGCCAGCAACTGTTAATGATATGCTTAAAAAACTCAAAGAGAAGAAACTTATAGATTATGAAAAATACGGTAAAATAAGTTTAAGCAAATTGGGCACCAAAGCAGGGGTGGAGGTCTTGAGAAAACACCGTTTATGGGAAACTTTTTTGTATCAAAAACTCGGTTTTACCTGGGATGAGGTCCATCAAGTTGCCGAACAATTGGAGCACATTCAAAGTCAAAAGTTAATAGACAGTTTGGATAAGTTTTTGGATTATCCTGAATTCGATCCACATGGCGATGTAATTCCAAATGCCAATGGGGAAATCAAATACCAATACCGTATAACATTGTCTGAAATTAATGCGGGTAAAAAATGCAAAATGGTTGCTGTAATAGACAATTCACCTACTTTCTTAAAATATGTAATTGAATTGGGTGTTGCGATTGGGAGCGAAATCAAAGTGCTTTCAAGAAATGCCTACGACAACATGCTTTTAATTGAAACCAATGGCAAACAGGCGTCAGTAAGCGCCAAATTTTCCGACAATATTTATGTTATTTGCCAAGACTGTATAAAAGGCAAATCGTGTAAGTTGAACTGCAAGAATTTTTAAGCAGGTAAGGTTTTATCTGTATAAGCAATGCTGTTTTGATGTTTTTAGAATCGTTTTAGTTATGGAAGTCTCATCTAATGTGTTTAATCTTATTTCTACAAGTAATTCTTGTAAAATTAATTACAATTACCCTTTGTTTTCTTCAGCGTAGGCTTGGTCTAGAGTTCTTGTAAAAACCTCCAAGGGTTGCGCACCCGAAATGCCAAATTTGCGGTTGAATACAAAGAAGGGAACCCCGCGTACACCAATTTGTTGGGCTTCATAGGCATCGAATTCAACTTGTTCTGAAAATTGCTTTTCGCTTAATATAGTTTTAGCCTCATCTGCATTTAAGCCAATGTTTTTTGCTATTTCAATAAGTGCGTCTTGGCTGTCTATATTTTTACCCTCCATAAAATAGGCTTTAAACAAAGCCTCTTCAATTGCGTCTCCTAGGTTTTTTGTTTTGGCAAATTGAATCAATCTGTGTGCATTCATGGTGTTGGCTACCACAGTAGTGTCCATGTTGTAGTGTAACCCAAGTTCTTCTGCCATGGCCGTAACTTCTTGGCCCATTTGCTTGGCATAATCCACAGTCCATCCTTTGGATTCTGCTAAATAGTGGTATATGCTTTGGGTTTTGGTGGTTTTAAGCTCAGGATTTAATTGAAAACTTTTCCATTCTATTTCTACTTCCGATTGGTGCTCAAATCCACTTAATGCTTCTTCTAATCGGCGCTTGCCAATATAACAAAAAGGACAAGCCACGTCACTCCAAATTTCAATTTTCATAAGCCACAAATATAATATGAAACTTGCTCTAATTGCTTCATTTATTGGACTTATTGCTACGTAATTTATGTTGGTTTCTGGTTTTATTTAAGGTTTTTCAAGTAATTATTCAGCATTTTCAAGTGCGATTTTATAGGTATTTATCTTCATTTATTTCTTATTTTCACATGATTTTCAGTATTTTATATGTTTTTTTAGAATTTATGTTAATTCCTAAAGGCTTGAATTTTAAACAATAAAATATTTTTTATTTATACAAAGTTGCACAATATTTAATTGGTCTTTTTGAATGCAGAAAATTATATAAACTTTAACAAGCTATAATTGTATATTTGTATGAAGGTTATCCTATAATAAATGACTATTTAAAATTGAAATTAAACCACTTTAAAATCGAATTTATTTCATTGTTTACAGCTTGTTCTGTGGATATGCTTTACACTTCAGTAAAAAATAGAATGGGTTTAGGAAAGGAGGGACAAATTGAGTACTGATAGAACCTGCGATCCGAAGCGTTTAAATGCACTCAATCAATTTCAAATTATTGGAACTGAATCTGAAAAAGATTTTGACAACATTGTAGCCCTTGCAGCAGAATATACCGATTGTCCAATAGCCTATATTTCTTTTGTCGACGGTAAGCGTTCTTGGTTTAAAGCCAAATTGGGCATAGATGTCAATGAAGTTGAAATTGAACAGTCTTTTTGCGCCCAATACACTGGTGAAAGTCCTTACCTTGTAATTAATAACATAGACAACAATACTGCATTCGAAAATTTCCCTCTATTGGCTCAATACCCCAATTTGAAATTTTATGCGGGTGTTCCAATTGTAACTGTTGACGGATACATGTTAGGCTTTTTATCTGTGATGGATACGAAGTCGAGAGAAATTTCAGAGGTTCAGCTAAAGTTTATGGGTTTGTTGCGCGATCAGATAATGGGTTTGTTGCGCTTGAATTTAAAGGCAATAAACATTGAAAAACTTCGCCAAGAATCGGCAAGAAAATCAGTGCACCTTAGAAATATATTTAATTTTTCAATCGATGGGGTCATGATTTTTGACAGCAATTTCAAGGTTGTTGAATGGAATCCAGTTTTAGAAAAATCATTTCAAATTGAAGCGAAATACGCAAAAGGAAATTCTCTATTGAACTTGATTTTTAATGAAGAACAAGCCAAAGAATTTGAATGCAATGTTCAATCGTTTATGGCTGGCGGATATAAAAATCAAGGAAATGTAGTTTTCGAGCAATCGGGAATAGACCAAGCTGGAAACATCAAGTATTTGGAGATTGGCGTTTCCTGTTTTAATGGTCAAAATGGAATTTACTTTCCTTGTTTTATATCTGATAAAACTGAATACATTATTGCACAAAAAGAGATTGTTAGTCAAAAGCGTTTCTACGAAACAGTCATCAATAATATCCCAACGGATATAGTAGTGTTCGATCCAAACCACCGCTATGTGTTTATCAATCCTGAAGGCATTAAAAACCAAGAGTTAAGAGAATTTGCTATTGGCAAGGATGATATCGAATATGCACTGCATATGAATAGAAGCATTGAACCTGCTTTGCACAGAAGACAACATTTCAAAAATGCTATAGATACAAAAACACAAGTTGGATGGGAGGAAACCGCTATTGGTTTAGATGGTCAATCCTATACCAAATTAAGACGTTTTTTTCCAATATTAGATGAGCTCAATAATGTAAATCTTGTAATTGGCTATGGCCTGGATATTTCAGATAGAAAACGTTTGGAAGAGCAGCAAAGAAGTTTATTGGAAAAATTGTCCTACCAAAATTTACAATTAAGCGATTTTTGCAACATCATTTCCCATAATCTGCGTGCACCGTTGGTTAGTATGACTATGTTGACAGAGTTTATACACAGTGCGGAGGAACAAGATGAACAAAAATTACTGGTTTCAAAATTAGATCCAGTGCTTAAAAGTTTGAATGAGACTTTTGACGAATTGGTGAATTCACTTCAAGTGCAACAGGATACCAAAATTCCTTTAGAAAACATAGATATACACGAAACCATTCAGAGGGTTATGAATGGTATGGACTTCGATATTTTGCACAACAACGCAGAATTTGAGTTTGATTTGGAATCAGCGCCCATTATTTCATTTCCAGTAAAATACATGAATAGTATTATTCAGAACTTATTAAGTAATTCTATAAAATACCGTTCACCAGAGCGTACCCCTCACATTCAAATTAAAACGAAGCGCATTGGCAGCAATGAAATTGAACTCTCCGTCACAGACAATGGTTTGGGAATAGATATCATCCGATACAAGGACCAAATATTTAAAATTGGAAAAATATTTCACCGCCATCCCAATGCAAAAGGGTATGGTTTGTTTATGACCAAAACGCAAGTTGAGGCGATGGGCGGTAAAATTGGTATAGAAAGCACAATTGACATAGGAACAACATTTACAATCACATTTATAGATCAGCATATATGAAGCAGTTAAAAATTTTTATTATAGACGATGACAGTGTCATCTCTTTTTTAGCAAAGAAAACAATAGATGCTACGAATGTCTCAAGTAAAATCAGAGATTTTCAAGAGGGGTGTGAGGCTCTTGCATTTTTGAAGGAGTTTTGTGATGCCGCAGAGGAATTGCCCGATATAATTTTGCTTGATATCAGCATGCCAATTATGGATGGATGGCATTTTTTAGAAGAATATGCCTTATTGATGCCTAAAATGTCTAAAAAGAATAACCTTTACATGTTCTCTTCTTCAATCAGTCAAATAGACATTGAGCGCGCCAAAAACAACCCTTTGGTTAAAGACTATATTTTTAAGCCACTTCAAAAAGAGAGATTCTTAGAAATGATAGAAGAATTGGGTGAATCGATGAACTAAATAAATACACTTTTTTTTGAATTGATTCGTTCAAATGCTTCACTTAATATCAATTCTGAACTTGCAAAACAGATTCTGAGATAACCTTCTGACTTGGATTCAAACCATTTGTTGCCGCCAGGAACCAATGCAACATGGCTAGTTTCCAAAATTCTTTTTACCATTTCTTCAGAGTTTACATTTGCTTTTATTTTAGGAAAAAGCAAATACGTTGCATCGCTATTTACTGGAATTAAAAATTCGGAATTTTGCACAAATTCGTGGCTTAGAGCTTTCATTTTTTTCAAATGTTTTTTGAAAGAATTTAACCATTCATCGCATTCTGTTAAAGCACTGATGCCCGCTGCCTGCGCAAGCGGCGACAATCCGAAGGCTGTCGTTTGATGCATCGATTTTTCTAAAACACGTTTGTAGATTTCAAGATTTGGACAAATGATATAACCAATGCGCAGGCCTGCGAGGCCAAAGTTTTTCGACAAGCCAGAAACTATAATGGTTTTTTCATAATGAATGGATTTGGAATTAATGGCGCTGCAAACTTCATTGTTGTAGCATATATCCGCCCAAATCTCATCGACAATTAACCACAAATCATGTTTTTTTGCAAAGGTTTTTAATGCATCAATATGCTCTAAAGAAATGCTTTTCCCGAGCGGATTGTTTGGATTGCAAAGCATAATGGCCTTGGTCTTTGAATTGACTTTTTGTTCGAGCTCATTTAAGTCAAAACAAGCAGTTTCCATATCTACCCCGCATGGAACTGCTTCACCATTTGCATATTCAATTGATTTTCTAAATAGAAAATCAACTGGATTTGGCATCAATGCTTGATCTCCAGAGTTTAGAATCGATTTCATAACGACAAACAATCCATAAGCAGCACTATTAACCGGTAAGATAAATTCTGCATGACATTTAGAATGATGTTGCCTTAGGTACCAATTGGATACGGCTTGTTTAAATTCAATTAAACCATCCGAAGGGCCATAAGAAAAATACCCGTCTTCAATGTATTTTTTAATTCCTTCTTTTATTTGGGGCGCAACAGGGAAATCGGGGTCAGCCGCAGTCAAAGGGATTATTCCTTTGGCTTGTTCCGCCCAACGAAAATTGAAAGCTTTTTTTTCTAAAGCTTTAATATTTACTTGTTGATTTGAAAATAGATCATCCATTTTAATGCAATGAAATTGGAATTTTTAGTTGCTCAACATTGGTAAGATTCATAAAATCTTTTACCAATTCATCGCCTTCTTTTATGTAAAATTGAATTTGATCTTTTCTCGCTTGGTAATACAAATCAAAAACATCTTCAAATGTTTGGTCTTCCTCTTGGTTTGAAAGTAAGGACAATAAACAAGAGATGTCTTCAAGGGCAGAATTAGCCCCTTGGCTTGTGAAGGCTATTAAAGGATGGGCGGCATCACCGGCAAGTACCAAGTTATTTGAATGGAACGAAGGCAATAAATCCATTCGTTTTGCAACCCATAAAACTGATTTGGTGTGGTCGCTTTGTTCTATGACAGTTTGAAATTCTTTAGGGTAATTTTTGACCGTTTCTAATGCGTATTTTTTGATGCTTTCAGGTTCGTTTTCGTTTAGCGGATGTGTTAGATTATTAAATTGTATAAACCATATGTAATCGCCTCCTCCAAGAGGGATTAATCCCATGTTCTTTCCATTTTTTTTGTCAATAATTTTCAAAAATTCGTCGCTCGGGATGTTTAATTCGTGATTATGCAGGATGCCTACAATTTCCCTTTCATTGATTTCTTCCAACTTGTATTCTGTGAAAATTTGACTTCTTGTTTTTGAATGAATTCCATCGCAAGCAAAGTAAATATCATTCTTGATTGTTTCGCCATTTTGTAGACTTAAACTGTCAATTTTGTTCTCCAAATTGTAATTGATATTTGTTACGTGATTTTCCATCAGTAAATTATCTGCGCCAACTTCATCTTGCAAGATTTTGAGGAAGTTTTCGCGGCTAATGGCTGTGCATTCCTCAAGGATTTGAGTGAAAATTAGTAGGCCTTGTGGGTTTATAGCCTTGAAGAAATTAAGGGTATTGCTGTTTTTTAACAAGACGTTTTTTAATCCAAGTAAGCGCATCGCCTCCATGCCATTTTCCAACAAAAGAAACCCTAATCCTCCAGATTTTAAAACATTGTTTTTCTCGTATATTTTAAAATCAATTTTATAACGCTTCAAATGCATTGCAAGAAAATATCCGCATACGCCACCACCTATAATGGATGCATTTTTGAATTTAAAACCATTCTTATTGATTTTGTACGGTGAATTATTGATGCTCCAATAGTTTACCTCAGTATTCACTTCTTTAACCACTTCTCCTTTGTTGAAGGATTCTTGTAAATCTTTGTTTACTTTCTCAATGCCTTCTTCATTAATTGCATTTAATTCAGTGGTGGTCATTCCGTAAAAATTCTCTAAAATTTTGATCGCATTTATGTCTGCCTTCTTCTTTTTAATTTCACCATTAGACAATTCGAGCATAATGGCTTCCCAGTCTTTGTAGATTTCTTCACCTCTGTTATTGTTGTTAATGTGTTTTACGTATTTTTTGTATTGAAAACTTTCATTGTAGAACACCATACTTGGATAAGAAGTTATTTTCCAAATATCCCTTTCAATTAAATCACGTTTAAAATCATGCTCTGCTATTCCACTTTTGAAATCGGCAACAAATTGACCAAGGTCTAGTTTACATTGTATCGCTGCACTAATAACGTGGTGTTCGTTGCTTATGTCTTTGTGCTGAAGAAACACCATTTCCCTTAGCGTATGAAGGAAATGAAGTGCTTTTTTGTTTCCTTGTTTTTTTGCTGCATAATAGGCGATGCAAGCAGGGAATGATGATTGAATAGGGTAGTCAGTCCATATTTTACCATCCATTATTACCCCATATTTTCTACCCAAACTGGTCCACATCTCGGAAAGATATAAATCTTTAGGCATGGTGGAATTTGATGGCTGATAATATTCCCATGATTCCAATAGACCGCCCATTCTAACTTCAATATCTAGAACATCGCCGTATTCAAGTAATAATTTGTTTAAATAAGGTTCTGCAAGCCAGCAACTTGAACATATAGGATCGGTATAATATACTAATTTAACCATTGTTTTTTTTCTTGTATTATTGTCGCAATATGCATAAACATTGCAGATGTAAACTAGAATAAGTTCTTCATAATTTCAAAGTATTATTAAAGTTTTTTTGTTTAATATTAAATCAATGATTTACAATTTTTTGTAATTTTAATAATATTGTAAATGATAAATTATAGTCATCAAATAATCAGGTTTTACGCATTTAAACTGCTTTTGGAGCGCCATAAAGTCTTGTATTCAGGTTTATATGGTTTGTTTCCTTTTGCTTAGAAAAAGTGAGGAAAAATGCTCAAAAATTGCCTAAGAAATCCGCTAATTTTTTTGTATTTTTGCACGTTTTACATGTTAACTTTAAATGAATTATCGTTCGACTTTGGTGGTCGTTATTTATACAGTGATGTCAATTGGCAAATAAAGCCAGGTGAGAGAATTGGATTGGTGGGGCAAAATGGTACTGGAAAATCCACCCTTTTGCGCATTATTACAGGAGAGTACAAGCCTACTGAAGGTATACTTTCCAAATCAAAAGATTGTAGCATCGGTTTTTTAAACCAAGACTTATTGAGCTATGAAAGTACTGAAAGTATCTACCACGTGGCACTTCAAGCTTTTGATAAGGCTTTAAAGCTACAGAGTGAAATAGATCAAATTTTAGAAAGAATGGAAACCGACCATTCAGATGAAATATTAAATCAGTTGGGCGACAAACAAGAGCAGTTTGAAGCATTGGATGGGTATAATATTCAATTTAAAACCGAGGAGATTTTAGAAGGTTTGGGTTTCAAAACAGCAGATCTTGAACGTCCATTGAATGAATTCAGTGGAGGATGGAGAATGCGTGTGATGTTGGCCAAATTATTGCTTCAAAATCCTAGATTGCTTTTGCTGGATGAGCCTACCAACCACTTGGACTTACCGTCAATCGAGTGGATTGAAGAATATTTGCAGTCATACCAAGGTACCGTTATAATCGTGTCGCATGACCGTTATTTCCTAGATAGAATGGTGACCAAGATAGTTGAAGTAGCTAATCGGAAGGTTTATCAATGGGCTGGCAATTATTCTAAGTTTTTGGAACTTAAAGTTGAACGCGACGATCTGCAACAAAGAGCTTTCGATAACCAACAGTCATTTATCAAACAACAAGAGCGTTTGATAGATCGTTTCAAGGCCAAAGCCAGTAAAGCAACCATGGCGCAAAGTAGAATGAAAATGTTGGATAAGATTGAACGCATTGAGGAGGTACAGAACGATGAGTCTGTGATGAATCTGAAGTTTAAAGTTAGACAACAACCTGGTAAAGTCATTGTCGCAATTAAAAATTTGTCAAAGGCGTATGGCGATCAGGTAATTTTTGACCATGCCAATGCTGAAATCTTAAGAGGAGATAAAATTGCTTTAATAGGAGCGAACGGAAAAGGAAAGTCAACCTTGTTGAGAATTGTCGATCAAAGTGAATCTTTTGAAGGTACCGTTGAAAATGGCTACAATGTAGAAAAGACTTTTTATGCCCAGCACCAATTGGAATCATTAAATGTGAACAATGAAATTCTTGAAGAAATGGTTCAAATGGGTTCGGTAAAAACGGAGAATGAATTGAGAACCATACTTGGATGTTTCTTGTTTACCGGTGACGATTCATTCAAGAAAATTAAGGTTCTTAGTGGTGGAGAGAAAGCAAGAGTGGCTTTAGCAAAAGCCTTGGTTAACGAAGCGAATTTTATGTTGCTGGATGAGCCAACCAACCACTTGGATATTCAAAGTATGAATATTTTGATTCAAGCTTTACAACAATTTGAAGGCACATTTATTACCGTATCTCACGACCGTTATTTTATTTCCAATATTGCCAATAAGATTTGGTGGATTGAAGAAGATCAAATAAAAGAGTATTTAGGTACGTATGACGAATGGAAATACTTCATGCAACAACGTGAAAAAAATGGATTGGCACCAAAGCCAAAACAAGAAAAGACCATCGATAAATCTGCACCCGTTCAAGAACTTAATACCCCTGATGCCAGCAGCAAACTAAAAAAACAATTGCAAAAACAAGCAGATGAAGTGGAACAGGCTTTGGAAAAATTGAAAATTCAAAAGCTTGATATTGAAAAACAAATTTCAGATATGAATGACCAATCTAAAATTGGTACACTTTCTGAACAATACAAAGTACTAGAGGATTCAATTGTTGGTAAAAATAAAGAGTTCGAAACAATATTCGAACAATTACTGAGTTTATAAACCCGATTAAATGAAGATACATTCAACTTCAAAATTTGTAAAACAAGGAAGCCTAGCATTCTTGTTCTTGGTATTATTCTCTTTCGCAAGTCAAGCTGCGTATCTGCCAATTGCTTACACCAATGCAACTTACGAAAGCAACATAAAAACAGCAATAATGACGCAAACAGGCAGTTATGAAAGATTCCCTGCGGTTGATTTAAACAGCAACCAACAATTAAATTTGCAATTTGATGATATGATGCCAGAGAGCGACAATTATCAATTCACATTTATTCATTGCTCATCTGATTGGAAAGTTTCGAATTTGAAGCCAAACGAATATTTAACAGGTGCGATGTTTGAAAACATTACAAATTATACATTCTCTAGCACCACATTTCAAGTCTACACACACTATGGGATAAATTTTCCCTCAGCTGAAATGAAGCCGAAATTATCTGGTAATTACATTTTAAAGGTATACAGGAATTTTGATGAAAGTGATTTGATTTTAACCCACAGATTTATGGTCGTTGACGATAAGTTTGTTCTTACCCCAAGCGTTAAAATAGCAACCAATCCAAGTGTTCGTTTTACTTCGCAAGAATTGGATTTCAGTGTCAATATGGGCGATAATGTCGTTCCAAATCCTATGACCGATGTGAAAGCTACCCTAATGCAAAACTTAAGATGGGACAATGCTATTTTTGATCTTAAGCCGCGTTTCATTAACGGTAAAATATTGGACTATAACTACGAGAGTGGTAATGTGTTTTTGGGCGGTAACGAGTTTAGGTACTTTGATATTAGAAATTTGCGTTTCTTGAGTTTCAATGTCAGACGCAAATACGATGAAAATAACATAAAAAATGCAGTGCTCTATAGTGATGCCAGTAAAATGTCATCACCGTACTTACAGACTATAGATTTCAACGGAAAGATCGTCGTAGATAATAGGGATGGGGCTGTAAAAGGTGAAATTGGGGCCGATTATGCGGCTGTTCACTTCACGTTTGTAAGTGATAAGCTAAGCAAAGATGTTTACATTTTTGGTGAATTGAGCGCTTGGCAATTGAAAGATGAATTTAAAATGGAATGGAATGAAAAGGCTATGCAATACGAAAAGGTTGTGATGCTTAAGCAAGCCTATTATAATTATTATTTCGCCACTCCAGATGAAAAAGGGCAAGCCGATTTAAAGTACACTGAAAATAATTTTAGCAATACTGAAAACGATTATTACATTATGGTTTATAATAAAAATCCATTCATGCAATACGATGAACTACTGGCTACCATACATTGCAACACAATGACCCGCTAAAAAAACTATACATGAACGACAAGATTAAAATACTATGGGCAGATGATGAAATTGATTTGCTTAAGCCACACATACTTTTTCTAGAACAAAAAGGATACGAGTTAATTACTGTAAATAACGGTAATGCTGCGGTAGCTAAAGCAATAAGTGAAAAACCTGACTTGGTTTTCTTGGATGAAAACATGCCCGGTATTAGTGGTTTAGAAACTTTGCGTCAAATCAAAGCTGTTCAAGCGGATGTCAAAGTGGTGATGATTACCAAAAGTGAAGAGGAGTACATAATGGATGATGCCATTGGTTCTCAAATTGCTGATTATTTGATTAAGCCTGTTAACCCAAATCAAATTCTTCATTCCATTAAAAAGCTAATGGATAAGAGCCGTTTGGTGACTGAGAAAACCAACCAAAACTACCAAATAGATTTTAGAAACATCAGCAATATGTTGATGGACTCGCAGAGTTTAGACGACTGGAAGGATTTGTACAACAAGTTAATATATTGGGAACTTGAGCTAGGTAAGAGTGCCGATAAAAGTATGAATGAGGTGTATGAGAATCAAAAGAAAGAAGCCAACCACAATTTTAGTAAATTTATATCTAAGAACTATTTTAATTACTTACAGCCAACAGGTGACAATGGTCCTGTAATGAGTCATAATCTTTTTAGACGTAAAGTAAAACAACACATTGATGATAAAATACCAGTGTTCTTTATCCTTATTGACAATTTGCGTTTAGACCAATGGAAAACCATCGCTCCCATATTAAAAGAGAAGTTTAAAATAGAGGAAGAAGACCAGTATTTGACCATTTTGCCTACCACCACACAGTATTGTAGAAATGCAATATTTAGTGGCTTGCTTCCAAGTGAAATCGAAAAAAGATTTCCAGATAAATGGAGCAATGATGAGGATGAAGGAGGTAAGAATAATTTTGAAGAAGACTTCTTTAAAGACATGCTTCAACGCCTTCAAATTAAAGGGAAGAATAGCTACACCAAGGTTACCAATCTCGATGGAGGGAAGGCCATGGTGGACAAGATTTCCAACCATTTCCAGAATGCTATCAATGTTATTGTCTACAATTTTGTAGATGCATTTTCACATGCTAGAACCGATGTAAGTATTATTAGAGAACTTGCTGAAGATGAAGCCGCATACCGTTCTGTAACTGAGAGCTGGTTTAAACACTCCCCACTTTGGGAAGCTTTGCAAATTATTTCAGAGAAGAAATGTAAGGTAATTATAACAACCGACCACGGGTCTGTGAGGGTTAATAAGCCGGTGAAAATTATTGGGGATAAAAACACCAATTCAAATTTGCGCTACAAGCAAGGGAAAAATCTTAGTTATGATGCCAAAGATGTTTTTGAAATTAAAAAGCCTGAATTGGCGTTCTTGCCCAAAGTAAACGTTAGTCAGTCGTTCGTGGTTTGCAAAGAAGACGATTTTTTCGCCTACCCAAACAACTACAATTATTATGTTAAATACTATAGCAATACCTTTCAACACGGTGGTATATCGCTAGAAGAAATGATGGTCCCTTACATTGTGATGGAGTCTAGATAAATGCCTCATTAAAGTATTTTTAATTAAAATTTAAAAATACTTTGATTTGTAAATACTGAATTGTATATTTGCACCCTTAAAAATTATTATCATGGCTGTTACCAGACTTAAACGTAAAGATAGAAGAAATAAAGAGTTTACTCGTATTAGAAAGACCAATCTTAAGAATGTAAACAAACTGGTTTATATCCAGTCACCTTATAAAGGCACTTCAGGCATCGTTCTAGAAGACCAAGCATAAACGCTTTATTGCTTTAACCATATTTAAAAACCTTGCTAATTGGCAAGGTTTTTTTTATTTAAGAGGTATCCAAAATATCAACTTAAATTTTATATTTGCAGAAATAACCCTATCCTTAGAAAATGAACAAAATCAAAGTAGCTAATCCAGTTGTGGAGCTAGACGGTGACGAAATGACCAGAATAATCTGGAAGTTTATTAAAGACAAGTTAATCCTTCCATATTTAGACTTAGACATTAAGTACTATGATTTGGGGGTTGAATACAGAGATGAGACCAATGACCAAGTAACCATTGATGCTGCAGAAGCCATTAAAAAATACAATGTAGGTATCAAGTGTGCGACAATAACACCTGATGAAGCGCGTGTTGTTGAATTTAACTTAAAGCAAATGTGGAAATCACCTAACGGAACCATACGTAACATTTTAGATGGTACCGTTTTCCGTGAGCCTATTGTTTGTAAAAATGTTCCAAGATTGGTTCCAAACTGGACAGCGCCTATTTGTATCGGTCGTCATGCTTTTGGTGACCAATACCGTGCAACCGATTTTGTAACAAAAGGAAAAGGTAAATTGACCGTTAAGTTTGAAGGTGAAGATGGAACAGTTCAAGAATTTGAAGTATACAATTTCAAAGGTGATGGCGTAGCAATGGCGATGTACAATACCGATGAGTCTATTAAAGGGTTCGCACATTCTTGTTTTAATACCGCTCTTCAAAAAGGCTGGCCTTTATATTTGTCTACCAAAAACACCATCTTGAAAAAATATGATGGCCGTTTTAAAGATATATTCGAAGAAATATACAATGCAGACTACAAGGCAAAATATGAAGCTGCAGGTATCGTATATGAGCACCGTTTGATCGATGACATGGTTGCTTCTGCATTGAAATGGAATGGCAACTTTGTTTGGGCTTGTAAAAACTACGATGGCGATGTTCAATCAGACACCGTAGCTCAAGGTTTTGGTTCTTTAGGCTTAATGACTTCTGTTTTGGTTACGCCAGACGGTAAAACAATGGAAGCTGAAGCAGCCCACGGAACAGTTACTAGGCACTTCCGCGACCACCAAGTGGGTAAACCGACATCAACCAATCCTATTGCATCTATTTTTGCATGGACCAGAGGATTAGAGTTTAGAGGCAAATTAGACAACAACCAAGAATTAATCAATTTCTGCCATACTTTAGAGAAAGTTTGTATCGATGTTGTAGAAAGTGGTAAAATGACTAAAGATTTAGCCGTTTGTATTCATGGAAACAAAGTAACCCATGGAGAGCATTACTTGTACACCGAAGAGTTCTTAGATGAGCTTGATAAAGGTTTAAAGGCAAGTTTAGGCCAAACTGCTTAATTAAATATATTGCATAAAAATGGCGCTTTTATTAAAGCGCCTTTTTTTATGTCTTATGTTTTTCTAATCGACTATGGTTTGCTCTCTATCTGGACCAACAGAGATGATATGAATTGGCATGCCCAATTCAGCTTCCAAGAAATCAAT
>JBIKPR010000051.1:0-20275 GCA_044357345.1 Bacteroidia bacterium
TTGCCAGGTGTACTATACTACCGAAAATATATTTTTTCTTGGATCTATTTAGGACTGTCCTCTTATTACATCCTTTTTGTCTCTTACCACAACACTTCCAAATACTTCTCACTTAAATCCATGGGAATAAACATTGACTACGAATGGTACCAAATTGGATTTGCTCAAATACAATTATGCCTAGCTCTTTTGCTCTTGCAAATCATGCACAAAAGCTATAAACAGAAACCGGCCTAAGCCAAAATTCCTTTTATCACCTCTGCAATTCTGTCAGTACTTTTCCCGTCCCAAAGTGGCGGAATTGAGCCTTTTTTATATGTCCCAGAAGTAATTTCATCCATTCTTTTTTGCAAAGCTTCCATGGTGTATTCCACTAAAACATTGCTGCCTATTTCAACCGTGCTAGGCCTTTCCGTGTTATTTCGCAAAGTCAAACAAGGCACTTGTCGGTAAGTAGTTTCTTCTTGTATTCCTCCACTATCTGTAACAACAAACTTACAGTTGGCCGTTAGATTTTGAAAAGCAAAATAATCCATTGGCTCTGAAAAAATCAAACCCTCTAAATTTGCAATAGATTCCCATAAATCAAATTGTTTTAATCTATTTACAGTCCTTGGATGAATCGGGAAAACCAATTTTGTGTTTTTGCAGATATTTTTAATCATTTCAATCAACACTTCTAATCCCGCTTTTGTATCTACATTTGATGGTCTATGCATGGTCATCAAAACAAATTGACCCTTTTCCAATCCCATGGTTTGCATGATTTGGCTTTTATTTACCTCGGCATCAAATTCAACCAAACTGTCTATCATGGTATTTCCAACAAAAAATACATTCCCTTTGTCTTTGCCTTCGGCTTTCAAGTGGTCTAAACCACTTTGTTCCGTAACAAAATAATAATCAGAAATTTCGTCGGTCAACAAACGGTTGATTTCCTCTGGCATCTCGCGGTCGAAACTTCTTAAGCCACTTTCCAAATGCGCAACTTTAATTCCCATTTTATTTCCTGTTAAAGCAGCCGAAAACGTACTATTCACATCGCCTACAACAATTAACAAGTCAGGCATATATTCCAAGCAAACCTTCTCGATACCCAACATAACATTGGCCATCTGACTGTTTGGAGACCCTTGCCCAATATTGAGCATAAAATCAGGTCGTAAATCAAATTGATCAAAAAATACTTGACTCATTTTCTCGTCAAAATGCTGACCCGTATGAACAAATTTAACTTCCAACTCAGGATGATTCGCTATTACTTTTTTAAAGCGTGTCACTTTAATAAAATTGGGTCTTGTACCCACCACAATAAGGATTTTTTTCAAAAGATAAATGTTTTTTTTCGCTGCGAAATTAAGTAAATATGTCTTTAAATATACATTATTCAGTTTAAGGCAGTACCTTTGCACGTTAGAAGACTTAACAATTATCTATAAAAAAATGTTAAATATCGTTTTATTCGGACCTCCAGGAGCTGGAAAAGGAACTCAATCTCAAAAACTTGTAGACACTTTTAACTTGGTACATTTATCTACGGGTGATATTTTTAGATTTAACATAAAAAACGAAACTGATCTAGGCAAATTAGCTAAATCTTTTATTGATAAAGGCAACCTAGTTCCAGATGAAGTTACCATCAATATGCTTGAAGCTGAAGCTGAAAAGTACCCCGAAGCGAAAGGTTATATTTTCGACGGTTTCCCCAGAACAACAACACAAGCTGAAGCTCTCGACAAATTTTTAGAATCTAAAGGTACTTCAATTAATATGATGCTTGCATTAATAGTTGATGAAGAAGAATTAACAAAAAGATTGCTATTGAGGGGTTTAGATAGTGGAAGAGCCGACGATATAGACGAAAATATAATTAGGAACAGAATCAATGTATACAACGAACAAACAGCTGTTGCAGCTGAATATTATGCCAATCAAAACAAATACCACGGCATCGACGGCGTTGGAAGTATTGATGAAATATTTAATAGACTCAAATCAATCATTGTTGAACAAAGCCACTAACGCATTACCCCTTAATTACGTAACACTATGCTAGACTCAAATTTTATAGATTACGTAAAAATCTTTTTCAGAAGTGGAAAAGGTGGTAAAGGCAGTGCACATTTTCACCGTGCAAAAGGACTTCCTCAAGGCGGCCCTGATGGAGGTGATGGAGGAAAAGGTGGTGACATAAAACTTAGAGGAAATGCCCAATTATGGACTTTACTGCATTTAAAATACCGAAAGCACGTGCATGCCGAAGATGGCGATCCAGGTGGATCTGCTCTATGCACTGGCGCATCAGGTAAAAACGAAGTTATTGAAGTTCCACTTGGAACAATTGCAAAAGATGAAGTAACCGGCAAAGTATTGTTTGAAATCACCAAAGATGGTGAAGAAAAGGTGCTTTTAAAAGGTGGACGTGGTGGCTTGGGCAACACCAACTTTAAAACTGCCACCAAACAAGCTCCTACATACGCCCAACCGGGTGAAGACAGCATTGAAGGATGGAAAATCCTTGAATTAAAAGTGTTGGCAGACGTTGGTTTGGTTGGTTTTCCTAACGCAGGTAAATCTACTCTTCTTTCTGTAATGTCAGCGGCCAAACCCAAAATAGCCAATTATCCTTTTACAACCCTAGTTCCAAATCTTGGAATGGTTGAATACCGCGACTACCGTTCATTTGTTATGGCCGATATTCCTGGTATCATTGAAGGTGCACACGAAGGAAAAGGTTTAGGCCATAGATTCCTAAAACACATCGAAAGAAACGCATTGTTATTGTTTTTGATTCCAGCCGATAGCAAAGACATCAAAGCTGAATACAAAATCCTCCTTAATGAATTAAAAGCATTCAACCCTGAATTGCTTCAAAAGGAACGTGTTATCGCAATAACCAAATGCGACATGATGGATGATGAGTTGATGGGCTTAATGAAGAAAGATTTAAAAAGCATGAAACCGCTATTTATTTCTGCTGTGGCAGGACTTAATCTTCAAGAACTTAAAGATACCCTTTGGGAAAAAATCAAACACGGAAAAGAAGAATGGAGCTAGGCTCTGTATTTATACAATAAAAAATCCCGAAACAATGTTTCGGGATTTTTTTTATAAAACGTTTATATGTGTTTATGATTTCACGAAGGTTGAACAAGTCGAACCTTTTTCACCTTGAACTACTATAGTATACAAACCTGAAGAGAAATAGCTAACATCAACTCTAGCACTATGATCAAATGCAGACTCAAATACGACTTGACCTTGTGAATTGTAGACTTTCAAATCAGCTTTTCCTATTAGTGGATTATTAATATTTACAAAATCATTTACAGGATTAGGATAAACATTCATCAATGTACGCATACTGCTTGAAACACCAGTTGGAGCCCAACCTTGAGCTAATATTACCACATCTTTATAATCTAATGGATTAGTTGATCGAGCAAAACGAACGGTAACAGACCCATTTCCTCTAATATTTTTGGTGTAAAAATGGAAAGATAAAATCCCTGTATCCCCTGCACCACTAAATGCAAATGAATCACTAGAAATCTCTGGACCTCTACAAGACAATATATCACAAATAGCGGTTGACCATTCAGCACTCGGTAGACTTACATTAAATCTATTCCATTTAATTGTCTCAGGTGAAGGCGCTTTGCTTCTAATAACAGTGTGTGCATAGATGTCCGAAAAATCGGTAGAACTAGCACCTACAAAACCATAAGCATACAAAGTATCCTCATCAATTGTAAATTGTGCGTTGGCATTTAATCCAACTAATGCAATAATAATTAGCGTAATTTTTTTAAACATAAGGCAAAGTTAATAATTTTTAAATAATAATTATTTAATTTTAAAACTAATGTCCAAACTTCTAACTGAATGGGTTAACATGCCTAAAGAAATAAAATCAACTCCTGCAGCAGCATAGTCTTTAATATTATCTAAAGCAATACCACCTGAAGCCTCGGTCTCGCATTGCCCATTTATAATCTGAACTGCTTCTTTCACCAATTCAGGACTAAAATTATCCAACATGATTCTCTGAATTGGCAATACACTTAAGGCTTGATTCACCTCCTCTAGGTTACGTGTTTCAACTTCAATACCCAAGTCTAAGTTGTTATCTTTCAAATATTGCTTTGCCTTCAGTATTGCAGGAACTATTCCACCGGCAACATCAATATGGTTATCCTTTAACATAATCATATCAAACAAGCCAAACCTGTGGTTCATACCTCCACCTACTAAAACAGCCCATTTTTCAAGCACCCTTAAATTTGGCGTGGTTTTTCTAGTATCCAATACCTTCGTGTGGTAATCTTTTATCATTTCGGCGGCCAAATTGGCAATACTGGCTATTCCACTCAATCGTTGCAAAATATTCAAAAGCAATCTTTCACTTTTTAACAAAGCTTGTGCATTGCCTACCACATCGAAAGCAATCTCACCCTTTCTTAAATAATCACCATCATTGAAATATGTATTTATAGTGCAATTCGGGTCGTTAATTCTCAATATTTTATAGGCTATATTTAAACCTGCAACAATCCCATTGTCCTTGAAAATCAAGCGTGCATGCGAAATCATATCCTTATCTATACTTGAAAGTGATGAATGATCGCCATTGCCAATATCTTCTCTCAATGCTTGTTCAATTATTTGAAGCACCTCGACAGAATCACTTATATCCTTGAAATTTGTATTCATAAAAAAAGTACTGCAAATTAACGCAGTACTTTTCAAATATTGATTTTAGAATTGTTCTTTTTATACAATTTTAAATTCATTGATTAAAAATGTCCCTCCTTTAATACTACCAACAACAGAAACACGGTAAGTTCCGGTCTTTGTAGTTAAATTAATAACAAACATTGTATTTGTGGTTCCTGAAGTTTCATGGGTAACTGTCGCTTTAACTGGTGTGTTGTTTCTGAAAAAATTATCCAAAACAATTTTTGCTTGCTCTTTGGTTGAAATACCAGAAGAAGAGGGTGTCAATAATTCAATACTAGAGTTAAACATATTCACCAAGTCTGCAGTATTTGCAGTTTGTATCGCTTGGGCAACACGCGAACTTTCATTTGCAGCTTGTGCAGCATTTGAACTCAATATAGCAATTGCGATTATTATAAAACTTTTCATCATTTGATTAGATATTTACATAAATCATGCCAAAGGAAATTATAACTTTCATTTAGTAGGGAGTGAGCTTCTTCAATTGCTTCTTCAAAACTTCAATTTGATCACGGAACCTTGCTGCTTCAATAAACTCCATATCTTTTGCAGCTCGATTCATTGAGCGTTCAGTTTCTTTAATTGCCTTTTCAATTCCGGCTTTATCCATATATTCAAAAACAGGATCTGCTGCTTGATCAAATTGATTTTTTGCTTGCGCATAGGCCAAATGGTCCTCAGCCTTTTTAACATCAGCAACACTTGTCTCCTTCATAATTTGGTCAATTGATTTGACTACTGATGTAGGGGTTATTCCATGCAGTGTATTATAGGCAATTTGTTTTTCACGTCTTCTTTCAGTTTCCTCAATGGTCTTCCGCATACTTTCAGTCATTCGATCAGCATACATTATAACTTTGCCATTTTCATTTCTAGCTGCACGACCAATTGTTTGAACCAAACTGGTTACACTTCTTAAAAAGCCTTCTTTGTCAGCATCCAATATTGCAACAAAACTCACTTCCGGCAAATCGAGTCCCTCTCTTAACAAATTAATTCCTATTAACACGTCAATAACCCCAAGTCTTAAATTTCTAAGAATTTCAACTCTATCGAGGGTTTTAACCTCGCTATGAATATATTGACATTTGATTCCTAGCTTGCTCATATATTTTGCAAGCTCCTCGCTCATCCGCTTGGTTAATGTAGTTACCAATACCCGTTCTCCACGCTTAACACGTTCATCAACCTCATCCAATAAATCATCTACCTGATTGGTGCAAGGCCTAACTTCAATAACTGGGTCTAACAAACCTGTAGGTCTTATTAGCTGCTCCACTACAACACCTTCTGATTCTTGAATTTCAAAATTTGATGGGGTTGCACTAACATAAATAACTTGGTTTATCATACCAATAAACTCTTCCCACTTCAACGGTCTATTGTCCATCGCAGCAGGCAACCTAAATCCATAATCGACTAAGTTAATTTTACGGGCTCTATCTCCACCATACATAGCCTTAATTTGAGGCATACTGACATGGCTTTCATCCACAACCAATAAAAAATCTTTCGGGAAATAATCCAATAAGCAAAACGGTCTTTCTCCTGTCTGACGCCTATCCATATACCGGCTATAATTTTCAATCCCACTGCAATAACCGAGTTCACGCATCATTTCTAAATCAAAATTAACACGTTCTTCTAGGCGCTTTGCTTCCAAATTTTTTCCCTGTGACTTAAAGTATTCCATTTGTAGAACCAAGTCATCCTGAATTTCATAAATTGCTTGATGCAAGCGCTCTTTTGGCGAAACATAAATATTCGCTGGATAGATAGCAACGTCACTAAAGGTGTTCAATATTTGACCATTTGAGGGGTCAAATGATTGGATCTCTTCAATCTCATTGCCAAAGAAAGATATCCTATATGCAAAATCATTATATGCCAAATACACATCAACCACATCCCCCTTTACCCTAAAATTCCCTCTTTTAAATTCATCTGTTGTACGGCTGTACAAACTGTTTACCAATTCATGTAAAAATGCATTTCTTGCAATTATTTGCCCTTTGCTTATGCGAATAATACTCTTTTCATAATCAGAAGGATTTCCTGCGCCATATATGCAACTGACCGATGCTACTATTATTACGTCTCTTCTACCGCTCAACAAAGTTGAAATGGTTTTTAGACGCATCTTTTCAATCTCTTCGTTGATTGCTAAGTCTTTTTCTATATAGGTTCCAGTACTTGGAATAAAAGCTTCTGGTTGGTAATAATCGTAATAACTCACGAAATATTCCACCGCATTATTAGGAAAGAAATGGCTGAACTCACTGTAAAGCTGTGCAACCAATGTTTTATTGTGGCTCAATACCAAAATTGGCCTTTGAACTTCTTGAATAACATTAGCAATTGTAAAAGTCTTGCCACTGCCAGTAACCCCTAGTAAAGTTTGAGCATGAGACCCTTGCTCAAGGCCTTTCACCAGTAATTTAATTGCAGCTGGTTGATCTCCTGTAGGCTTAAAAGGTGCTTGAATCTCAAATTTAGACATAGTGCTTTAGTTAAATTATAAAACTGGAGATTGAAAAATAGTTCAAAAAACGCTTATTGTGCAGGAATTCTAGCCTTGCTCCAATCTAAAACGTTCTCTTCTTAATTCACTAAATCTTAAGGGATTTGCTTTTAATGTATCGATATTATTTCTTTGTTTAAATATATCTATGGCAGCAAATACTGCATTGGTAAAACTTAGTTGAGACGCTATTCCTTTACCTGCAATATCATAAGCGGTGCCGTGGTCAGGACTGGTTCTCAATACAGGCAATCCAGCTGTATAATTTACCCCATCTTCAAATGCTATAGATTTAAAAGGAATCAAACCTTGGTCGTGGTACATTGCAAGAACTAGGTCAAAATTATGATATGATTTCATGCCGAAAAACCCATCTGCACTGTACGGACCAAAACAAAAAATATCTTTTGATTTGGCTTCCTCAATTGCAGGTATTATTGTATCTTTTTCTTCAGAACCAATTGCACCCTTATCTCCATTATGTGGGTTAAGTCCTAATACTGCAATCTTAGGTTTAACTATACCAAAATCACGTTTAAGACTTTCATTTGCCACCTTTAACTTTGCCAATATCAGTTCTTTTTTAATCGCTGCCGAAACTTGTTTCAATGGCAAATGCTCAGTTAATAGCCCCACACGAATATCATCATTATAAAGAATCATTAAAGATTCATCTACACCTAATGCGGCTGTAATATGGGAGGTATGTCCAGTAAATCCATTGGCGGTTTTTATACTTGACTTATCTACAGGTGCAGTTACCATTGCATCTAATTTATCTGCCTTTGCATCTTGCAACATTCTATCAATAGCAAGCAAGGCCTCAGCACCAGCTTTATCTGATTGAACACCATATTGTATTTCAAAAACTTCATTGCTGCTTGCAATTAAATTCAATTGATCTTCTTTGGCTTCAGAAACATCTTTTATAAGAACATAAGCGGGTTCTTCAAGTCCTAAAGTTTTCTTGCAAAATGCGAAAGACTTCGGGTTTGCATACAATACAGGAATACAATGATCAAACAACATAAAGTGCTCAAAAGCTTTAATAATAACTTCCAAACCAACACCATTCGGATCACCTTGACTTATACCTATAACTGGTTTTTTCATATTACTTCGTTTTTTGACTTTGTTTTACTAAAAAATCTATCATTAACCTCACACCAACTCCTGTTCCCCCTTTTGGCTTATAGGCATCTGTTGCATGATTAAAAGCAGGACCAGCGATATCAAAGTGCATCCAAGGATAATCCGTAAAATGCTCTAAAAATTTAGCTGCACTTATTTGACCGCCTTCTCCTTTACCCAAATTACTCATATCTGCAATTTCAGATTTTAACTCGTCCGCATACTCAGACCATAAAGGAAATTCAACCAAGCGCTCGAAAACAGAATAACTACTTTCAAACACAGATTGCTTTAAATTATCGTCAGCATTACCCATGAATGCTGTAGCATATGGTCCAATTGCCCTAACTGCAGCACCAGTCAATGTTGCAAAATCACAAACCAGCATAGGATTTAATTTTTTTGCAAAATGCAAAGCATCTGCTAAAACCAAACGTCCTTCTGCATCCGTATTTAATACCTCTACTGTTGTGCCACTGTACATAGTGATAACATCGCCAGGAGCATAACTATTTTCACCAATCCAATTATCCGTTGCAGGCACTAAACCAACCACGTGAATGGGAAGACCTAATTTTGCAACTGCACTTAAAACAGAAACAACAACTGCACTTCCTGCCATATCGCATTTCATATGGTCCATACTCATAGGTGTAGGCTTCAAACTCAATCCACCTGTATCATAAACAACACCTTTACCAACCAAAACTATAGGTTTTTTGTTGGTGGCATTCTTAGGCTTATATTCCATGATGTTAAATGTAGGCGGTATTTTACTGCCTTTGTTTACCGCCAAAAGACCTCCCATTTTTTGGGCTGCTATCCTAGATTCATTCCAAACTTCAACATTAAATCCAGCTTCTTTTCCTATTTTTTTAAATTCCTCAGACAATTGGATGGCGTTTAAAAAGCTTTGTGGCTCATTAACCAAGTCTCTAGCAATATAAGTAGAATCAATTACGGCATTTAAATACTCAATAGCTTGACTGTCTACCAAGTCTCCCATTAAATGAACATTCTGAAGGCTGTTGGCGCGTTTCTTTTTGTCGGTGAAATACTTCAAAAACTGATAATTGGAAAGCATAATGCCCTCTGACATTGCCAATGCCAGATGTTTGTCATAAGAAACGATGCATGCATGCTTTGCTTTGTGCTCATTCAAAATAGCGCAAAACTTAGCCCCCATCTTTCGAACCTTTTCACTTAGTTCCCATCCAGCAGTATCATAAACTGGCAAAACCAGTTTCAAAATTAATCCTGAATTAAATTGAATCATTGGTCTTTTTAATTCAATTGCTGCAAGCACAGCTTCGTTTTCGGACTTATCTAAAAAATTTGATTTTTTAAATTTGCTGGCATCTAAAATAACAATCATTTGATCATTATCTAACGGCTTACTTACTGATTTTATAAACTTCATGGATTTTTATTTTTATTGATTGATTAGTATTAGACAATAGTCTTTTTTGCCCTTTTGAGCCAATATATATTTACCTTTAATTAAGTCCTTCTCTGAAATATTATATTCCAAATCACTGACTTTACTTTTATTAATGCTTATGCCATTTCCTTGCAACATCTTCTTTGCTTCTGTTTTGCTTGGTAATAGATTAATTCTTTCACTTAAAAATTCGACAATAGGAACTCCGTTTTTAATATCGTTTAAACTCAACATGGCTTGAGGCACTCCATCCATTGCAGACAGCAGTGTTTCCTCATCAATTGTTTCAAGTTCTTGAGTGGTTCCTTTTCCAAACAATATTTCACTTGCACGAACAGCATTATTATACGCGTCTTCTCCGTGAACACGAATAGTAACCTCTTTGGCCAATTCTTTTTGCAATAAGTGCTGTTCAATTCCTTCAATTTCTTCCCTGCTTTTTAGGCTAAAAATTCGAATGTAATTTTGAACATCTTCATCACTAGACCTCAACCAAAATTGATAAAATGCATAAGGACTAGTTCTTCTTGGATCTAGCCATATATTTCCACCTTCTGACTTTCCAAATTTAGTGCCATCTGATTTTTTAATCAAAGGGGTCGTTAAAGCAAAAGCTTCTCCACCGTCTATGCGTCTAATTAATTCAGTACCCGTTACAATGTTTCCCCACTGGTCACTTCCACCCATTTGGAGTTGTACGTTTTGGTGCTTGTTAAGATAATAAAAATCATAACCTTGAACCAATTGATAACTGAACTCTGTAAATGACATGCCATTTTCCAAACGGTTTTTAACGCTGTCCTTAGACATCATGTAGTTTACCGTAATATGTTTACCAACATCCCTAATGAAGTCCAAAAAAGAAAACTGCTTGAACCAATCGTAATTGTTGACGATTTCTGCGCTATTTTCACCGCAATCAAAATCTAAAAACTTTTGCAACTGAGCTTTTTGACAAGCCAAATTATGGTTTAAAACTTCTTCATTTAACAAATTGCGCTCTGCACTTTTTCCACTGGGGTCACCAACCATTCCTGTAGCACCGCCAACCAAAGCAATGGGTTTATGACCTGCTCTTTGAAAATGCAAAAGAGTCATAATTTGAACCATATTACCAACCCCCAATGAATCTGCCGTTGGGTCAAAACCAATATAACCCTTTACAATTTTACTGTTTAACAATTCTTCAGTTCCAGGCATTACATCCTGTATCATATTTCTCCAACGAAGTTCTTCAATAAAATTGTACTTAGGCATCATAAATCTTAACGTAACAGTAATAAATATATAAAAGGCAAAGATAAACCAAAAGTAAACAATTTCACATGGAATCAAGCGAAATTAAATATTTTCAATAAGTTTGTAGCAACTATGAATTTCCTATCCCATTATTATTTCTATAAAACCAAGGATCCTTACTTTAATACTGGACTTGTATTGCCCGATTTGGTTAAAAACTATTGCAATTCGCACATCAAACCCATTGGCAAATTTAACAGACCGGCTTTCATTGCCCTTGCTGAAGGCAGCTTAACCCATCTTGAATGTGATAGAAAATTCCACAATTCACTATTCTTCAAAAAAACCACAGGGTTTTTATCAGAAACTTTAGATAAAGAATGCAATTGGCCGCGCAAATGGTTTTTAAACCACTTGCTAATGGAAATTTTATTGGACCGTGTATTAATGGATGAGCATGAAGAACTTTGCACACAATTTTACCAAGACCTCTCCCACGTAAACACAGAAGAAATTTGCGTTTTCCTGAAAATGATTGGATTACCCAACCCCCAAAACTTTCAAATTGGTTTTGATAGATTTGTCAATTCTAGGTTTATTTTTGAATACAAACACAATGAAAAAATAAGTTTCGCGTTGAACAGGGTGTATCAAAAAGTTGGAATAAACTATGAATGGACAATCGAAGACAATTTATTACTACAGAAAAAGCTTCCTGAAATACTCTACTTTATCAAAGGATGCCTTGACGATTTGTCCAATGAACTCAAAATATGAAGAAAAGTGAATTATTTTTAAGATATTTGCATAGACCTATGAAAAGTAAGCTTCTAGTTATCATTTTAATCTCCTTTACAATTAAAGGATATAGCCAAAATGCAACAAAATACAGCAACGAGTTTTTGCAAATTGGTGTGGGTGCTCGATCGCTAGGCATGGGTGGATGCATGATTGCATCAACAAATGACGTGTATTCTGGTTATTGGAATCCAGCAGGTTTAGTCGGAATTAAAAGCAATGCTCAAGTTGCTTTGATGCACGCCTCTTACTTTGCCGGAATTGCAAATTATGATTACGGTTCATGGGCAACTAAAGCAGGCGACAAAGGTGCAATTGGAATAAGTTTGGTGCGTTTTGGAGTCGATGGCATTGCCAACACTTTTGATTTAATTAGAAATGGAGAGATTGATTACACCCGTGTCAGTTCATTTAACACAACAGATTTTGCAGCCATTATCTCCTATGCCCAATCAGCCGATATTAAAAGCATGAGAAATATTGATTTCTCTTGGGGGGGAAATATGAAAATCATCAGCAGAAAAGTTGGTCCATTTGCTAAAGCAACAGGTTTCGGATTTGATGCTGGTGTAAAGTTTGACAACACTAAGAAAAACTGGTCTCTAGGCATTGTTGTGCGAGATGCTACATCCACGTTTAATAGTTGGAGGTACACCTTCACAGATGCACAAAAAGACATTTTAGCTAACACGGGCAATGCAATTCCTAAGAGCACTTTAGAAATTACTTTACCACGAATTTTGGGTGGCTTTGCCAAAACTTGGGAAAACGACAACTGGAAATTCCTGGCAGAATTAGATGCCAATATTACACTTGACGGCAAAAGAAATACCCTTATAAAAACAAATTTATTGAGTATTGACCCATATTGTGGCGCTGAAGTAACCTATAACCTTAGTGATGTCAACCGTTTATATTTTAGGACAGGTTTAAACAACTTCCAACATTATACAAATGGCAATGGCAAAAAAATTGCATCTGTTATGCCAAATGTAGGCATCGGTTTCACCTTTGGAAATTTCACTTTAGACTATGCCTTAACCAATTTAAGTGCAGTTTCCGGAAATGGTCCTGCTTTGTACAGCAATATTTTTTCTTTAAAACTAGACATCAACAGAGAAAGCAAATAAATTATTCTTCCAGTAATGATTAACTGAATTTGAATGATTTTATATTTAAGGCAAAATGACCTAATTTTGCGCCTCAAAATTTCTATTAATTGTCTTTCATTGAAAAACTAAAAAACCGTTGGCATGTAAAATCTGGTATTCAGGTATTGCTAATTCTAATTGTATTTGCTTGTACAGGCAGCACAGTAGTGGTTTTGAAACATTTAATTGGCATTTCAAATAACTCGACAAGTTCTGAAAGGATTATTTTCTACTTGGCTGTATTACCAATATACAATATTATGTTATTGGCATATGGCTTTTTATTTGGTCAATTTAATTTCTTCCTTCAATTTGAAAAAAGATTCTTTAATCGGATATTGGGAATATTTAAAAAAAGAAAAAATGATTAATTCATCCGAAGTCCTAAAGGCTTTATCTCATGTTGAAGATCCCGATTTGAAAAAAGACTTGGTCACCTTAGGTATGATTAGGGAACTTCTTATATCTGAACACAGCATTTCCTTTTCTGTCTATTTAACTACTCCTGCATGCCCGATGAAGGACATGCTAGAGAATGCTTGCAGAAATGCAATACAACATTTTATTCCAGAAGCAAAAGAAATACAGATAAAGATGACCGCTGAGGTCAGCACGCAAACCAGAATTTCTGATGTGATGCCAGGTGTTAAAAACATCGTAGCTGTGGCGAGTGGTAAAGGTGGCGTAGGAAAATCAACGGTAGCTGCAGGCATTGCAACAGTACTTTGTGCATCAGGGGCTAAAGTTGGTGTTTTAGATGCCGACATCTATGGCCCTTCAATTCCAATACTATTTGGGGTTGAAAACGGAACTATTGAAATGGACATGGTCAACGGAAAAGAACTCATGAGGCCTGTCGTATCAAACAATATAAAACTATTCTCGATTGGGTTTTTATCAAAACCAAATGAAGCAATAGTATGGCGTGGGCCGATGGTATCTTCTGCCATAAAACAATTTATGAATGGCGTAAATTGGGGTGAACTCGATTATTTAATTGTTGACCTCCCACCAGGAACTGGTGATGTTCAATTAACTTTGGTTCAAAACCTACCTCTTACAGGAGCCGTAATTGTAAGTACACCTCAGAAACTAGCCATAGCTGATGCAGCCCGTGCTTGTGCCATGTTTAAAATGGAAGCGGTTAATGTACCTATCCTGGGCATAGTAGAAAACATGTCTTACTTTACGCCAGATCAAAAACCCAATGAGGTATATTATCTATTTGGACAAGGTGGAGCTGAGAAATTATCAAAACAATTTGAGACCTCCATTTTGGGTAAATTACCAATCAGAACAGACATGATGGAAGATGCAGACTCAGGAAAATTATCAGAAACTCAAAATGTCAAAAATTTTTCAGAGATTGCAGGCAAATTGGTTCAACAAATATCCATAATAAATTCAAACAAACAACATGACCAATAAAATATCAAAAATTGAAGAAGCCCTTGATTTGGTTAGACCATTTCTAAAGATGGACGGTGGTGATGTTGAACTTGTCAGTATTGACGAAAACAATGTGGTAACATTAAAACTTTTAGGTGCTTGTAGTGGGTGTTCAATGAGTCACATGACCATGAAAGCTGGCATTGAAGAAGCAATCAAAAAAGTGCTGCCTGAAGTAACTTCAGTTTTGGCTATTGATTAAAAAGCGAATTTAATTTTCCTTAAAACACTTTTCGCACCTTGGTTCATAATGGTCTGAATGACCAACTAAGACCAAAACTTTATTGTCTACTTTTCTGTAGGTATAATCGGCATAATCTCCGCACATTGAGCAACTTGCTTTTAATTGAATCTTTTCGTCTGCCAAATCCATTAAAGCTGGAATTAAACCAAATGGTCTCCCCAAATAATCTTTATCCAAACCCGCTGCAACTACTTCAATTCCCTTTCCAATTATTCTTTTTAAATCACTTAGAATAACCTTATTGAAAAATTGTGCCTCATCTATTGCAATCAATTTGATGAAAGGGTTTATATAATCAAACATCTCCATTTCATTTTCAAAGACTATACACTCATGAGTTTTTCCATCATGGGTTGCTATAACTGCTTTCCCAGACCGAACATCAACCGCCGGTTTGAAAACTATAAATTCATTAGATTTTAAGTTCCGTTCACTTATGTATTGAATTAGAGCACTTGTTTTTCCCGCAAACATGCAGCCATAATATATCCTTAGTTTTCCTTTGTTTGACATCAATTTTAGGCAAATTTGCTCAAAAATATTTTAGCCTCAAAAAATATTTGAAAGTATTTTCAAAATCGAGAAAAAAATATTATTATTGAATTGAAATTAGCGCATACTACATGAATCAGCAAGAAATCCTCGATCAAATTAAATCAC
The DNA here is from genome assembly GCA_044357345.1 of Bacteroidia bacterium. Classification (GTDB taxonomy): domain Bacteria; phylum Bacteroidota; class Bacteroidia; order NS11-12g; family UBA955; genus JABMMZ01. Next base: position 15,375 of record JBIKPR010000051.1, read on the forward strand.
TTTTAAATTCTTCAGAAAAAGCAATTATTGAAATTCAGAAAGGAATAAATGTTGATTTTTATATTAACCTGATTCAACAAAACAGCATTGAATGTTTTAACCTTTCAAATCGGGTATCAAATACCAAAGCCATTGACTCAAACAATGATTTGAAGATTGAAATAAAAAAACCTATTGAACCAGTTGTTGAAGAAGTTTTAAATCTTGTTAAAACTCTGATTCCGGAAATTGAACCTGTAATTATCCCTGAACCAATTCAAGAAATAAAAAAGCCTGAACTAATTGAAAAAATCGAAAACCCTATTCAGGAACCGATATTAGAACTTGAAGTTAAAAATGTTTCTGCACCCGTTAAAGAAATTACCGTTGAAGAGACTTTAACCGCAGCGTTAAAAGCGCCCCAAACCATTCAAACATCAAAATTCAAAGAAGAAGAAGGTGATGACTTCTCGGTAAACTCTAAAATTTCTAAGAACAAACAACCTGTACTGAATTTTGCAGATAAGTCAACAGAAACATCTATTCCAGACCTAGCAAAAGCAATTTCAATTGGCAAAAAATTCGAGTTTATAAATGGCTTATTTAATGGCAACAGTGAAGCATATAAGAATTGCATCCAAACATTACAGACTTCTGAAAACTACAATAGCGCGATCAACTATATTGAAAATGAAATAAACAATCAATTTGATTGGAATGAAAACGAACAACTAGCAGCAGAACTTTTTGCCTTAATAAAAAGAAGATTTAATTAAAAACTAAAATGATCAACTGGCATAGTATACCATTTGCCAGGTTATTGATTCCGTTCACCATTGGTATAGTCGTTTACAATTGTTCACCGGGAACTCTACCCTTAGCATACTTGCTGATTATATTGGCAGGCACATATTTGCTTTACATAAGCAAAGCGAATATTCAGTTAAAATTCAAGCAAAAAGCTTGGATCTCAATAGCTATTTCTTTGCTTTTCGTCTCTGTGGGAATTTTCAGATCTCACTTATCTCAAGCCAATACTTCAAAAAACCATTACTCAAATATTGAGGGTATTAAATATTTAAAAATTGAAATTAGAGATATTCTAGAAGCAAAAAATGGTAAAATAAAAATAATCGCAGAAGCAACGAATGCAATTGACTCACAAAACAGAAAAACCAGTTGCAGTGGCCTTATTCTTTTAAATCTAAGTTCTGATAGCGCGTCTTTCACTCCAAGAATAGGCGATAACTATAGTATAAAAGCCCATCTAAGAACCCCTGAACACAGCTACAATCCGGGCACATTTAATTATCAAACACATCTTAAAAGGAAGCAAATTTTGTGTACGATTAAGGCCCATAGCAATGAACTTATAAAAACCAATACTTATTCATTTAACATAAAAAAGTCAGCGTACGAATACCGTGACTATTGCATAGAAGTTATTAAGAACAACATTCCAAATAAAATCTCATGTGGCATCTCAGAAGCCTTGATATTGGGTTATAAATCTGATTTAAATGAAGAAACTAATCTAATATTTACTAGAACTGGAACATTGCACATTTTAGCCGTGAGCGGGATGCATGCTGGACTGATATTTAGTATTCTAAACTTCTTGTTTGGATTTCTAAAAAAATTCAAAAGAGGGGAATTGCTTAAAACCGTGATTATTCTGAGTTTCTTGTGGTTTTATGCTGTAATGTCAGGACTTTCAACTTCAGTTATTAGAGCAGCTGTTATGTTTAGTTTACTTTCAATCGGAAAGATTGTAAACAAAGACAAAAACCCTTTGAATACGATTTTCTCTTCTGCTTTTTTAATGCTCGTGTATGAACCAAATTATTTTTTCGACCCAGGTTTCCAGCTTTCATACTTAGCCGTATTAGGAATTGTTGTGTGCTATTCAAAAATCAGAGGTCTATACCATCACAAAACAAAGGTTATAGCAGCGGTTTTAGATTTAATTAATGTAAGTTTATGTGCCCAAATACTGACGTTTCCAATTAGTATATTTTATTTCAATCAATTTCCGAGTTACTTCTTATTAACCAATTTGATTGTAATTCCAGTTTACACGTTAATAATATTTCTCATTCTGGCCTTATTCCCATTTTCGAGTATTCCGGTTATATCTCTAAATATTGGTAAATTGATTGACGTCTTAATCTACTACAATGATAAATTTATGCAGTGGACCGATCGACTGCCCTATTCTGTTATTGAAAATATCAACATAGACCTCATTGAACTATTTGCGCTCTACCTAATTATTGCACTTAGTATTTTCTTTGTTCATTATAAAAACAAAACAAGTTTTATACTAATTCTTTTAGTCCTTTCGATTCTAAAACCTTACCAACACTATACACAAAAAAAATACATGAAACAGAGATTCATATGTATTATGGGTTTCAGAAACACCGATATCTTTGTTTGTGTGGATGGTGAAAAAGCATTTGTCTATGGAGATTCTTTAAGTTTTACCCAAAAAAGCATAAAAAATGACTTGAATAGATTTTTTTTAAAAAACAATATAAAGTCAAAATATACGATTCGAGAAAATTATACATTTGTTTCAACAAATTTTACGTCAATTTCAGAAATTGGATTTCAATTTTTTGACAGAATCGTGACAAAGCAAAATACTGCACAATTAAATGGACAAGCACGAGTGTATTTCACAATCCTGGGTGAAGGGGAAAAACAATCATACAACCCTAAAATAAGTGCTAATAATTTGATAATCAGCCACAAAATATTGAAGAGCAAAAGAGAAAGCATAAACAAGGAGCTTTTCAATGTTTATGGCAAAAAGATAAATATTTCGAATAGATTTCGAATCATTTGTCGATTTTAAAAAATTATTACCAAAAAAAGTAGAGTATTTTATGAAATTGTTTGGCGTTTCAAAAATCGTTTATATATTTGGAGTGTTAAAATAATAAAAAATCAATATAAATTTTATTAATTATGAGAAAAATTTACAAACCACAAAATTTCCTTCGAATAGTCTTCACACTATTCTGTGCGGCATTCATGAGCTCGGCCTCCGCGCAGTTGTCTGGTACTTACACCATCGACAACACAGCAGCAACGAGCGGAACCAACTTTGCTACTTGGCTTGCTTTCAGAAATTCCATTACCACCAATGGTGTTAGTGGAGCTGTTACAGTCAATGTAATGACCGACAACACTGAGACTGCTCAAATTAACTTTGGCGCAATCACTGGATCTTCAGCAACCAACACAGTAACCATCAATGGTAACAACAAATTTTTATCTGTTGGTATATCTGATGCTGTTATCTTGTTAAGTGGTGCTGACTATTTTACTTTCGATAAAGTAACAGTTAGAAACACAAGCACCAGTCAGTATGTTCAAGGTTACAGATTGTTTAATGGTTCAGATTACAACACCATTTCAAATGGTATCATTGAATTTACTTCATTAACCTCTGCAACAACTTCAGGTGGTGCTTATGTAGCATTTTCAAATTCTTCAACTTCAATGACTGCTACAAGTTCTACAGGCCATGGTAACTTTTGTACCATCAGTGGCAACTTGATGCGCACAACGAACACCAACAGCCCAGGTCCTGCTTATGGTATCACTTGCACAGGTAACAACTCTACCTACTCTTACACAGCGCAAAACAACACCATCAGTGGCAACACCATTCAAAACTTCTATTTCATGGCGATTTACATGTACTTCACCAATGGCAACCAAGTATTGAACAATGACATCTCTCGTGCAAACGCAACATCTTATAATAGCAGTTCTACCTTATATGGTATCTACTCTTATTACTCGTATGCAACAAGCCGTTCTACAAAATTAGATGGCAATAAAATACATGATATGCCATTTTTTGGAGCGACACCATCAACGGCGCCTTCAACCATGTATGATTTTTACACCTATTACAACTACGGTAATTCTACCTACAAATTTACAATTAACAACAACGAAATTAAAAATGTAATGGCTAGTACAAATAATTATTTAGGTTATAATTATTTCAACTATTATTTTGATTTAATTGGCAATATGGCCGACAACAATGATGTAACTACCAGTACTTCTTCATCTGTTAACTTTCGTGGTTGGTTAAACTATGGAACATACAACGAATACCGTTTCAACAACAACACCATTCAAAATTGTGATGGTGGTTACTATTGGTATGGTGTAAGAAGTTCTTATCCAAGCAGCGCGTGTACAGTTGCTCAAATCAATGGCAATACCATTAAGAACAATGCAAAAGCCTACTACTACCACTATTCTATTTATAGCGAATGGACCTATAACTCTGCTTTGTACCCTGTTCAGATTAATGAAAACACAATCGAAGGAAATACTTCAGATTATTATTACCATTACAGCATCTATGCTTATTACTATGGTAACTATGACATTTCTAGAAACATTATCAGAAACAACAGAAATACGTCAAATTCGACTTCATACTACCATTATTCAATTTATAATTACTATAACTACAACACTTCAATTAATAGCAATTTAATTCTTGATAATGCGGCATACTATTATACCTACTGTATCTACAACTATTCATTTATCAGTGGAACGTATACAACTGAGGTTCGTCAAAATACGGTTAGAGCAAATGGTAGCTTAAGTAATAATTTTAGTCCATACCTTTATGGTATCTATCAGTACCAATATTACCATACCAACATCAAAGTAATTGGTAATATATTTGATTTCCAAAACTGGTATGGTTTCTATCCTGTATACACTTACAACGTGAATGGTTCAACACCTTACACTTGGGATTACAATTCTTATTATGTAACTAATTTCTCTAATCAGAATTGGTATTGCCCTGCTGGAACTTCAAATTCATACACAGCTTGGGCTTCTAATGGTTTCTGCGGTCCTAATGAGAAATATCT
>JBIKPR010000108.1:0-5944 GCA_044357345.1 Bacteroidia bacterium
ACGCATACTACTTAAATTAAGCGGTGAAGCCCTGATGGGTGAGCAGCAATTCGGAATCGACCCAAAGGTTCTTGAGCAATACGCCAACGAAATCAAAGAAACATCTTCTATGGGTGTTGAGGTGGCAGTGGTAATTGGTGGTGGCAATATTTTCAGAGGTGTGCAAGGTGTTCAAGGTGGTGTGGTTGACAGAGCGCAAGGCGATTACATGGGTATGTTGGCAACCGTTATCAACGCTATGGCTTTGCAAGGTGCATTGGAAAAAATCCATGTTAAAACCCGTTTGTTATCGGCCATTAAAATGGAACAAATTTGTGAGCCTTTCATCAGAAGACGCGCGGTTCGTCACCTAGAAAAAGGCCGTGTGGTTATATTCGGTGCTGGTACAGGAAACCCATATTTCACCACCGATACAGCTGCCTCTTTAAGAGCGGTTGAAATAGAAGCTGACTTAATTCTAAAAGGCACCCGTGTAGACGGTGTGTATACTGCTGATCCAGAGAAACATAGCGATGCAACCAAATTCGACACCATCACTTTCAGTGAAGTGTATGAAAGAGGTTTGAGCATTATGGACTTAACGGCTATCACTTTGTGTCAAGAAAATAAATTGCCAATTTTGGTGTTCGACATGAACAAACAAGGCAACTTGAAACGCTTGATGGAAGGCGAAAAGGTTGGGACGTTGGTGCATTAGGCTTAAACTAAAGTTTAAGCTTAAGCAAGGGCCCCATGGTAGAGTTTTCTCAAAGCAGAAAACACACCACGGGGTGATTTGGGTTGAGGAAGGCAATCGGAAATGCTTCATTGTTTCGTTACTTAATGATATTTTGTTAACGGTCAACCTTATTCAGGCATCGACAATCGACAATCGACAAACCAATAACTATTAACTATTAACCACCAACTCTACTCAGTTTCGCAAAAGTTCTACACCTAGGTTAAAATTACCCAAGGAATTTTCAAAAAACCGAACGCCACAACTTATTCCTAAAACTCAACTCAGCCCTACTCCCTTCGGTCATGAAAGCGCTGCGCTAAGTTCTTGCTGTTGTTTTCTGTTTTATTTCTTTTGGCTTCGCAAAAGTCATAAAACAGAATCTTGCTTCTTGCCCCTCCATCCCCTATCTTTGCCTTTAACATGACTTGGCTGTATCCTTCTTTTCTTTGGGCGTTGTTTGCTTTGTCTATTCCCATTATTATTCACCTGTTTAATTTTAGGCGGTATAAAAAAATCATATTTCCCAATGTCCGTTTGCTGCAGCAAATTGAACACCAGACCAAGAGTGGAAACAAACTAAAAAAATATTTAATTCTTGCTGCGCGTCTTTTGGCCATTGCCTTTTTGGTCTTTGCGTTTGCCCAACCAATTATAATCGATACCAAAAAAGCCATTAAGGGTGGCAAAAAACACATCAGCATTATACTCGACAACAGCTACAGCATGAACCTTCAAGGCAATGAAGGCCCTTTGTTGGAAGCAGCCAAAAACCGTGCACGTGCCATTGTTAACAGTGCCAATAATGGCGATGAGTTCAATATTATCACCGCCGACATGGATGCATCAATGCTCCATTTTTCAGGCAAACAGGCTTGCTTGGAGAGTATCGACAAAGTAAAAATCAGCAACAATGCCTACCCTTTGCAAAATTTATTGGAACTACAAAACAGCCAATTGATCAAATTCAATGGCGACAAATTGGCGTATTGCATTTCTGACTTTCAAATCAAAAACAGCAAAATATCCAGCAACCCTTTGGATACATCCATCAAACAAACATGGATTAAAATCCCATCAGAAGTAAACAACAATTTAAGCATAGATACGGCCTATTTGGTGTCGCCCATATTGCAAGCAAAACAAGCCATTACAGTAAAAACGGTGGTGGGTAATTTTACCGAAAAAGACATAGAAAACAACACGGTGGAATTGTGGATTGATGGGAAACCTAAAGGCATCGCAAGCCTTAACATCAAAGCATTTCAATCTGAAACCGTGTCTATAATTTTCAGTATTGAGAATGGAGGCGAGCACCAATGTGAATTGCGCTTACCCGGCGACAATATACCATTGGATGATGTCTTGTATTTTTCATTGCGGCTAAACCAAAACTATGTTGTAAACAACATCAGTTCCGACAACTCACCATACTTGGATGCAGTGTTCAGTGACAACCCAGGATTTATTTATAAAACCGAAAATGCCGGCAGCATTAATTACAGTGCATTTAAACAAAAAGATTTAATTGTTCTGCAAGGCATCAACAGCATTGGTAGTGGTTTGGTTTCCGAACTTTCTCAGTTTATTCAAAATGGTGGAACGGCGCTTGTATTTCCGAATAAAAGTTTGCCATACGGTGGTTTGCAAGACCTGGCAACAGCCTTCAGATTCACCATTTCATCTGAACCTATCCTTGGCCAAATGCGGGTAAGTTCTATTGATTTGGAACACCCCGTTTTTAAAAGTATTTTTGAGAAAACCAATAAACAAATTGATTTGCCGACGGTGGCCAAGTATTTTCAAATTCAAAGCAGTGCATCCAATGATTTTATAAAACTTGCCAATGGTGCCGCATTTATGAAAGACCTCAGTTTTGGCAAAGGCCATTTATTGCTGAGTTCGGTGGCTTTAGATCCGAGTTTTAGCAATTTCCAGAACCATGCACTATTTGTGCCCATTTGTTTGCGTGCCTCGATGATGAATACCTATAAGAATCCTTTGTATTATAGTTGTGCAGACTTGAACGATATCTTCACCGGTTTGCCCTTTCAACAAGAGGCGGGGGTGCGTCTGATAGGTAAAAAGACCAGCTTAATTCCTGAAGTTATTAACAGAGACGGCGCACTTTACTTAAACACCAATGGCGAGATCTCTGCACCAGGACATTACCAATTGTTGTCCAAAAACGCTGATACAGCAGCGGCCAATTTATCGTTCAACAATGTGCGGACAGAAAGTGATACACGCAGTTTGAGCACAGAAGACTTTAATAAAATTTGTGAAAATTTTAACATTAATCACTTTGAAGGCAGTGCAGAAAAACTAGGTGCAGAAATAAACAAAATTGAAAAAGGCTTTCCATTGTGGAAATGGTGCATACTTTTTTCTTTGATATGTTTGTTGTTTGAAATACTTTTGATCAGATTTTTCAGGAACAATGTCAAGCTATCTGCTTAAGAACATACAAATAAACGACCCGCGTTCTCCTTATCATTTACAAGTAGGCGACTTGGGTATTAAGGATGGTAAAATAGAGGCTTTCAGCCCATCAATTCCAGACTTTAACTACGAACAAATTTTCGATTTCAACGGCTGTTTTGTCAGCTCTTCTTTTGTTGACTTGCGTTGCAACAGCAGCGACCCCGGCTACGAGCACCGCGAAACCGTTCAGTCGCTCGCCGACACTGCCATGTCTGGTGGATACGCCCATGTGGCTGTTTTACCAAATTGCAATCCGCCGCGTCAAACCAAGTCTGACATCGAATCATTAATCAATTTATCGAGCAAAACCCCTGTTAATTTGTTGCCAATTGGCGCAATAACAGAAGGTTTAAAATCAGATGATTTGGCTGAAATGTACGACATGAAAAGCCATGGCGCTGTTGCTTTCTCGAATGGTAACAACCCAATAGACAATATTGGCACCATGAGCCGAGCTTTACAATACAGCAAAAGTTTTGATGGCTTAATGTATTCTTTTTGCCAACAAAGCGAATTGGCCATTGGCGCTTATGTTACCGAAGGCACTGTGGCTGTGAGTCTCGGGCTTAAAGGAATTCCTCAGATGGCTGAGTACTTACAAGTGCAACGCGACATTGAGTTGGCCGACTACCATCAAACCCGCATACACTTATCGAAAATCAGCACCGAACGTTCGGTTGAAATAATACGTCAAGCCAAAGCCCAAGGCATACAAGTTACTTGCGATGTTGCGGTGATGAATTTGGTGTTAACCGATGAGACCATAATGGACTTCGACAGCAATTTAAAACTTAGTCCCCCACTTCGCCAAGCCAACGATGTGAAGGCACTTTGGGAAGGTTTGAAAGACGGCACCATCGATGCCATTTGCAGCGACCACCATCCGCAAGAAATAGAACACAAGGCTTTAGAATTTGAATATGCTTCTTATGGCGCGATTAGTTTGCAAATAGCCTTTAGTTTGGCCGTTGAAGGACGCAACCGTTTTTGCCCAAGCATGAATGATGATGGTTTAATTTCAAAGTTCAATACCGGTCCTGCGAAGGTTTTAAACATCAATTTACCAAGCATTGAAGAGGGTCAAGAGGCCAATTTGGTGGTAGTAAACCCACATCAACAAACGATTCTAAACAAGCGCAACAACCGCTCTAAATCTGACAACACCTACTACATGAACAAACCTCTTCCCTATTTTATCGAGGCAAGTATCATCGGTAAAAACCAGCTTTTAAACAAAAGGTAATTGACTTAAAGAGCCAAAACTATACATTTGAAAAATGGAAACAAACAATACTTTAATCGAAAACACAAACACCAAAGCACCTTCTGCTTTAAACATTGCGTTTAAATGGGCCTTGGTTAGTTTTTTACTCTTCGTCATTCAAACCATGGTGAGCATGTACATGAACAATGGAGAATACAATCCACGTTCAAGTGGATGGGTACAAATGTTGGTGGGAATAGTTGTTCTATTTTTCCCAATTACCATGGCGGTTAAAGAATACCGCGACAAAGAAATGGATGGCTTTATCAGCTTTGGACGTGCATTTAAAACAGGCTTTTTGTATTCACTTTTAATTGGCGGTTTAACTTTATTGTTTATGCTCGTGTTTTACAATTTCATTATCGACTTCGATACATTTATGGCCAATCAAATTGATATATCTGTCAAGTTATTAAAAGAGCGCGGCATGAGCGATGCAGACATTTCAAAATCTTTAGCCAAATCACCAGCCTTTGTTTCAACGCAATGGTTTTCATTAATTTCGGTGTTTATCGTCACATTAATATTTAACATAATCGCTGACCTAATTGTGTCGGCAATTTTAAAAAGAAACAATCCGAATGCTTGATATTTCTATAGTAATTCCCTTACTCAACGAATCTGAATCTTTGCCAGAATTAGAGGCATGGATTGCGCGCGTAACGCAAGAAAACAATTATGCTTATGAAGTTATTTTTATTGACGATGGCAGCACCGACAACAGTTGGGAAGTTATTCAATCACTGTCTGACAAAAACAGCAACATCAAAGGCATTCGTTTCAGAAGAAATTACGGAAAATCAGCCGCCCTTAATGTGGGTTTTAATGCAGCAAAAGGAAAGGTAATCATCACCATGGATGCCGACTTGCAAGACAGTCCCGATGAAATTCCAGGTCTATACAACAAAATCATTGAAGAGAATTACGATGTGGTTTCAGGGTGGAAGAAAAAACGCTACGACCCAATTACCAAGACTTTGCCAACCAAATTATTCAATTGGGCAACCCGCAAAATGAGCGGCATCTATTTGCACGACTTTAACTGCGGACTAAAAGCATACAGCAACGAAGTGGTTAAAAACATTGAAGTGTATGGTGAAATGCACCGTTACATTCCAGTAATTGCAAAATCTGCTGGCTTCAAAAAAATTGGCGAACAAGTGGTTGAACACCGTGCAAGAAAATATGGAACCACCAAGTTTGGTCTTGACCGTTTTGTAAATGGACTACTCGATTTATTGACCATTTTCTTTATGGGCAAATTTGGCAAAAAGCCAATGCACTTCTTTGGTGTATATGGTTTATTAAGTTTCATTTTGGGTTTCAGTATTGCCATGTATTTATTGCTGAGCAAACTAATCCATGTGGTGAACCACGAACGTGCGCCTTTGGTAGCCGATTCGCCATTATTTTATTTGGGTTTGGTTTGTATGATAATTGGAACCCAATTGTTTTTAGCTGGATTCTTAGGCGAGCTT
>JBIKPR010000052.1:0-20056 GCA_044357345.1 Bacteroidia bacterium
AGTATTTTCTCTTTAATTCCACCTACTGGCAAAACACGACCTCTTAAAGTAATTTCACCCGTCATAGCAAGAAAAGGCTTTATTTTTCTTTGGGTAAATAAGGATGCTAAAGAAGTTAAAATAGTAATTCCCGCACTTGGACCATCTTTGGGAATTGCACCTGCTGGAAAGTGAATATGTGTGTCCCAATTATTAAATACTTTATAATCTATATTCAAGTATTCGGCATTGGCTTTTAAATAAGTCATAGCCGTAGTAGCCGACTCTTTCATTACATCGCCTAATTTACCAGTTAATACTACCCCACCCTTGCCACGGGTCAGCGCACTTTCAACAAAAAGAATACTACCTCCAACTGGACTCCAGGCCAAGCCTGTAACCACACCTGCGGTGTCATTGTCTTGGTATATTTCTTTTTCTAATTTATCTACACCAAGAATCATTTCTATATCGGCATGGCTTAGACTAGGATTAAATGCATTTTCACTTGCAATATTCATGGCATTATGTCTCACCAAGGCCGCAATTTTTTTCTCAAGATTTCTCACTCCACTTTCACGGGTATATTCCTCAACAATACCTTCAAGAACACTGTCACTTAATTTGAACTGCTTGGCTTTTAAACCGTGCATGGTTCTTTGTTTTGGGATCAAATATTTTTGAGCTATTTGAATCTTCTCTTCAACCGTATAGCCACTAATTTCAATTATTTCCATCCTATCCAACAATGCTGGTTGAATGGTATCCAATGAATTGGCTGTAGCGATAAACATCACTTTGCTTAGGTCATAATCCAATTCTAAATAGTTGTCGTGAAAACTGGTGTTTTGTTCCGGGTCTAATACCTCCAACAATGCAGAAGAAGGGTCTCCTTTAAAATCATGCCCTACCTTATCAATTTCATCAAGGACAAATACAGGGTTGCCTGATTTGACTTTTTTAAGATTTTGAATAATTCGACCAGGCATAGCGCCTATGTAGGTTTTACGGTGGCCACGAATTTCAGATTCATCGTGTAATCCACCCAATGATACACGAACATATTTTCTGCCTATTGCTTTGGCTATACTTTTACCCAAGCTGGTTTTACCCACACCTGGAGGTCCATACAAACAAATGATGGGACTTTTCAAATCGCCTTTCAACTTAATAACCGCCAAGTATTCTAAAATCCTTTGCTTTACTTTTTCGAGACCGAAATGGTCTGAATCCAAAACTTTCTGTGCTTTCTTAATGTCTAAATTGTCTCGGGTAAAATCATTCCAGGGCAAATCCAGTAGCGTTTGGGCGTAATTGAGACTTACTGAATAATCAGGACTCGCAGGGTTAACTCTTAGAAGTTTGTCTAATTCCTTATTAAAAGCCTCATGGGTATCTTTACTCCATTTCTTTTTATTTCCTCTTTCTCTCAGACTTTCTATTTCTCTATCTGGAGAATCGTGACCCAATTCTTCTTGAATGGCGCGTATTTGTTGCTGTAAAAAATACTCTTTTTGTTGTTTGTCAATATCAACTTTAACTTTACTTTGAATTTGGTCTTTTAATTTCAACATTTGATTTTCTCGAATCAAATGTTCAAAAACCATATGGGCGCGTTCTTTTAAAGTTTTTGAATTTAAAATATGTTGTTTTTCAGGTAAAGTTATGTTTAAGTTAGAAGCTATAAAACTGACTAAAAAATTATCACTATCAATATTCCTCAGAGCGAAATTAGCTTCTGAAGGAATATTGGGTGAAAGTTCAATATTTTCAGCAGCAGTATCCTTGATGCTGCTAATTAAGGCATTCAACTCTTTATCATTAACTTCCTCTTCAATTTCCAAAGCTTTTACTTCGGCTCTTAAATATGGTTCTGAAGACAATTCTGGTCCTAACTCAATTTTTCGTTTTCCTTGGATAATAGCTGTGGTATTTCCATCGGGCATGCGCAAAATTTTAATGATTTGCGCCATGGTTCCAATGGTATTTAAATCTGAGATGCCCGGTTCTTCGGTTTCAGGATTTATTTGCGCAAAAACGCCAATTATTTTATCGCCTTTATTGGCATCTTTTATTAATTTAATGGACTTATCTCTGCCAACAGTTATTGGAAACACCACACCAGGAAATAAAACCGTGTTGCGAATCGGTAAGATTGGCAGACTTTCTGGCACAGTTAGTTTGTTGCTCTCCTTTTCTTCTTGTTGTGAAAACAATGGAAACAAATCCCCTCCTTCTGAATCATCAGATTCCATATGGCCTCCAAATATCTTTTTATCAAAAATCATAATATTAACTCTACAGTGGCAATAGACGTACCACTAACAAAAATATGACAAAATGTTCACTTAAAAATAGAATATCACAAAAACAATACACATATTGATGGCCTTAATGACAGAAGAAGATGAATTATAAAATTAAATTTACAAACCTTTTGTAATCATCCTTAAATCAAGTCTCCAATCCATCAATCGGTAAAGCATCAGCAGACTGCAAATTTAAATCAAACAGAATCTGCAAATTTCGCAGCACAAAACACAAGGATGTTTGAGTACTAAAGTATTAAATAAGTAATTAAAAATTAGGTAAGTAACTTCGAACAACATACCTTTGATTTCTAATTTGATTGGTATTATCTCGATGTAATTCAATAAATTAAATTAGTTCAATTATTTAAATACTGTAAAATTCACTTTACTTATTTCTGTCTGGTGTTTCAAAATCAACTTGCTTAAGGAAACCAATTGAGGATTAATTCTCAAAATAAAAAATAGATTTAAAAAATATGAAATTGTATATAAAATACATGGTGAGTTTGCGTTGCAAAATGTTGGTAAAGGATGAGCTAATTAAGCTCGGTTTGCACTACATTTCAGTTGATTTAGGCATGGTTGAAATTATGGAAGAAATGAATGCAGAACAGCATCAATTGTTGAAATTAAATTTACTTAAATCAGGGCTCGAATTACTCGATGACAAAAAGAGCATTTTAAAATCAGAACTCAAGCGCATGAAAGCCCAAGTACATTCGGCAAGAAATGGCATTTACATTTCAACAGGTGCTGTTTTGCTCATAATTTTAATCATAATATTACTTTAAGATGTCCAATACACTCTATTTAGTGGCGGTAGTCTTGGTGGTTTTATGGGCCATCGGATTTATAGGATATAACGCAAGTAGCATCATCCATGTTTTGCTCGTAATTGCTGTTATAGCATTTTTATTGCGGGTTATAAAAGGAAGCAATAAAATTTAGTACCAGCGTTTACGACATAAAAAAACCCGAAATGATATTTCGGGTTTTTTTAATGTCTTTAGATTTATTTATTCAACTCAATAAACCTTTCTATATCAATTTCTTTTCCCATTACAATGATTTCATCTTGTTCATAAATGACAGTATTGGATTGAACGACACCCAACAAATGTCTTTCATGTTCAACCTTACCGCGTTTATCTACCTCATATAATCGTTTTATTGTGATAAGACTTAGGTTGTATTTTACATCAAATTCTATCTTTTCAATGGTCATGTTTTTAATCCCCTTAGGAGCAGAAATCTCTGCAATTTCATATCCATCTGGCAATTGTAAAAACGTTTTTACACTTGGATGAATTAATCTTTCAGCAACCAAAATACCAACTTCCTCCTCGGGCGATAAAGTCTCTGTTATGCCTAATTTTTCCAATATGAGTTTCTGGTGTGGTGAACCAGCGCGTGCTATAATCCGTTTGATTTTCAACTCCATTAAATTCACAACAGTTAAAATCAAAGCTTCGAAATTTTCACCAATCGCAACCACGACAGCATCCATTTCTTCAATCTTAAAACTTTTCAGGGCATTCATTTCTGTTGCATCCATGGTAATAGCCATTGCAACATCCTCCTTTAACAACTCCACTTTGTCTTCATTGTCATCTATGGCAACTACTTCGGCACCTCTTCTTGAAAGCTGTCTGGCAATCTTGGCACCAAAACGACCTAGACCTATAACTGCAAATTTTGCTTTAATCATTTATGCAAAATTAAAAGGTTTCATGGATTTTTTAGAATTATAAAACAAATGTTTGAGCCAAGGAGTGAAAATTGTCTGATAAAAAGGAATTAGTTATAAAATACAGACTACAATTTCGCTCTTTTATTATTCAATTTCTTGCCCTATCTTTGGGTTAAACAAACACTATGAACTTCAAAACTGTAATTTTGATACTGGGCTTGCTATGTGGCATAAAGCTCAAAACACTTGCCCAAATGTATGGATATGATGCATTTTCATCTTGCAACAGCCTATGCAATTCCAGTACATACTTCGCTGCATTGAATAATCCCGCAGAAATGTGCAATTCAAAAACCACACTCTCCTACTCAATTAGCAATCCTTATGGTTTAAAAGATCTTTATTCTTCCGGTTTTAATTTCCAAACCGCATCTAAGCAAATGGCTATGGGTGTAATATGGCAAAACGAAGGCAATTCGGCTTACCAACTCAATCAAGTAGGTCTTTGCATAGCATTAAAACCATTAAAAGAAATACGAATTGGGTTAAAAGGAACAATAGAATATTTGAATATTTCAAAATATGCAAGAAGAAAATCAGCGAATTTAGATGCATCGATAAGCACCCAAGTAAACCCAAAAATAAAATCCTGTTTTATCATTAAAAATATCCTGAATTTGAAAACAAGCCCTTCAGAGGGTCAAAACCAAATTGTTCAATGGGGTATCGGCTGTGCTATTGAAAAAAGAATTCAACTTTTACTTGAAGTTGAAAAATCAGTTCGTTCAAGCATTCGATTCAAATCGGCAATTTCAATTCAAAAAGACTCTAGTTTTCACCTAAACATTTGTTCTTCAAATGCAGGCAAGCAATTGGGTTTGGGTATTGGAATAAAAAAGAAAAAAACTGAATTGGGTTTTGCTTTTAACGCCCACATTATTCTAGGATTTAGCACCTGTATTAGTATCGCCTATGAAATCAAGTCTTAGTATAATCTTTATTTTCTTTATCGGTTATTTACATGCTCAAGATTCGGACAACAACGATATCGAAAAGCTCATTGAGTCTAGCTATTTAAATCAAGACAATGAAATTGACTATTCCGAATTGCAAACACAACATAAAAACTTCAAAAAAGCCAATCTAAACAAAATTGGAGCGATTGAATTTCATTCAATGAACCTCTTGAATTTTAATCTCATCGAAGAAATTATTGAACATCAAAAGCAATATGGCCCATTAAAATCTAAATATGAATTGCAGACCATCGATGGCTTAGACTCAAATGCTATTATTGCCTTAATCAATGCATTTGAAATTAACAACTTCTCCTTTCAAATGCTTATTACCCAAAAACACCAAGAATTTATAAGACTTAAATACAGTTATCGCCTTGAAAAAGCTTTAGGGTTCAAATTAAATGACTCAAACAAATTTATGGGTAACCGATCTAAAATTGGTGTATTATACCATTCAGAATCTATGAACCTTGATTATGGATTTCACATAGAGAAAGATGCAGGCGAAACAGAAAAAATGTTATTCCAATCGGCTTATGTATTGATCAAACCGAAAAGTAATATTCAAAGTGTTTTAATTGGAGATCAACAAATAAACTTCGCCCAAGGACTAAGTCTGGGCACCGGACTGAGCAACGGAAAATCAGCCTTAGTTATGCAAATCATGCGCAATAATGTAGGTTGTAAACCTTATAAATCATTTAATGAAACTGGCTTCTTAAGAGGACTATCTATTAAGAAAAAATTTGCCAAAAACATTGAATTCGATTTTTTCGCAGGCATAAGGCAACTAGACGCCAATGTCCGCAACGACAGCAATGGATTAGCTTATGGAGGCATATTAAATTCTGGTTATTACAGGAATAAAAAAGAACAAAACAGTAGACATCAATTGATGCAGTATTTGACCGGTTATCATGGACTATACAAATACCAAAATTTGGAAATTGGTTCGAGTTTAATTCTTCATAAAATTGATTTGAATCCATTCTATAAATACAAAGAAGTTGAAACCAATAAAATTACTGGAATCAAAATAGGTATAGATTGGAAATTGCATTTACGGAACAATTTGGTTTTTGGTGAAATTACGTTTAACAATGGATTTAAAAAATCATGTGTTTTGGGATTACTGCGAACACTTGGAAAAAAAACAGATTTAAGTCTACTTTACCGTAGGCACGCTCAAAATGATGATTCAAAACTGAGCAATGGATTTGGAAACACCAACGAAAATGGATTCTATTTGGGAATAAGTGCGCAATTGCCTTCAAAATTAACCTTGTGTTTATACAACGACCTCAGCCAATTTAAAGAAGCAAAATTCAGAGTTGATGCACCCAGTTTCCAATCAGAACAAATGATTGAAATTGCGTATAAAACAAAAAATCCATTTTCTATTTACTTCAGATATAAACACACTGAAAGAAAACAAAATTCACAAAACACAGAGCCTATTCATAGCCTCGATCAACACCATAAAACAGCTTACCGTTTGCACAGTGAAGTAAAATTTGATAAAGTAAAAATAAGAACACGATTGGAATTTGTTAAGTATGCCATTGAAAACCAAAGTCCTAGTATTGGAAATTTACTGTATCAAGACATTCAATTCAACTTAAACAAAGAAATAGACATGAGCATTCGTTACAGTATTTTTAGTTCAGATGATTTTAACAGCAGAACTTTTGCTTATGAGAACGATGTACCAGGAACATTTAATATCCCTTCCTACATCGGTAAAGGTTCGAGAATGTATGTACTAATTAAATATCAAATACAAAAAGATCTGCAAATTTGGTTTAGATTTGCACGAAGCTCATATGATGGGATTGAAACCAACGGTTCGGGATTAAATTTAATCGAATCACCACATACAAGCGACTTAAATATTCAAATACAATGGAAGTTTTAAATAAGACCAAATTAAGTGTAAACATCAATAAATTAGCCACCATTAGAAATGCGAGAGGTGGTAATAACCCAAACTTAATCATTTATGCAGAAAAAATCGAATCCTATGGCGCAGAGGGCATTACCATACACCCAAGGCCCGACCAGAGGCATATTCGATTTGATGACGTGTATGCGCTTAAAAACACGGTTAAAACCGAATACAACATAGAAGGATATCCAAGCGAAGAATTCATAAAAATGGTTTTAGATGTTAAACCACATCAAGTGACTTTGGTACCTGATCCGCCAGAAGTATTAACGAGCAATGCAGGTTGGGATACCCGAACCAATTTAGAGTTTTTAAAGCAAACCATCTCAAGATTCAAAGCGGAGGGAATTAGAACCAGTATTTTTTTAAACCCTGATGCTACTTTGATTGAATCGGCTGCAGAAACAGGAACGGATAGAATTGAATTGTACACAGAATTATATGCTGCAAACTTTTATAGCAATAAAGAGGAGGCGATTAGACCGTACACAGAAACAGCTAAAAAAGCCATAATATTTGGATTAGGGGTCAATGCAGGCCATGATTTAGACCTTTTCAACTTGAAGTATTTTGCTAAAAATGTACCAGGGCTTTTGGAGGTCAGCATTGGACATGCTTTGATTTGTGACGCCTTAGAGTTTGGCATGGCCAACACGGTAAAAATGTACCTAAATCAATTGGCTTAAAGTAAACTTTTGATGCAGGGTATAAACCTGTTCAATAAGGGAATGCTTTTGATCGTTGTATACAATATAATGAGCCAATTTCATCTTTTCATCTTCAGACATTTGGGCATTAATTCTTGCTTCAATTTCTAATTTGGATGCATGGTCTCTTTCTTGTATCCTTTGAATTCTTAATTCAAGTGGTGCATGAACCAGCACAACAGTATCAATAGAATTTTTGCTATCAGTTTCCAACATAATAGCAGCTTCCTTTACCACATAAGGGAAATTGGCATGTTGCTTACAATAATCGTCCCAATCATTTAAGACAAAAGGATGTATAATGGAATTCAACAATTCAAGTTTTCTCTTGTCTGAAAAAACAATAGAAGCAATGAAGGCGCGGTTATACGCGCCTTCTATAAAAGAGTTTTGCCCGAAGGCATTTGTAATTTGATTTTGTAAATCAAGATTGGTATTTACCAGCTCTTTGGCTTTCAAATCGGCATAATAAACAGGTACTCCAAGTTTTTCAAAAATAGAGCAAACCGTTGTTTTACCGCTTCCAATGCCACCAGTTATGCCAACCCTAAGCATAGCATTATGCTTTTGCAACTGCAACTGCGTTCAAAGGTGCACTTAAGTCGGATGAAATTGAAGACTTTTCAATTTTCAATCGAGTACCTTCAGAATCAATTACAATAGTTGAACCTTCATCAAGAGAAACCAGTTTACCGTGAATACCACCAGTGGTAACGATTAAATCACCCTTTTTTAATTCTTCAATGAATTTCTTTTGGGTTTTCATTTTCTTTTGTTGAGGTCTGATCATAAAAAAATACATCACCACCAACATCAAGCCCATCATGATCATGAAGCTGCTTGAACCTCCTGAAGCAGGAGCTTGTAAAATTATAATTGAATTGTCCATGTTTATATTTATTAATTTATTGAGCGAACTGAAGCCTTAAATTTAAGTTCAATAGAACCTTCTTTTATATTGGCTAATACTGTCACGATTTTATTGTTCTCACCTGACTTACCTGCACTGTCAAATACGACTTTGATTACACCTGAGGCACCTGGTTTGATTGGAGTTTTAGGCCAATTAGGCACTGTGCAACCACATGAAGCTCGGCAATCGTTAATCAATAAATCCACTTTTCCTGTGTTAGTGAATTCATAAGTGGTTTCAACTTTTTGATTTTCTAAAATGTCACCAAAATTGTGTTCGGTGTTTTTGAAACTCATAATGGCAAATTCTGATGGTGTTGCTGTTGGATTGCTTGCTGTGGCAGGATTGCTAATTTGATCGTTGGAAATTTCGGCGCTGTTTCCGGTAGAAGATCCAGCGTTTTCATTGTTAACTGATTTGTTGTTGCAAGAAGCTAAAAACAAGAAAGCCATAACGCAAAAGATAATTTGTTTCATTGAAATAAATATTGATTAATGGGGCAAAAATAAATCGAATTATTCGTTTTTCAATCCCCTACCCGTTTTATTTAATTTACCATCTTGGGTCAAGGTAATTCTGATTTTATCCAAAACACCATTCAAGAACAAATGACTTTTCGGTGTGCTGTATGATTTGGCGATATCCAAATACTCATTTATACTAACCTTTGGCGGAATGGTTTCAAAATACAAAAACTCTGACAATGCCATTCTAAGCATGATAATATCATTAACGGTTAAACGCTCGGCATCCCAATTAGAAGTATTTTGATGAATTATTTCATCTAAAGATTCCTTATTGACAATGCAATTTTGAAACAATGAAACACCAAATTGAATGTCTTCTCTTTGCTTGTCATTGATAATCTCAATCTTTAATTTGTTTTTATTGTAAAACGTATCAATGGTGTTGATGACTGATTTCAATATATCAGCAGAATCATCCTCCCAATATATATACTCGTCTTCCATAGATTGTTCAAAAAGCTCTAATTCATTAAATAAGAATTCATATAAATTGGTTAAAAATTCTTTTTGAACTTCTGGACTTGGTTCGTCAAAGACGCAAAAATCAATAAAGAAATCGTATTGAACAACATCAATAAAAATGCGGTTAAACATGTCGCCATGCCTTCTCCAATCGTATGGCAATTTACCGCAAACCTCTTGAAAATTAGCGCTTTCAGACAAAGATTTAAAAAAATCTACCCTTTGTAGCACATCCGCATTTCGTATGTGGCCTTTATTGGGAAAGTATTTCTCTAATTCTAACTCCTTTTCACTTTCCATGAAAGTGTTGAAGTCGATAAGAAATTGTAAACTAAAATAGTAAAATTTGTAAAAATCTGTGAATTGATTTTCCAATGCTTTTTGAAATACAGGAACAGACTTAGCGTCTTGTTGCTGAAAAGCATATAATTGTTGAAGAACTTTAATGCGAATATTCCTGCGCGATAACATGTATGAACGTAATTGGGGCCGCAAAGATAAGAATAAAACTGAGAGAGAAAAATATAAAAATACATTTAATTCTAACTCACCCGGCTCCAAAAATGGTCTTGTTGATGGGCCAACAGGTATTCGAGTAAGAGCCGGTGTTCTTGTTTCTCTAATGCAGGATCATTTTTAATTACATAGGCAGCAGCTCTTTTTGCCAAATCAATAATTTCAGTGTCTTTTACCAAATCCAATAGCTTGAATTCTGGCAATCCACTTTGCCTAGTGCCCATTAAATCACCAGGACCTCTAAGTTCTAAATCCACTTCTGAAATATCAAAGCCATTATTGGTTGCGCACATTGTTTGGATGCGTCTTTTAGCAGGATAATTAAGGTCTTCTTTGGTCATTAACACACAATAACTTTGCTCAGCACCCCTACCCACTCTACCCCTCAATTGATGCAATTGAGAAAGACCAAAACGGTTTGAGTCCTCTATAACCATAACGGATGCATTTGGCACATTCACCCCCACTTCTATCACCGTGGTAGAGATCATAATTTGAGTAATTCCATCCTTAAACCTTTGCATTTCTAAGGCTTTGACTTCGGGCTTAAGTTTTCCATGCAGCAAACTAATTTGATATTGTGGAATGGGGAAAAAACTACACACCAAATCATACCCATTCATCAAATCATTCAAATTCAGCTTACCAGATTCCTCAATTAATGGATAAACAATATAAACCTGCCTACCTTTTAATATTTCCAACTTAAGAAACGCCATTACTTCAGAGCGGTAGCGCTCTTCTCTTTGAACAGTTCTGATAGGTTTTCGATTTTTGGGCAATTCGTCGATTACTGAAACTTCCAATTCGCCGTGTATGGTCATCGCCAAGGTCCTGGGAATAGGTGTTGCTGTCATCACCAACACATGTGGTTTAACACTGTATTTATTCCACAATTCAGCACGTTGAGCGACACCAAAGCGGTGTTGTTCGTCTATAACGGCTAAGCCCAATTGTTTGAACCCGACATCACTCTCAATCAATGCATGTGTACCGATCAAAATATGAATCTCTCCAGATTTGAGTTCTTCTAAAATGCTTGCACGTTTCTTTTTCGTGGTTGACCCAGTAAGCAGTTCAACCTTTATGGGCAAACCCAATACTTGGTCTTTTAACGTTATGTAATGTTGGGTGGCCAATATCTCTGTAGGAGCCATCATGCATGCTTGGGCTTTATTGTCGATACACATCAGCATACAAAAAAGCGCAACGATGGTTTTACCACTGCCCACATCACCTTGCAATAGACGGTTCATTTGATGACCGCTTCGCATATCAGAACGTATTTCTTTTATTACTCTTTTTTGAGCATCGGTTAATTCAAAAGATAAGTGCTTGTGGTAAAACTCTTTTAAAAGAACGCCCGATTGGGTCATTTTAAAACCGTTCATTTCTTGCCATCTCTTGCTTTTTATCTTCTCGGAACGCATGGCTAGGGTAAACATTTCCTCAAACTTTATGCGCCTTGAAGAGGCCAAAGCTGCTTGTTCTGAACTTGGCAAATGCATGTGGTAAAGAGCAGACTTTCGACTGATTAAATTCAAAGGTTTTAATACCGAATCGGGAATATGGTCTTCACATTCAAATTCAGGACTTTGTAAAATTTGTTTCACCAAACTGAGCATGTATTTAGAGTCCATAAACCGAGATTTTAATTTCTCAGTCAATGGATACACGGGCTCCATCTGCTGACCTTTTTCATCATCTCTTGCGTCATAAAGCTTGATTTCAGGATGGGCGATACTCAATTTACCCATAAAAGCATTTACTTTACCGTAAACAGTATAGTAAGCGTCCTCCTTTAGAACTTTTAAAATATATTGGTAATTTTTAAACCAAAGCAATTCTATGGTCCCCGATTTGTCATGAAGATTCGCGACTAGTCGTTTTCCTCTTTCAGCGCCAATTACGCGGATATTCGAGAGTTTTCCGCGAATTTGAACCGAGCCTAAATCCTCGCTGAGTTCAGCAATTGATGTTATTTTCGATTTATCAATGTAGCGAAATGGAAAAAAACGAAGCAAATCGCCATACCTAAACACATTGATTTCCGATTGCAAAACTTCTGCTTTTTGCGGACCAACTCCTTTGAGGAATTCTATTGGTGTACTTAGAAAATCGCGTTTCAATTTCGGTCAAAAAATGTTTTGCAATATCTAACTTTAAAATTAGATTTGCGTAAATTTTATTAATTAACAAAAAAAATGAAAAAATTATTAATCCTTGCTGTTTTTGCCGCATTCTTTGCTGCTTGCAACAATTCACCTGAACTATCTGAATCTGCTGTGAAAGTAGCAGATTTAGGCAAATGGGTTGATTCTGTTAAAAACTTAGTTTCTTCTTCAAGTTCATTTGATTCTGCTACTTGGGCAGGTTATTCTGAAGGTTTTAACACCGCAAAAGAAGGCATCAATGAAACCGAATTGGATGAGGCAACAAGAACAGCTTATGGAACAATCCAAAGCACTTGGGAAGGCATTGGCGAGTCGTACCGTTCAGGTATGGAAAACAGCAAAAAAGCGGCTTTAGAGGCTGCAGCGATGGATTCAACTGCTACAGATAGCGTTGCACCAATGGATGTTCCATTGAAATCAAACAAATAAAATCGTTTTATCCATATTCAAGGAGGTTGGGGTATTCTCAGCCTCTTTTTTTTAACCATAAAAATCTAGCATGCGTTTATATTTACTTATTGCATTAGTCCTATTGGCTTGTAATTCAAAACACAAGCCATCAGCTTCAAAGGAGACAGAAGATTCAGAGTTACTGAAGATGATTGCTGAAGACTCATTTGCGGTAGATACAATGAAAAATGCACCAGTAAAAGTCTTAACAGAAACAGAAAAGAACGTTCTAAATAAAATTGCGTTAAAACCACTGAGACCTGCTTACAACTTAAAAGAATTGAAAAAAGATTTGGTTCTAGAAGTATACACCAATTTACTAAAAACAATTGAAAGATATCAAGATTCAGATCAAGTTAAGCAAGACTATTTGAATTTGATTTTTGAAGAATTGGAAGGATATAAGGGAAAACTAGAAATTGAAACGGACTATCCAATAGAGCTAAAATTAAAGGTCGCATCGGTGGTGAGTGACATCCATTTTATGCGTTCGAAACAAGGCATAAATTCAAAGTAGGATTGATAAAAACAATCATAATCCGTCTAATTTAAAATATTTTCATGAAAACACTGAGGTATTTTCAATTGAAATTTGAAAATGCAATAATTCATAAAACCTAATAAATAAAATATTTAATTGCATATATTCGATATAAATATACAATACAATTAATTAAAAGAGGAATAATCGAAGATGTATCTAGTTATCAGTTCTAATTCACTCAGGAATCCATTGCGATTGTTATCTTCATCGTATTTACGGTATTTGGTTTAAAGAAGCCATCAAAATAAAACCATATCCTGGAATAAATCTTACTTTTTTTAAGTGTTTTTTTTCTTGCAAAATAATTTTAAACAAGAAACATCCAAACAAGTAGGAAAATTGAAACTTCTGTATTAAATTTGCCGCCCCACAAAGGAGGAAATTAAATTTGACAGAAGAACAATTACAAGACGGCACCGTGTCAACCGGAGTTGATACCGCCACAGAAACAACAAAAACCCGCACTAAAGCCCCAGCTGCTCCCGCTGCGGAAGATTTCGATTGGAGCATGGACAAAGCAGGATTCGGTAATTACAATACCGCACAGCATCAAGAGATGGTGAATCTCTATTCAACCTCTCTTAAATCACTTACCCAAAATGAATTAATTTCAGGTACAGTGGTTACAATCTCAGAAAGAGAAGTCGTGGTAAACGTTGGTTTCAAATCTGACGGTATCATTTCTAGAAACGAATTTAAAGATTTGAACGATCTTAAAGTTGGTGACACAGTAGAAGTATACCTAGAGAATGTAGAAGATCAAGATGGACAATTGATCATTTCCCGTAAACGTGCTATTCAAGAAAAAGCATGGGACTTCATCATTAAAGCAATGGAAGAAGGTACCGTGATGACTGGATTAGTTAAAACAAGAACAAAAGGTGGTTTGGTAGTTGATGTAATGGGCATCGATGCATTCTTACCTGGTTCACAAATAGATGTTAAACCAATTAAAGATTACGATCAGTATGTTGGTAAAGACATGGAATTCAAAATTGTGAAAGTAAATGACGTATTCAAAAACGTAGTTATTTCTCACAAAGCGCTTATCGAAGATGATATCGAAGCTCAAAAATCAGACATCTTATCCAAATTAGAAAAAGGTCAAGTGTTAGAAGGTATTGTAAAAAATATCGCTCCATTTGGTGCCTTCGTTGATTTAGGTGGTATTGATGGTTTATTGCATATCACTGATATGTCATGGGGCCGTATCAACCATCCAGAAGAATTATTACAGTTAGAACAAAAAATAACTATAGTAGTATTGGATTTTGATGAAGACAAAAAACGTATTTCATTAGGCATGAAACAACTTTCTGAGCATCCTTGGGATTCTTTAGGTGCTGAGTTTGTAGTTGGTGCTAAAATAAAAGGTAAAGTTGTTACAGTTACAGATTACGGTGCATTCATTGAAATCACTCCTGGAGTTGAAGGATTGGTGCACGTTTCTGAAATGAGTTGGTCAAGTCATTTGAGAAGTCCACATGACTTCTTAAAAGCTGGTGATGAAGTTGAAGCTCTCATCACTGCGCTTGAAAAAGAAGAACACAAAATGTCATTGGGCATTAAACAATTAACACCGGATCCATGGTCTAGCATTGTTGAAAAATACAAAGTTGGAAGCAAGCACACTGGTATCGTTAAGAATTTAACCAGCTATGGTTTATTCATCGAACTAGAAGAAGGTGTTGATGGATTGGTTCACGTTTCTGATTTATCATGGACTAAGAAAATCAAGCATCCATCTGAATTCATTAAGAAAGATGAGAAAATTGATGTTGTAGTTCTTGAGGTAGATTCTGAAAACCGCAGATTGTCTTTAGGTCATAAACAACTTGAAGAAAACCCTTGGGATACTTTTGAAACCATTTTCTTTTTACATAGCAAACATGAAGGTACAGTTGTTGGAGTTAACGACAAAGGTGCTAACGTACAATTGCAATATGGAATCGAAGGTTTTGCTCCAAAACGTCATCTTGTAAGAGAGAACGGTGGCAAAATTAAAGATGGTGATGCATTGGTATTCGAAGTAATCGAATTCAACAAAGAAAACAAAAGCATCGTTTTATCTCACGCAAACACTTGGAAAGCTGACGACAAAGCTAAAGCTGCAGAAGACCAAGTTGTTAGAGACAGAGCAAACAAATCTACCAAAGCGCCTAACAAATCAAACGAGAAATCAACTCTCGGTGAATTGGATGCATTCAGTGATTTGAAAGCAATGTTCGATAGCGCTGGTGTTAAAGACGAAAAAGTAAAAGTTGAAAAGAAAGAAAAAGCTGAAGTAGTAGCTGAAGAAAAGGCTGAAGTAGCTGAAGGAAAAGATGATCTTAAAAAGATCACTGGCGTAGGTCCTGCTTTCGAAAAAAGACTTAATGCTTTAGGCATAATTAGCTACGACGATTTAATTAATCTTACAGATGAGCAAATCGCTGAGTTAGAAACCAAAGATAGTATGACTAGCCTTGAGCAATGGCATGCTTGGATGGAAGAAGCTAAAGCTTTAAAAGCATAATTAAAATTAACCGAAAAAAAGGCGACCAATAGGTCGCCTTTTTTTATGCCCCTGCCCTTCTTGTATATCGGACACTTTTTAACTCAATGTTTTCAATTTATAAATTGGTCATATTTTGACTTTAGAATTATACACTACCTTTGCATAAGTATCTAAAACCATGTCTGAAGTAGAAATGTCTGTTGCCGTTCGCGAAGAACTTGAAAGAAAAGAAATTCTCAAGAGGTATAAATCATTGCTGAGGTCTATTCGCCACGAATTAACCAACGAACAAAAAAAAACAATCCGTGCAGCCTTTGATCTTGCACTTGATGCGCACAAAGACATGCGCAGAAAAACAGGTGAACCATACATTTACCACCCAATTGCAGTAGCAAAAATTGCAGCTCAAGAAATTGGTTTGGGCACAACTTCTGTGGTTTGTGGACTGATACACGACGTTGTAGAAGACAGCGACTACACTGTTCAAGATATCAAAAGAAAGTTCGGTGAGAAAACAGCTAAGATTGTCGATGGATTAACAAAAATCAAAGAGGTGTTTGACCATACCGATAGCATGCAAGCTGAAAATTTCAGAAAAATGCTATTGACTTTAAGTGATGATGTCCGTGTGATTTTGGTTAAACTTTGCGACCGCTTGCACAATATGCGGACCTTAGACAGCATGAGCCGCAAAAACCAATTGAAAATTGCGAGTGAAACTTTATTTCTTTATGCACCATTGGCCCATAGACTTGGATTGTACAACGTTAAGTCTGAACTCGAAGACCTTTCCATTAAATACACTCAAAGAGAAGCATACAAAGAAATAGCGTTAAAGCTTAACGCCAAAAAAGCCGCAAGAGACCGTTACATTCGGAAATTCATTGAACCAATAAAAAAGAAATTGGATGAAGCCAATGTAAAATACACCATTAAAGGACGTCCGAAAAGCATTTATTCTATTTTGAAAAAAATGAACCAACAGGACATTCCTTTTGAACAGGTCTTCGATTTATTTGCCATTAGAATTATTGTTGACCC
The DNA here is from genome assembly GCA_044357345.1 of Bacteroidia bacterium. GTDB lineage: Bacteria > Bacteroidota > Bacteroidia > NS11-12g > UBA955 > JABMMZ01. The sequence continues at coordinate 16,777 of JBIKPR010000052.1, forward strand.
ATTACCAGAAAAAGAAAAATCTGATTGCTGGACTGCTTATTCGATTGTAACAGATATTTACAAACCCAATCCTTCGCGCACACGCGATTGGATTACAACACCAAAAAGCAATGGATATGAAAGTTTACATACCACTGTGATGGGAAATGATGGAAAATGGGTAGAAGTTCAAATCAGAACTGAGCGCATGGATGAAATAGCGGAAAAAGGCTATGCAGCGCATTGGAAATACAAAGACGGTAAAGACGGTATTGAAAATGAAGCACAAACGGGCGTGGATGGCTGGTTGGCCCGCATCAAAGATATACTAGACAATCCTTCATCAAATGCTTTAGAGTTTTTAGATGACTTTAAGTTGCAATTGATACATGAAGAGATTTTTGTATTTACCCCAAATGGTGATTTAAAAAAACTACCCAAAGGTGCAAGTACACTTGACTTTGCATTCGAAATCCATACGCAAGTTGGAAGTAAATGTATAGGTGCAAAAGTAAACAACCGTTTAGTGCCTTTAAGTCACACGCTTTCGAATGGCGATCAAGTTGAAATTCTAACTTCCGAAAAACAGCACCCGAGAGATGAATGGTTGCAATATGTAGTAACGGGTAAAGCCATAGCGCGAATTCGAAATTATTTAAGAGAGTCTAAAAGAGAAGCCGCAGATAAAGGTAAGGAATTGCTAAAAAAACGCTTTCATAAAGAAAAAGTTGAATTCATCGATGACAATATTCAAAAATTGGTTCGTTATTTCAAAGTTCAAAGTTCGCTTGATTTATTTTACTCCGTTGCCAAAGAACTCATAACACCAGATAAGCTTCAAATCAGCAATATTTTAAACAAGAAAATTGCGTTACCAAGTGCCCCTGTTAAAGTATTTTCGGCTCCAAACAACACCAACAAAAAGAATGAAATAGTAGTTGGTGATGAATATGATTTGCCTTACAGTTTGGCCAAATGTTGCAACCCTATACCAGGCGATGATATCTTTGGCTTTATAACCATTGGTGAAGGGGTTAAAATACACAGAACAAATTGTCCGAATGCAGTATCTTTAATGAGCAATTACGGGTACAGAATTATAAAATCACAATGGAAGAACACCTTGGTTAAAACAGAGTCTAGATTCCTAGCTGGTATAAAAATCATTGGTATTGACGATGTTGGAATTGTAAGTTCTTTGTCTGAAATTATCAGTAAAAACATGGGGGTAAATATGAAAGCCATAACAATTGAAAGCCATGAAGGCACCTTCGAAGGAATGATTTCTATATTTGTTGAAGACACCAAGCATTTGGATGATTTAATTGCCAATATCAAGCAAAAACACCCGATGATGGATGTTTTCAGAATGGATTTAACCGCATAAATAAAGTATTTTTTTCAGCCCATCTCAAAAGCAATTCCGTGCAAAAGATTGTGATAATTGCCCGGATTCATAAAAAAATAGAATGTATATTTGCGCTTTATGCAAACCTCAGTCGATAAAATAAAAAAAGTAAAGCTAGAGGTTAGAAAAATCTTTACGGCATATCTGGAGAAAAACAAGCAACGAAAGACTCCAGAACGCTATGCTATACTCGATGAAATTTACACGCATAAAGAGCATTTTGATGTCGACACTCTGTTTATTCACATGAAAAACAGAAAATACCGTGTTAGTAGAGCGACCGTATACAACACTTTAGATTTACTATTAGACAGCGGCTTGGTTAAGCGACATCAATTTGGGCAAAACATGGCCATGTATGAGCAAAGTTATGGTTACAGTCAACACGACCATTTAATTTGTTTGCATTGCAACAAAGTATTAGAATTCTGTGATCCACGAATTCAACAAATCAAAAACACGATGGGAGACTTATTAGGTTTTGAAGTGAACCACCATTCACTGCACCTGTATGCAAACCCAATTTTGGAAAATAACAATCAATGTAAAAGTTGTCATAAAGAAGTAATCAATAAAGATGAATAAAGTAGATGTCGTATTAGGACTGCAATGGGGTGATGAAGGCAAAGGAAAAATAGCTGATTTCCTAACGCCGCAATACAATGTAATAGCGCGTTTTCAAGGTGGTCCAAATGCTGGTCATTCTTTAAAGTTTAACGGACAAACACATGTACTGAATACCATTCCATCTGGAATTTTTCACAGTGGTAGTTTAAACATTATAGGCAATGGCGTAGTCGTTGATCCTGTTAGAATAAAAGCAGAAATAGAACGTGTTGAGGCAGCTGGTGCAGATGTTAAAAAGCACTTGGTTTTTTCTAGAAAAGCCCACGTTATATTGCCAACCCATAGATTGTTAGATGCTGCAAGTGAGCATGCAAAAGGCGCGGCTAAAATTGGATCTACCCTTCGTGGTATAGGTCCAACCTACAGAGATAAAATTGGAAGAAATGGAATACGCATTGGTGACATCGTTCATCCTGATTTCAAAAAGAAATACCAAGCAATTAAGGATGAACACTTGAAGCTTATTGAGTTTCTTGGTTATTCTGACTTTGACATCAATACTTTAGAAGCAGAATTTTATGAGGCTTGCGAATTCTTAAAATCATTCACGTTTGTTGACACAGAATATCTTGTCAACGAAAAAATGAAAACTGAAAAAATACTTGCTGAAGGCGCGCAAGGCAGCATGTTGGATATCGATTTTGGCAGCTACCCATTCGTCACCTCTAGCAATACCATTAGTGGAGGTGTTTGCAATGGTTTAGGCATAGCACCGCAACATATTGGCAGAGTGCACGGTATTTTCAAAGCATATTGCACACGCGTAGGCAGCGGCCCATTCCCTACCGAATTAAACGATGAAGTTGGCGAAGAACTGCGCAAAAAGGGAAATGAATTTGGTGCTACAACGGGCAGACCAAGAAGATGCGGTTGGATGGATTTGGTGGCTCTCAAATATGCCATCATGTTGAGTGGCGTTGATTACTTAATTATGATGAAAAGCGATGTATTAAGTGGCTTTGAAGAAGTAAAAGTATGTACCGGTTATAAAGTTAATGGCGAAATTAGCACCCATATTCCATATGATTTGTGCAATGAAACAGTTGAGCCAGTATACCAAAGCTTTAAAGGTTGGACAGAAGATTTAACCATTTGTCGCAAAAAATCTGAGTTACCCGCAAATTTCAAAACGTATATTGATTTCTTGGAAGCTGAATTGGGCATGCCAATTCATATCATCTCTGTTGGTCCAGATAGAGAGCAAACCATAGTCGATTAGAAAAACATAAGACATAAAAAAAGGCGCTTTAATAAAAGCGCCTTTTT
>JBIKPR010000053.1:0-19785 GCA_044357345.1 Bacteroidia bacterium
CGCTAATAATTGGTCATGGTCATTCCCAGATGGATTTCCAAGCAATGCAAATGGAAAAGGTCCACATAATGTAGTATATAATACGTCTGGAAATAAAAATGCAACTCTAACTATTTCATGCCCTGGGAACAACAATACCAATCAAAATTATACAAAAAATAATGTTGTAAATATTGGAAATGATACATTCTCAGAGTCATCATTCAATTACAGTTATTATGCTAATAATAAAGTAGGTTTCATTAACCAATCCAAGGGAAGTAAATTAAGTTTCAAATGGTATTTTGGAGATGGCGATAGCAGTATTGAAAAGAATCCAATCCATCAATATTCTAATGCAAATTTGAAAACGGTAATATTAATTGTAAAAGGAAATTGTGGTTCTGCAGACACAACAATTACCCTTCGTGATTTTACTTTATTGAATCAAAGCAATATTTTTTACATGGATTTTTATCCAAATCCTAGCTCAGATTATATTTTAATTCAAAGCAATCTTGAACAAAAAATCAATGTCAAAATAACAGATGTAAGTGGTAAATTAGTTTTGGAAATGGATGTAAAAAATGGCGAAAAAATTGACTTACAATCTATTTCTTCAGGTACATATTTGGTTAAAATGACCAGCAATGAGCAACAAAAAAACCAAGTATTGCAGATAAATCATTAGTTAATTCAGATTGAACGATTTTAACTAGCTGTAAATTAAGTTGTTATAAAATTAACAAAAAAAGTAAACAATAATTACTTAAAAAATATACTTTTGCAAAAATAGATTTTTAAAATGTATTGGACCTTAGAATTAGTATCTTATTTAGATGATGCGCCATGGCCTGCAACCAAAGATGAGTTGATAGACTATGCTATTCGTTCTGGAGCACCAATGGAAGTTGTAGAAAACTTACAGGAGCTTGAAGACGATGGAGAACCATACGAAAGTATTGAGGAAATATGGGGTGACTATCCCACAGATGATGACTACTTCTTTCACGAAGACGAGCATTAATCTATCCAAAAAATGCTTTTTGACGCTTTGCCTTAACTTCCATTAAAGGCTCAGTGATCACTATTAATTTCTCAATTGGTACAATTGGGTTGGAGATTGATTGATTGAAGAAATCGTCAACCTTAAAACTATTTTCTTTTAATTGTATATTTTGAAATTGGTATAAATACTTCTTTTTATTGTTAAAAGATGTATTCAAATACAATCCGATTACACCTTCAATTTTATTTAATTCCAAAACACCAGACTCTACTAAAATTGAGATGTTTTTCTTCTGCTGAATCAAATCTGTATGCTGACCCAATTCTGCAAAATCAATAAATCCTTGCTTTTGAACTTGTCTAATCAAACTATTATTTGCTAAACTACCGCTGTCTATATTTAAATTTAACTTGAAGTTTTTGCTAAAAATAAAGTTGGACACTATTTTTTGTTTTGAATTTAAATGTTTGAAATTTATTTGTTCTGAATAATTTTCCTTTAATTCATTTTTCATAATTTCAATATCATTTTGAACACTTGAAATTAAACCCTTTACTGCCTTTATTGGATCCAATGATTCAGAATTCCAGTTTTCAAATAGATACGCTTCAATATTTAACTTTTGAAAAATATTGCCATACTGTTTCCAAAGTTGATAATTCAAAAATAATAATATTTGACGCTTATTCGCAAAACTAAAATGGTTAAATGCATGCCAATCCAATAGTGAATACACCATCGATTCAAGGGCATGATAACCTTTAAAATCTTCTAGCCATTGCTCAAATATCACTTTCAGCTCCTCTGGACAAGATGCTGATTCAGGCGCCTGATTAGAAAACAAATCAAAACTATTTGATGATTCTAGCCCCTCATTATATAATATACATTCATAAATTGATGCAGAACTTTGAATTGTGTGCAAATGGAAATTTTCTATGGAACGGAAATATTGTTCAGTTTCCTTTTTTATAAGAATATTTCTACTAAGTTTTGTCTCCAAATAATCTGGAATCAATAAAGCATCAATTTTTGTATTTACCAAACATGCATAATATGCTGACTTGCTTTTGAAAGTTTTATCTAAAAAAGTTTTTTTGTTCGATTCACTTAAGGGTATGTTCTTATATAAACTTGATATTGACTCAAGTTCCTCATTTACCAACTCAATATCATTGGTAAACATTTTGTGTAATTGCTCGAAAATTAGGTGATCCCTCATGGCGTTAGAACCACAAAATTCGTCTACTTGTTCCAAATTTTAAATCATTGATACAAACACAAGTACTTCAAATTATTAACAAAATAGGTCATTATATTGTATAAATATAATAAAGCTTAGATAAATATACATATTTAAGTGTACAATATAATAATCACCTTCAAAACCTAGAGAATAACATTCTCATTTTTAGAGATTCATATTTAAACAAATTGTAACCTTATCGTCATTAAATATAAAAGTAAATATATTAGCACTAAACTCGATACTAATTAATTTAAAAATAAAAAACAATTTGTGGTACATAGTTTGTAATGCACTATAAATCAAGTATTATATTTTAAACAAAATATAATTTTTATTCTATGCAATACACAAATTCTGTATTAAAACCTTTTATCATCACAGATGATCGAATATTAGAAGTTCATTATAAAGATGGGGCAATAGTTACTTTAGATGAAATTAAATTATTGCTGAATGATTTATATAAATTCTCAAATAATACAAGGTTAAAACGTCTTGTTGTATTATCAAAAAATGCAAAAATGGAATTAGCGGCGCGAATATATATACAAGAGCACAATAAAGACAACAAGGCGCTTATTGCCGCAGAAGCAATTGTAGTTTATTCATTGACTCAAAAAATGACCACTAACTTTTATTTAAAATTCATCAAAGATTCTTACCCTTCTAAATTTTTCTTGGATATAGATAAAGCCAGAGAATGGCTATTAAAAAAAGGTCAATAATTTTCCGGAAATAGTTCCACGATTTTTTGTTTAAACCCTAAAATATTGGTTTTGCTCGTTGCTGAAATAAATACAACTGGTGCGTGTTCCTTACTTATCCAACTTCTTTCAAATTCAGTTAATACCGTGTCTGGATTGGTCTCCAAATAAGCATCAATTTTATTAAACACCAATAAAGTAGGTTTGTCTTTTGCTCCTATTTCAAACAACGTTTGTTTCACCAATGTCATTTGATTTTCAAAATCAGGATTTGAAATATCAATAACATGAATTAACGCGTCTGCTTCAATTACCTCAGCTAAAGTACTCTTAAAACTCTCAATTAACAGTGTTGGTAGTTTTCTAATAAATCCAACCGTATCACTTAGCAAAATAGGTATATGCCTACCTTCTGATCTTTGGTCTTCCAATACAATTTTCCTAACTGTTGAATCTAAAGTAGCAAATAATTTGTTTTCAGCTAAAATATCTGCGTTACTTAAAAGATTCATGATTGTACTTTTTCCAACATTTGTATAGCCAACTAAAGCAACACGTTTCTTGTCAAATCTATTTTGCCTTTGTACATAATTTTGTTTCTCAATCAGAGCCAAACGCTCTTGAAGTTTTGTGATATTGCTTCGAATTACCCTTCTGTCTGTCTCAATTTCAGTTTCACCAGGACCCTTCATGCCAATACCACCCTTTTGTTTGGATAAGTGTGTCCACATCTTAGTCAATCGAGGCAACATGTATTGATTCTGAGCAAGCTCTACCTGCGTCTTTGCTTGCGCGGTCTTTGCATTTTTAGAAAAAATATCAAGAATCAGCATGCTTCTGTCTAGGATTTTAACATCTTTAACTACCCGTTCAATATTCCTTATTTGAGATGGACTTAATTCATCGTCAAAAATAACCATATCGGCACCTTCAACTTTAACCATAATTTCCAAATCACTTAATTTACCTTCCCCTAAAAATGTCCTGGGATCAGGGTATTCTAAATTTTGCGTAATTCTTCCTTTTGTTATTGCCCCAGCCGTGCTTGTTAATGCTTCTAATTCATCTAAATAGTCCTTAAGGTGATTTTCTCGATCTCCTTTGCGATGAACGCCTACAAGAATTGCTTTCTCGGTCTTTACATCGTTATAAAAAAATGCTGGTTTCAATAAATATATATTATTTTTGTAATCAACTACAAACATAGTATTTTAGCCCTTTATTTCAGGCATTAAGTGAAAATTTACAACAAATTTAATTGGCTTGGTTTTCTAATAGTTTTGTTAGCTTATTCAGCTTCTCAAAATTGCTTTTCCCAGCAAATCCTATGGGCCAATAAAAATAACCTTGATAAAAAAACAGATTTTACTAAAGTAATTGGTCAAAATAAATTTGGAGTATATGTCCTCAAACATAGAAACAGTAGTTTTCGCCGTTATTTTATACTTGAGTATTTTGATAAACGAATGAATCTTTTAAAGAGTAAAACCTTTAAAATACCCAATTCTGAATTAGAAAAAATAGTTGTAACCCCTAATAATATAATTGCATTCTCAAAAGAGTACACAAAGGGAAGTTTAAGCAGATTATTTTATCAAACCATCGATTCTAATTTTAACATTTCTGAAGCATCAACAATTGTCAATTTTACGAATCCAGACCTTGAAATGTCTGATTTAAGAATTGAATACAATTCTAAAAAAGACAAGTTTCTTATTTGGTACCTCAGTGGTGAAAATGAAACCACCAACTTAATTTCATTTATTCTTCAGAACAAACAAATTAAATCGAATCCAATCCCCTCAATACCAAGTAAAATTGAGAATTTATTCATAGGAGATGCCCTTATAGATGATACAGGAAATCTATATTTAATATACTCGAAGTCAGAAAAATTCAAAAGTAAATTAGCCGCAGATTTTGAACATAGATTATTGGCCTTTAACATATTTAGTAATTCTAAAATTGATATCGGGCTGAATGATGAAAATACATTTTTTAGCGGTTATAAACTAACCTATAATAAGTCACTAATGGAAGTTGCTGCATTTGGGTTAACGGGTGTAACTGATGAGGATGAAAACAAAGGTTATTTCTCTATTAAAATAAGTTGTGTAAACTTCGCCATAAAATCGAAATTAAACAACGATTTCGACCGAAAATTAGTAAGCCAAGTCCTCGGTCTCAAAAACGAGCAAAAAGGCGAACAACTTAATAAGTTTAAAATAAAAAAGTTAATTCCCAAGTTGGATGGTGGAATGCTTGCAATTTGTGAAAGAATGTTTATTACAACACAAAGTGATATCTTTTATGTTAATGGAATCCCACAAAGTACCTACGCAAGAATATTTAACAATGATGAGGTATTGGTGCTTGATTTAGATTCAAATGGAAACACAAATTGGTTTGATATTGTTAACAAAAACCAATCATCAATAAATGATGGAGGTTATTATAATGGGATAGTAATCATGGTTAATGATGCAGAAATAAACATTCTATATAACGATAGATTGAGTGCTAATGCAGATATTATTCAGGTAAGTTACAATTCAAATGGTGAGCATTCTAAAAAAATCCTTTTAAACAATGATCAATTTTATGCTTTACTTATTCCATCAGAATACAACCAAGTTACCGCAAATAGCATAGTTTTGCCAATCAATCAAAACCGAGATTTCACTTTTATAAAACTACTATATTGATACGTTTATTCTCATATACCTTTAATCAAACTATACTGTTTTTGTTTCTGTTTACCATTGTAATTAGAACTACTGGACTACTCGTTCCGTACATAAATACTACACAAACCGTAAATATTAGTTATCTATCTGAGTTCTTTCAGTGGCTTAATTATTATCCAATTATTGGATTTTTAATTTCTACTATTTTTGTGTTTTTAACAGGGTTAATTTTCAATAATATTTGCGTTAAACACGAGCTTATTATTTTTCCTTCATATTTACCTGCCTATTTTTTTGTTTTACTAAACTCGGTTTTTGTTGATCAATTTTATGCTGGACCGGTAATATTTGTCAACTTTTTTATGATTGTTTCTCTGGGCGCAATTTTAAATTTATTTCAATCAGAAAACCCAAGCATTTCGATATTTTCAGCCTCTACTCTAGCAGGTTTAAGTGCATTGTTAAATATGACTTACATAGCATTTTTTATCGTGGTTCTTATTGGAATAAATATTTTTAGACAGTTTAATTTCAGAGAAAACATTTCAGCTTTAATTGGATTTTTATTGCCGCTTTATGTTGGCACAATGGTAAATTATTTAATCAATGGTAATTATTTGCCATTTTACCTTTTTTTCCCAGATTATGGCAATTTCAATAACCAATATTGGGCTCTGTATTCTGCTCTTCCAAGTGTAGGGTTAGTAGGTGTTTTAGCGTTCTTCCGAATGTATAGAAACTTCTTCCGCAACTCCACCAAGCAAAGAAGATTTATACAGTTCATGATGATTTTTCTAATTACCACACTAGTTCTTATGACCACAGGTAAACAAAACCCGAGGCAGGAGTTTTCATTTGTTACAATCCCTTTAGCATTTGCTTTCACATTCTACTTTGCCAACAGCAAAATAAATATTCTCAAAGAAATTGTAAATATGTTATTGATAGGGTCCATCTTGTATTTCAGATGGTACCATTAATTTATTTGCCAATTGCCTTTAAAAACTCGGCATCAGTTGGTTTTACAGTAGAAGCAAAATAATACACCAATTCACCACTCGGACTGATAATAAATTTGTTAAAGTTCCATTTAACTTCAAAATCACCTGAACCATTCAATGATTTTTGAGTTAACCAAGCATACAAACCGTTTTGATTTGATCCTTTTACATCTAATTTTTCTGTCAGTGGAAAAGTAACGCCATAATTCTTCTCGCAAAAACTGCCAATTTCTACAGCAGTGCCAGACTCTTGACCTCCAAACTGATTGCAAGGACATCCTAAAACAACAATATTACTGTCTTTGTATTTGCTATAGAATGCTTGTAAATCTTTGTATTGAGGGGTAAAACCACAAGCACTTGCAGTGTTAACAATTACAATGTATTTACCTTTGTAATCAGCCAACTTGATCACTCCTTTTCCGTCTAAAGTGTTTACACTAAGATCATAAATTGATTTGGAGCTTGGTGTGGTGGTGGTTGCGTCTGCTTTTTTTGATTTTCCAACAAAGCAGGAGGTGATTAAACTTAATATTCCCATTATATAAATTGTATTTTTCATAAATAATGAACAAAAATAGCTGATAAGTGTTTTAAAAAATGCAAAATGGAAGAAAATGATGACTTTATCTTAGATCCTTTAAAAAGTGATGCTATTTACCAAGGGGTAGATAAGTTTTCGCCAATACCCTTGTCGGTGTCGTCTCCCAAGATAGAACCGATTGACAAAAGATTGTTGAAGGCGAATGCATACGAAACGATGCAGCACCAAGCGCATCAACAAATATCCATGTTGAAAAAGCAAGCGGATTTAATCATTGAACAAGCAAGATTAATTGAAGAAAGATTAATAATTTCTAGAAAAATTTATGAGGCCGATTTAAATTTTGAACCCGTTATTGGTACAGTTTATCATGTATATGAAAAAAAGGGTAAAACGGTCTTGTCTATCATTTCACCTATTGAATGGGGTAAAAAACAGGCATATGAAAGACATGTTTGCTCTGCAAGATTATTAGCAGACAAAAGTTGGGAACTGTTGAAATAATTTCAAACAAGCTAGCTTGATTATCCTATATCTTTGTCCTCGGTGGGACTAATTCGCAAACTAGCATCTCAAACAGCAATCTATGGTCTAAGCTCTATGCTTGGGAGATTTATCAATTTTTTATTGGTAATTCCTCACACACAGTATTTAAAAACCGTGAATTCGTATGGTGATATAACCACCATCTTTTCTTTCATGGCATTTTTTAATGTCATTTTAACATATGGCATGGAAACGTCCTATTTTAACTTCATTAGGAATGGTAAAGATTCTAAATTGGTCTATAGCAATGCTCAAAAGAGCCTATTGTTCACTACTTTAATTTTTGCTATTTCTGTCTATTTTTTCGCACCTCAATGTGCAGATTTCATTGGATTTGAAGGACAAAAAGAATATGTTTATATATGTCTAATTTTTTTAGTCTTTGATACTTTGTCAGCCCTGCCTTTTGCGCGACTTAGGTATGAAGAAAAGCCACTAAAATATGCAGCAATTAAATTGATAAATATTGGTGTAAACATTTCCCTTAATTTATTTTTCTTAAAAGCTACACCTAATGTCTTAGCTAATTTTGACCAAGTTTCCCTAATACTTATAGCAAACGCTATTGCCAGTTTTATATCCTTTTTAATTCTTGCACCTATTGTTTTCCAAATCAGCAACCCATTTGATAAGGAGCTATTCAAAGAAATGCTAAAGTATTCCTGGCCTTTAATATTCGTTGGTTTAGCAGGCATTGTTAATGAAACACTCGATAGAACATTACTAAAAAAATTACTTCCAGCCCCTGAAGGTTCATATCAGAATGGTATTTATGGTGCATTTTACAAACTAACCATGGTTATTACAATGTTTGTGCAAGCATTTAGATTTGCTGCTGAACCATTATTCTTTAAACAAAAAGAATCCAAAGATTCTAGAGAAAATTATGCACTGGTTATGTATTGGTTTATTGCCGTTTGTACTTTCATTTTTCTCGCGTGTGTGTTTTTTATAGAACCATTGGCCCATTTATTTATTAAAAACGAAGCGTTTTTTGAAAATCCGAACGGTTTATACATAGTTCCAATTCTCCTGTTAGCCAATATGTTCTTGGGCATTTATTACAATTTAAGTATTTGGTACAGGTTTACAAACAACACCAAACTTGGGGCTGTTTTGGCAATTTCTGGTGCCGCTTTAACAATCGTATTGAATATTGCACTTATACCGATTTGGGGATTTGTTGCATGTGCCTGGATTACCTTAATTGTATATGCACTGATGTGCGTAGCTTCTTACATTCTTGGCCATTTTCATTATCAAGTTCCATATTTTCTAGTCAAATACATCATACTGATCATTGCTTCTGTATGCATTTGGCTGCTTTCAAAAGAAATCGTTAGTCATATTCATGTCAAAAGCATGGAAATAACAATATACTTGTTCTTGCTTGCGTTGATGCTGTTGATAATTTGGATGTTACAACCTAAGAGAAAAATTACTTAAATTTGCAAACCTTTAATATTTTGAAAGTTAAAATCATAAATCAAGGAGCCTATCCAATCCCATCCTACCAGACTGAACAATCTGCTGGGGCTGATTTATATGCTAACATTTCAGAAGCAATTTCAATTAATCCATTTGAACGGGTATTGGTTCCAACTGGGTTAATCATCGAATTGCCTATTAATTTTGAAGCTCAGATTAGACCAAGAAGTGGTTTAGCATTCAAACATGGAATAACAGTACTTAATTCTCCCGGTACTATTGATGCAGATTACAGAGGTGAAATTAAAGTTTTACTAATAAATTTAGGACAAGAAGAATATAAAATTCAACCTGGTGAAAGGATAGCTCAAATGGTTATTGCAAGCTGTTTACAAGCTGATTTTCAAATTGAATCAGACCTTAGTGTTACTGAAAGAGGTGCAGGTGGATATGGACATACAGGAAATAAATAAAAATAGAATTTAAATGAGTGGAATGAATATAATAATCCCGATGGCTGGCATGGGCAAACGCATGAGGCCTCATACCTTAACTATCCCTAAACCGTTAATCCCTATCGCTGGAAAACCAATTGTTCAAAGATTGGTTGAAGACATTGCCTCAGTTTGCAATGATAAAATAAATGAGGTTGCATTTGTCATAGGCGATTTCGGTCATGAAGTTGAAATGCAATTGTTAAGTATTGCTGAAAGCATTGGTGCAGAAGGTAGAATTTATTACCAAGACCAAGCTCTAGGCACTGCACATGCAGTAATGTGCGCTACCCCTGCACTAACTGGCGAAGTAATTGTTGCATTTGCCGACACCTTATTCAAAGCAGAATTTGACCTTGATAAATCAGCTGATGGAACCATTTGGGTGCATAAAGTAGCGAATCCAAGTCAATTTGGTGTTGTTAAGCTAGATGCAGATAACAGCATTTCTGACTTTATTGAAAAACCAACTGAATTTATTTCTGATCTTGCAATTATTGGTATTTATTATTTTAAAGATGGAGATAATTTACTAGATGAAATTCAATATTTGGTTGACAATGATATCAAAGAAAAAGGTGAATATCAACTTACCAACGCTTTGGAAAACATGAAAAACAAAGGGCTGGTATTTAGACCTGGTGAAGTTGAAGAATGGCTTGATTGTGGAAATAAAGATGCAACAGTTAATACCAATCAAAGGATTTTGGAAATTAAAAAAACAGAATTCGATAACTCTCAATCAAACAAAGCTGGGGTAACCATTATTGAACCATGTTTTATTGACAAAGAGGTAATTTTGGAAAATTGTACCGTTGGCCCGCATGTAAGCATAGGAATGAAAAGTACAATTAAAAATTCTACCATTTCAAATAGTATTATTCAAACCAATTGCGATATCGAAAATACTTCATTTACAAACAGTTTAATTGGAAACCATGTAACCATAAAAGGTAATTGTAATGAGTTAAGTATCGGCGATTACAGCACATTAAATTGATTTCTATTGAAAAACAGATTACATATTGCTTTCATGATTTTTGTATCAGGAAGTATTCTGTTTTCTGAAGGTTGTAAACTACCCTATAAAAAAAAAGTACATTCTGATGCTTCCGGCAACGTCAAACAAGTAAGTTTTGATGATTACTTTATTGATGCTTGTACCCAATTTGGAAATGCTAATTATACCTTATCCATTAAAAATCTGGAAAAATGTGTTAGTCTAAAGCCAGATGAAGCCTCCATTTATTACCAATTAAGTAAAAATTACAACGAATTATCTAACACAAATTTAAGCTTGCAAAATGCAATGAAAGCTTATGATTTGGCTCCAGTGAATACTTATTATAGTTTATGGTATGCAGAAAAATTAAGTGAAAATGGCAATTTAAATGAAGCGATAAAAGTACTTTCTAAAACTTTTTCTCAAAATACCAAGAATGAACAAGTATTAAAGGCTTTAGATGCATTGTACGTTCGCAATACAAATCCTATTCAAGATAGAATTGATATTTGGTTGAAATATAAGTTAAATGCTGGCTATAAACTTAACTCGACGCTTAAACTCATTGAATTCTATATTCAAATTAAAGATTTTGCATCTGCTCATTTATTATATGATGAAATTAAAAAAGCAAGTCCTCTGAAGTATAAATATTACATTGATGATGCAAACCTATATCTTCAAGAAAATGATGAAAAACGCGCTTTTGAAAATTTCGAAAAGGCAATTGCACTCAATCCCGACAATTTCAACCTAAATTATTCATTATTCAAATTAAAGGCGGCCAAAAAAGCAATAATTGAAGCAAATACTTATTTAAACAATGCCTTTTCTGACCCATTAACAAGCCTGGATATAAAACTAGATGTTTGTAAACAAATTAACCAAAAGATCAATGCAGATACTAGCTATCTAGTTTATGCAAATGTGCTAGCGCTTTGCTTGGTTAAAAACTATCCTGAAAACCCTAAGTCTTTATCAGTAGCAGCAATTTATTTTGAACAAATCAATCTATTTAAGGATGCTCTAAAATGTTATACAAAAATTAATGAAATTAGTCCTGGCATGTATGATGCTTGGCTTGGTTCAATAAAAATGTCCAACCATTTAATGCAGTTTAAAAGCACAATTGACATTGCAAATCAAGCCTTAGAATACTACCCTAATGTGGCGTTAATATACTTGGAGGCCGCAAGAGCTTGCAATGCAGTTAAGGAATACTCGAAAGCCATTGAATTCGAAAAAAGTGGACTGAGTTTTGCTTTTGATCCAAATGTTAAAGGCAAATTGCTCCTAGAGCAAGGGATTTCATATTTTAAACTAAAACAGTTTAAAGATGCTGAAACTACCCTGCAAGAAGCGCTAAGTCTAAACAACAAAGATCCAAATGTATTTGATCATTTAGGAAATGTATTTTATGCATTGAATTCTATCGATAAAGCAGTAGAATATTGGAAAAAAGCACTAACATTGGGATTGGTTTCTCCTACAATTGATAAAAAAATAAAAGATGGTAAATATTTTGAACAATAAGAAAATTGGAATTTTATTCATTATAATTTTTCTTGCTTCTTGTGCGAGTAAGAAAAATAAAATAACCGCTCCTCCCGTTGTTAAGTTAGATATTGATTCAGCCATACACAATCCCACAGCATCTGATATTCTCTCTTTTACATTAAAACCATGGACCTATTTTTCATCTAAAGTTGATTTTGATTTTAGGCAGACAGATGGTAAAAAAATTAGCGCAAATGGCAGCATAAGGATGTATAAAGATTCTCTAATTTGGATATCAGCTGGTATGTTTGGCATTGAGGGATATAGAATTTTAATTAACAATGATTCTGTTATCATTTTAAATAAGTTAGAAAAAAAATACTCCATTTATAAAACAAGTGAGTTTAAAGGTTTATCAGATATTGCCCTAACTGTTTCACAAATCCAAAATATCATCATAGCAAATCCAATTTATGCATTAAAATTGTACCAAATCGCTTTGCAAAATGATGCTCAAATTTCTATTCGATATCCTCAACCAAAATACAATACATCACATGCCTTTAATAAGCAATCTTATACAATAGATTCAAGTAATTTGGATGATAATTTAAATCCCAATTATGCCAAAATAACTTATTCAGAGTATGCCGTATTTAACACACACAACTTCCCAGTCTTTACCTTTATACAATCTAAGTTTAACAATAAAAATATTGAGTTAGAATTAAAATATTCAGATATAGATTTTGAAACACTTTTAAATTTTCCATGTCAAATACCTTCATCATATGAAAAAACCAATTAATAAAATTCTATTCTTTGTTTTATTTTTTGCGTTTGCCTTTAGCAGTGATGGGCAAACAAAAAAAGATCTGGAGAAACAGCGAAAAAAGACTGAGGAGGAAATTGCTTTAACTAAAGAAATCCTAAAAGAAACAAAAAACAAAAAGCAACAAAGTCTAAGAGAAATTGTTACAATTTCGAGACTAATTGAGAAAAGAGAAGAGTTAATCAATACCATTAATGAGGAAATTATCTACGTTAACAAAGATGTTGAAGGTAAAAAAAATGATATTGAAATTCTTAACAGCCAAATTGACTTAGAAAAAAAAAACTATGCCAAAGCGATTGTTCAATCATTCAAAAGTAAAAAAGTATACAACAACTCTTTGTACCTCTTTGCGGCAAAATCATTTAATCAATTATTCCTAAGATTCCGTTTTAGTGCTTATTTAAATGCTGCACAGGAAAAATTTCTTTTTAGAATAAATGAAAAACGAAACGAGCTTGAAACCATACTTCAAGATTTACTCGGCCTTAAGGTTTCTAAAGAAAAATTAGCTGTCAATAAAAAATCTGAGGTTAAAGAGCTAGAACAGGATAAAACGGCAAAAAACAAGGTTGTTGTAGCACTTACTGGGAAAGAGTCTGAATTAAAAAAGAACTTAGAAAAACAGAAAAAAGCTAAGGAAAATTTAAACGCACAGATTAACGCCATTATTGCAAAAGAAATTGCTGCTGCTAGGAAAAAAGCTGTAGATCAGAGATCAAGCTCTGGAAAAACTGATGGAAAAAGTACGACACAGAATAAATCCGAGAATTCGACTCCAAGTGTTACACCAGAAGTTAAACAATTATCAGATAACTTTGCCGCAAATAAAGGTAGATTGCCTTGGCCTGTAGAAAAAGGATTCATCAGTGAACGTTTTGGCTCGCATGCCCATGAGAAACTAGATCAGGTTACCGTACAAAACAATGGCATTGATATTCAAGCAAGCAGTGGATCTAACGCACGTTGCATTCACAAAGGCACTGTAACAGCAATTATAAATATTCCTGGAATGGGAAAAGCTGTAATAGTCAACCATGGTGAATACTATACCGTTTATTCCAAACTGAGAGATGTGAGTGTGAGTCAAGGACAAACTGTATCCTTTAAACAAGTGATAGGCAGCATTGCGGAAGATGAAGATGGAGCAACTGAAATTCATTTTGAAATTTGGTTTAATCAAGACAAACAAAACCCTGAGCTTTGGCTCGCAAGATAAAATGGAAAATAAAGAAATTAAGTCGGTAGGAATTGCAGGTGCAGGAACAATGGGTGCAGGTATTGCCTTGGTTTGCGCTCAAGCGAATTTCAAGGTTTTATTATTTGATATCAATTCTAGCGTACTTGAAGCTGCTCAGAAAGCCAATCTAACAATTTTAAACAAAATGCTGGAAACAGGCCGAATTGATCAAAATTTATACAATTCGTGTCTCCAAAATATAGTTTATAGCAACAAATTAACAGAGTTAAAAGCAGATTTAATTATTGAAGCTATTATTGAAAAACCAGAAATTAAAATTTCTCTTTTTCAACAACTTATAGATTTGAATGGTGAGGAAACAATTTATGCAACCAATACATCTTCTATACCCATTACTCAAATAGCCGCTGGATTAAGTTTGCCTCAAAATGTAATAGGAATTCACTTTTTCAATCCAGCACACATTATGAAATTAGTGGAAGTAATTAAAGGGGCTAAAACAGATCAAATTGTTGTTAACCGTTCGGTTAATTTCGTTAAAGCACTTAAAAAACAGGCAGTTGTAGCTGCAGATGCACCTGGGTTCATAGTCAATAGAATTGCAAGATTGTACTATGTTGAATCCTTAAAAGCACTAGAGGAAAATGTTTGTGATTTTCAAATAATAGATGGAATCATGGAATCATGTGGATTTAAAATGGGCCCATTTAAATTAATGGATTTAATAGGTGTAGACACCAACTATTCAGTAACTGAAAGTCAGTTTAAATTGTTTAATTATGAGGCCCGATTTAGGCCAAGTAGAATACAAAAACAAAAAGTAGAAGCTGGTCTAAATGGCAGAAAAACCAAGGAAGGATTTTACAATTATGAATAAAATAGTTACATTAGCGATACTGAGTGTCACAACTCTGATTTCGTGTCAAAAAAACAACATCAACAATGATCCAATTGCTGATGTACCGGTAAATATAACCATAAATATGGCGCTCCCATTGTACAGTCATTTGCTCAACGAAGGTACATTTTTGTATTGGGATGGGGGAGTAAAAGGGGTTGTTGTGGTTCATTATCAAAATGATGAATACTACGCCTTCGATAGATCGTGCAGTTACCAACCTAGCACTTCTTGCGCCAAAATTGAAGTTGACAGCTCATTTATGGTCTTTAGATGCGGAACTTCAAAAAACACGGGATTTGAAAAATGCTGTGATTCGAAATTCTTTATGAATGGACAAGTCCTTAATGGGCCTGCAACTTTTGGCTTAAAACAATACCAAGTTATTAAAACTGGAACCGAATTGTCTATTAAAAATTAAAAAAAAATTAAAAAAATTCTTTCTAAAGTAAAACATTTTAATATATTTGTCGGGTTATATCAACAAATCACTATTAAAAAGCAGCTTATGATAAAGAGAAAATTACTAGTTACTATCATTGCAATCTTGTCTGTTAATCAGGCTTTTTCGCAATCTGCAGAGAGAAGACTTGGAATAGAAATCAACGGTGGAATTAATGAATATCAAGGTGATCTAGGATCTGCCTTGTTCTTTGCTAGAAAGCCTAACTACCAAGGAATTGGAGCATCTATCAGTTACTACCTTACCCCAAACATTGATTTATCATTCTTTGGTTCTGGTGGTGATGTAGGATACTTCACTGCTCTTCCATATGTAGATCCTGAATTTAAATACGTACAGTTTAGAACAAATTTAGCTACCGTTAATGGTGGTATACGTTTTAAGTTACTAAAAGACAAACCTTTTACTCCATATATAATGTTGGGTTTAGGTGGTGTGTACTTGCACAGTAATGTAAGCCGAGATCCTAACTCTTACACTGGTGCTGCTGGTAATGCTGCTGCTGGAATTGGTTTCCAATACAGTTTAAATGAAAAGTTTGGTATTAGATTACAATCTATGTTCAACTACACATTTAATGACATTTGGGATGGTGAACCATATGCTTATTTAACCCACACAAGAAACAAGAACAATGATTTGTTTGCATTTCACTCACTTGGTTTTTTCTATAACCTTCCTTATGGAGATGCTTCAATGGGTGGTGTTTCACAAAAAGATAAAGACAAAGACGGTGTGCCTGATGCACTTGATAAATGTCCTAAAACTCAGCCTTGGCAATTACCTGTCAACGAAGATGGTTGTCCTAAAGATTCTGATTTGGATTCAATTCCAGATTACCAAGATTCATGTCCATTCAACTTCGGTCCGCGTAAATTCAACGGTTGCCCTGACAAAGACAATGATGGTATTATAGACAGCAAAGACCGTTGCCCTGAAAAAGCTGGTCCTGTTGAATTCCAAGGTTGCCCTGATACAGATGGTGATGGTGTTTTAGACATTGAAGATGCTTGTCCAACTGTTAAAGGTCCAAAAGAATACAATGGATGTCCTGACTCAGATGGTGATGGCATTGAAGATAAAAAAGACAAATGTCCGAACGTAGCTGGATCTAAAGATGGAGAAGGTTGCCCAGATACAGATGGCGATGGTGTTTATGACAACAGAGACGTTTGTCCTAAAGTTGCTGGTCCTGCTACCAATAAAGGTTGTCCTGAAATCAAACAAGAAGTAGTACAAAAAATTGCTCTTGCTGCCAAAGGCATCAACTTTGAAACTGGTAGCGATGTAATTAAGGCTGAATCTTACGATGACTTAGATGGATTAGTTAAAATCTTAAACGAATATCCTGAAGCCAATGTTTCTATAGATGGTCATACTGATAACGTGGGCGATCCTGCTAAAAACAAAGAGTTGTCACAAAAACGTGCTAACGCTGTAATGGCATACTTAATCAATAAGGGCGTATCAGCTATGAGATTAACTGCTACAGGTTACGGTGATAGCCAACCGATTGCTGACAACAAAACCAAACCAGGTCAAGCTAAAAACAGAAGAGTTGACTTCAAGTTAACTTACTAAGTTTTAGTATTTACAATATTGAAAAGGCAGGATTAATATCCTGCCTTTTTTATGTCCTAATATTTCTTCATTGAGCTTATTTTAACCACTACCATTGAAAAGATAATAAATTCTCTAACTTTCTAAATGTTGTTTTGATTTACATTCCCATAACTTTTAATTTGACAACAATCATTGCAACAGCATTTTGAATATTATAACATACTTTAATTCTATTCTAGGCTGCTTAATGCTATAAAACCACATAATGTAACTTAATTAAAAAAAGCCTCTATCAAATGATAGAGGCTTTTAAATATTATTTAGATAATTAATCCTTTTTAGTTGCTGCTTCTGTCTTCTTTTTGCAACATGCAGAACCCTCGGCTTTATCTTTATCACAAGAACTTGATGCTTCTTTCTTGCAACATGATTTCTTAGCACATTTCTTCTCAGTAGAAGCTGTAGTAGTTTTCTTTGCAGTACTATCGTTGGTCACAACAGCTGCTGAAGGTGCTTGTTCTGCTGCTGGTTTAGCCACTTCGATAATCGATTTAGGCTTAGAATTAGAAGTTGTATTTCCTGCTGCATTGTCTTGGGCACTAGCCATGAAAGACAATCCTGCAATTAAAACGATGCTTAAAATTAACTTTTTCATTTGTTGTATTAATATTTTATATGTTTAAAATTATTCAAAAATCAAGCCAAAGTGGCAACCACGGTCTCTCCTCCTTTGGTCTTTTGTTGAAGTGAAACCTCTATCTTAGCGGATAATGGTAAGTATAAGTCAATGCGAGAGCCAAACTTAATAAATCCCATTTCAGCACCTTGAGTAGCCATATCTCCTTCCTTAACATAGTAAACAATTCTCTTCGCCAATGCACCAGCTACCTGTCTAAATAGTACTTCAGCTTTCGAGCCAGCAATAACCACGGTCGTTCTTTCATTCTCCGTTGATGATTTTGGATGCCAAGCAACTAAGTATTTCCCTGGATGGTACTTTGCATATCTAACAATTCCTGAAATTGGATTGCGGTTTACATGCACATTGATAGGGCTCATAAATATGCTTACCTGACGTCGTTTGTCTTTGAAGTACTCTGTTTCCTCAACTTCTTCAATAACTACAACTTTACCATCAGCTGGAGCAATAACCTGGTTATCATTTATAATTGTGTTGCGCAAGGGATTGCGAAAAAACTGAACTATAAGAATGAAGAATATTAAAGATATTGATAAAACTATTTTGCCTATTAAGTGCTGGTCGCCTAATATTGATTGAACACCAATATTAATTCCTGCAAGAATTAATAAGGTAACTAAAATGATTTTATATCCTTCTCTGTGTATTAACATTAGAATACTCCTCTGAATTTTTGTGTAGTAGCAACTTTATCAATGGCTACGATGTATGCAGCAGTTCTCAAACTTACTGTATGTTTTTTACCTGTGTCAAATACAACATCAAAAGCACTTTTCATTACTCTATCTGCTCTTCTATTTACACGTTCTTCAGTCCAGAAATAACCCATTCTGTTTTGAACCCATTCGAAATAAGAAACTGTTACACCACCTGCGTTAGCCAGAATATCAGGTACCACTATAATGCCTTTATCGTTTAATATTTTATCTGCATTGGCACTTGTTGGTCCATTTGCACCTTCTACTATTAGTTTGGCTTTGATGTTACCAGCATTAGCATCTGTAATTTGGTCTTCCATTGCTGCAGGAACTAAAATATCACATTCTAATTCTAACAATTCTGAATTGCTGATATTCTTACCGCCAGTGTATCCTCCAAGATTGCCTTTTTCTTTAGAATATGCCATTGCTTCTTCGACACTTACACCTTCAGGATTGTAATATCCTCCTGTTACATCTGAAATACCTACGATTTTAACCCCTAACATTTCAATAAGTTTGGCTGAAATTGATCCAACGTTACCAAAACCTTGAACTACACAAGTGCACTCCTCTGGTTTTAATCCCATTTTAGCTAAAGCAGAACGGGTACAAACCATTACACCTCTACC
Source organism: Bacteroidia bacterium (assembly GCA_044357345.1). Lineage (GTDB taxonomy): Bacteria > Bacteroidota > Bacteroidia > NS11-12g > UBA955 > JABMMZ01. The sequence continues at coordinate 19,129 of JBIKPR010000053.1, forward strand.
TGTAGCTTCTACTCGGCCTAAAGATCCTCCCATTGAAATTGGTTTTCCTGTAATTACAGCCGGAGTATATTGACCTTTAATCTTTGAATATTCATCAACAATCCACGCCATTTCTTGTTGACCAGTATTCATGTCTGGAGCAGGAATGTCTTTATCTGGACCAAAAACATCACTCATTGATGCCGCATATGCGCGTGTTAAACGTTCAAGTTCACCTTTGCTCATTGACTTAGGGTCACATTTGATTCCACCTTTTCCACCGCCATAAGGAATACCTACTACCGCAGTTTTCCATGTCATCCATGCTGCTAAGGCTTTTACTTCATCTAAGGTTACATCCATAGAATATCTTATACCACCTTTAGATGGACCTAATGTTGTGCTATGTTGTACTCTATGTCCTTCAAATACTTTTACTTTTCCATTATCCATAATAACTGGAAGATTAACAGTAACGATCTTTGCAGGATATTTTAAGGTGTCATAAGCTGATTCATCAAGGCCTATGATTTTAGCCGCTTCATCAAAACGTTTCATCATCGAATCCAAAGGATTCAAATTGCTGTGAATGGTTGCATTACTCATTGTTTTCTTATTTTTATAATAGTAAAGGGTTGCAAATTTAGTCTTTTCAGACATTTAACAAATAATTATTAT